>NZ_CP047048.1:0-302158 GCF_030408555.1 Corynebacterium aurimucosum | reverse complement strand
CGAGGTTGTCGATGATCAGATGTCCGTTTCCTTCACCGCTGACGTCAAGGGCACCCCGGTCGACTTCAAGGGTGACATCACCTACAAGTCCCAGGATGAGACCACCGTTCTGGACTATGTCTCCGAGGTTTCCGTCAACATCCCGATGATGGGCGCTGCCATCGAGCCGAAGGTCGCTGAGGCTCTGCAGGAGCTCTACACCAACGAGGGCAAGCTCACCGAAGAGTGGATCTCCAACAACCTCTAAACAACTCCCTACACCACAGTTGTTGCTATGGCCGATCATGCGCATAACCTGAAGGCTCAGGAAAGCGCTGGTCGGCCTTTCGGCGTTGTTACCCGCGGCACCACCAACCCCAACCGCCTGCGCCGCTGCGATCGGTGGATGGTGGCGCACCCTGAAATCTCTTCGCTGCTGCGCTCCACGAGTAAGCCGCTGGCTCTCGACGTCGGCTACGGCGCCTCCCATACCACCACCGTGGAGTGGGCGGGCTGGCTGCGCAGCGTTAACCCGAATACCCGGGTAACGGGCCTAGAGATTTCCCCCGAGCGCGTCTTGCCGCCGCGCGATGGCGTCACCTTTGAGCTGGGCGGCTTCGAGCTTGCCGGCTACCGCCCGCAGCTAGTGCGCGCCTTCAACGTGCTGCGCCAGTATGACGTTGACCAAGTAGAGAAAGCCTGGAACACGGTGACCTCGCGTCTTGCTCCGGGCGGCTTCTTCGTGGAGGGAACCTGCGATGAGCTAGGGCGCAGGGCGGCCTGGGTGCTTCTCAGCGCCGCCGGTCCACGCACGCTGACCCTCGCCTGGGATCCCTTCGACGTTCAGCGCCCCAGCGATATCGCGGAGCGCCTGCCCAAGATCCTCATCCACCGCAACGTGCCGGGTGAGCCAATCCATGAACTCCTGCAAGCGGCCGATGCCGCCTGGGACCGCGCCGCCGGCTGGTCTCCTTATGGACCGCGGGTGCGCTGGCGCATGGCGCGTAAAGAACTCCGACAGACAGTGCCCATCCATCCGGTGAACCGCCGCCTGCGGGATAACGTGCTCACAGTGGATTGGGAACTCGTAGTTGGCCAACTTTAAGCCCGTGCGCCACACTAGTAGTCATGGCTTCTTCTAAATCTCCCGCCTCAACGGCCTGGAAAATTTTCATCGGCGTGCTCGTTGCACTCCTGCTCATCATCTTGGTAGCTGAGCTCGGTATACGCTGGTTCTTGGGCTCACAGATGAAGAGCGAATTCACCCAGTCCGCCAAGGAGCAAGGCGTGGAGACCTCCGAGGAACCGGAGGTGAGCTTTGGTGCCAGCCCCATGGTCTTTGGCATGCTCAACGGCAAGATTCCGCAGATGGATATGAAGACCCCGTCCACGCTACAGATTGAGGGCACTAACATCATCGGCCAACCGGCCGCTGATATTCACGTCGAAGACATGACGCTGTCCCAGGAGCCGGTCGCGGGCACGCTGCGGGCTTCGACGACGGTCCCGGATCAATTCCTACTGGCCAGCTTCCAAAAGGCTATTGCTGAGCAGTCCGGCTATGACGCGCTGGGCAACCTCGTGGTGACCGCGATTACCGCCAACGATGCCGAGGATGACCTCGAAGTGGAATTTGCCGGTGGCCTGGCCACGCTCTCGCTCAAGCCGGAAGCTCGCGACGGCAAGCTCGCCATCGATGCGAAGGAAGCATCGCTCTTCGGCTTCGACCTGCCCGAGCAGGCCACCTCCGCGATTTCGAATGCCTTGGCCGAAGGCATGGAGGAACAGCTCGCGGGCCAGCAGCTGACCTTCGAATCCGTGGATGTTGGGGCTGGCGAACTCACGCTCACCCTCATTGGCCACGACGTTCCGATGAGCGAGCTCGATTCCGCTACCGCACCAGCACAGCAGGCACCGGCTAATTAAGACCTAAGACTCTCCACGGAGAGTTGCGTATCCAGGGCTTCGTCGTCTGAAACGACGGAGCCCGTTTCAATGAGGCACTGATAACCTGCCTGTTCGGCAGCACGCAGATACTCCGCCACCGGCAGAGCTGGATGCTCAGGAAGAATGAGACCCAAGCGCACGGGCAGCGGGCAGGCCTCGCGGAGGGTGACGAGCTCGGAGAGCAGCGAGGTGGCATCCCCTAGCAGCGCATCCACCGCAACCCACACCTCGGCCGCACCTGATTGCACGGCCAGCCGCGCCTCCGCCGCCTTCACCAAAGAGTGGTGGCGCCCGGTGGGATAGCCGGCAACTGCAATGACGTGCTCGGCGCCCTCGGCGGCAAGCACGTGGTGCGGGGAGACAAGCACTCTTTGCTGCCCCGCTGACTGGGTTCGCGCCTCCTCCACGGAGGCCTCAAGCAGGTTCAGCATTAGTAGGAATAATCGCCGTTGATGATGGCCTTGAGCTGCGGGCGCACATCGAACCAGTACACGCCGGTGATAATGGCACCAATCCAGCTGACAAAGGGCAGCGGCAGGTTCATCAACAGGGCGGAGCCGAAGAGCAACCCGACCCATACCCACTTGTTCTGGCGGTCACCGGCGCGGAAGGCGTCCTCCCGCGTCATCGCTGCCAGAACGGCACCAAAGAGGGCGAAGAGGGATACCGCCATGAAAATGTAGTGCGGTATCGACGCAATGGTGTTAAGAAAAGTATGCATCAAGAAAGACTAACTAGTTCTCGTCAACTACTTCGCCGTCAATGACATCGTCATTCGGCTTCGGGGCATAAGGGTTGCGCGGGCTCTGCGGCTCCTGCGGCTGCTGGGCATGCTTGCCCTCCGCGCGCTGCTCCTTGGCATTGTTGATAGCGCCCTGCACACCCTCACGGGTCTCGTTGAAGGCGGTGTTGAAATCCTCACGAGCCTTCTCGAAAGACTCCGAGTTGCGGGTCTCACGGGCGGCGGAGGACACAGACTCCCCAATATTCTTCGCCGTGGAGGTCACGCGGTCGAAGAAGGACTCCTCCTTCGCGGTGCCATCACCCATGCCTGCCTCGTCGGCAGCGCGGGCGATGCGATCCGCTTGTGCGCTCTGGGCTTGGTTCTGGCGCTCCTCCTTGAAACGGCCACCAAAATCCTTGGCCACATCAAAAGCAGAGGAACCGGCATTCTTGATTGAGTCAAATACGGACATGGTCGTCACTCCTTGTTAGACGCCAAAAAGCAGATGATTAACAGTGTAGATAACCAACCCAGCCAGCGCACCCACGACCGTGCCGTTGAGGCGAATGAACTGCAGGTCCTTGCCCACCATGAGCTCGATATTCTCGGAAGCCTCCTCGGCATCCCAGCGCTTAATGGTCTCCGGAATAATCGCGATGATCTCCGGTGCGAATTTCTCCACCGCGTAGCGCGCGGCCTTGTCCACCAGCTCGTTGGCCTGGGCCAGGAACTCCGAATCCTCCAGCAAGCGGTGCGCCAATTCCTTCACCTTGGCGGTGATCTTCTGACGCAGGAAGGACTCCGGGTCGGTGAGCTGCTCAATGAGCGTGGAGGAGACCGTCGCCCACATGGCCGCCGGCGCCTTCTGCGCCTGATCGGAGGCCAGCATCTCCTGCTTAATTCCCTCGATGCGCCCGCGCATATCTTCATCCCACTGCAGGTCCGAGGCCAGCTTGGATAGGTTGCGGCGAATGGCTAGGCGGGCTTCGTGGTTGCCGTTGCGGCGCACCTCATCGGCGAATTCCACGAGCTCTGCGTAGACCTTCTCCCCCACCATCTCGCGGGCAAAGCGCGGTGCCCAGCCGGGCATGCGCTCATCAATGGCGGTGACCACCGTGGATTCCATGCCGAGGATCTTCCCGTGCGTCCAGTCAATGAGGTCATCCTCCAACGGCCGCGCCTTGCCATCCGCGATGTAGCCCTCCAACAGGCGTCCCAGCGGCGGGCCCCACTCCGGCTCTGCCAGACGGTCCATGACTTGGGTGCGGATGAACTGCTCCGCCTCCGCCGGGTCTAGGTCTGCGACCACGCTGGCTGCGCGCTCACCAATCCACGCGGAGACCTCCTCCGCCCGTCCAGGCTCCACGCCCTGGTGCGCCAGCCACAGCGGTATCTCGGCCTCCCGCACCTTGGCGCTGAGCGCATCCGCGGTGAGGAAGTTCTCCTCCACGAAGTCCTTGAGCGCATCACCCACGCGGTCCTTATTATTCGGGATAAGCGCCGTGTGCGGGATGGGCAGGCCCATCGGCCGGCGGAAGAGGGCGGTCACGGCAAACCAGTCCGCCAGTCCACCGACCATGCCTGCCTCCGCCGCCGCGCGCACGTACCCCACCCACACCGGTGCCCCGCTTGCCGACGCCTGCCACCACGAGCACCCCAAAAAGATCACCGCCGCACCAATCAGGAAGGACAGCGCAATCGCCTTCCAGCGGCGCAGGTCCGCCCGGCGCGCCTCCTGGTTTCCTGGCTGCGGCACAAACGACGTCTGCGCCGCCGACGTTTCCTTAGCCGGCTCAAGCCCTGCGTCTGCGCGGTGCGTCATGGGTTGGTTCTCCTTGGGGTAAACGAGGCTTCGTGATGGATAGCTAATCCATCAATCAACATTAGTGCGCGTAACGGACACACTCGATCGCCGCCAACACTAAGATCGACTCCTAGCTTTATGAACGCCAGCCTGCCGAGGGCTATTCCACTGAATTGAAGGGTGAACTAGGTGGCAAGACTCAGCCTCAAAGCAATCGAAGAACGCATCAAGCCGCTTGCTGGGAAAGATGAGTATGACCGCGAGTTCATCTTCGATCTCATGCTCGCCTACGGCCGTTCCAAGGGAAATATCACCCGCCTTCGTAACGGCTCACTCAACATCGCTGACGATCTGGAACACGAAGTAGCTCAGAAGAATGTCATCTACTTCCGCGAAACGACAGGTGGTCTGACTGAATTCCATCGCGCCCCTGTTTATAAACAAGCTCAAAGGAGGATTTGCCAAGACCTACGCCAACGCCGAGCAGCTGAATAAGCTGCTCGGCCCACGAGTTCTATTAACAAATTTTGAAATGAGTCAATTAATGCAAAACGAATCCGCCCCCTTAGCTCAACTAATTACCAGTCTTCGCAAGATAGAGACCGAAATTTCCCTCGATAATCGCACCAGTGCAGAGGACCAACTGAAAGTCCCGATCCACAACTTCCTTACTGAAATAGGCCAAAATCGCACAACCCAGGTCAACGTGGTAACAGAACACCGTCAAGGCAAGAATGATTCAGTCCAAGGGGTTCGACTGGACATGGCTGTCAAAAACGGTCGAGGACAGCTAACCGGACATATAGAGTTAAAAGCTCCTACTAAATCAGCCAATCCATACCGGCCCACAGGGTGGACGAAACACGACAAATCTCAATGGAAACGCTTGTCCAATCACCCCAACTTGATTTATACAAATGGCTGGGAGTGGACACTTCTGCGACACGAATCAGACCGCCCTGTCTCCCACCTAGTGCTCAATCCCAACGCAGATGACGCCGTTCCTGATGAACAAAAGAGTGAGTTAGCAAGTCTGCTAGACCAGTTCCTCTCTTGGAAGCCGACCACACCATCGTCACCGCCAGGCCTCGCTGGCACGCTTGCCCCATTGACCAGATTCCTACGTGACACCGTTCACGAAGTTCTGACAGACAATCACCTCGACGCCCTCGACAACTTATACAAGTCTTGGTCAGCTGAGCTGATGCCAGGTGCAACAAAGCCACAGTTCGCTGATTCCTTTGCCCAAACTTTTACTTACGCCTTGCTACTGGCACGTGTGGAATCAGATACCCCAGCTGAAGACTTCAACGCAAACTCCATCACCCCAGACCTCCGCAAAAATGGCCACCGCCTACTAGGGTCAGTCCTCGAACTCATGGCGCAAAAGACCAACCGTGAGCTAGTTGAAGGCCCCGTCTCTCTGCTTGAAGCAACCATCGGCGCCGTCAATGTGGATAAATTCACCAAAAACGCCGACCCTTGGCTCTACTTCTACGAGGACTTTCTCGCATCATACGACCCTAAAATGCGCGCCGATGCCGGAGTCTATTACACCCCCGTCGAAATCGTAGAAGCCCAAGTTCGTCTACTAGATGAAATCCTTAAAACTCGCTTCGGTCGTCAAGACGGACTGGGAGATGAGAGTACAAATATCCTGGACAATGCAACAGGGACCGCAACCTACCCTTTGGCTGTTGCCCGTCATGTTCTAAATAGTGCAGCTTCCAAGCAAGATGCGGCACGTAGTCTTGCGAAACGACTATTCGCCTTCGAATTGCTGATGGGTCCGTACTCGGTCGCACACATGCGATTGACCCAACTTTTAGAATCAACAGGGGTCGAGCTCGGGAAAGACGGTGTCCAAGTCTTTCTCACGAATTCGCTTACTGACCCTGGAGAAATCTCTGATGTAAACGAACAGATTTCCTTGTGGGAAGTTATGGAGGATATAAACGAGGAAAACCGTAAGGCTGGGCTCGTTAAGAACTCACGTACCCCAATACGTGTCATCCTTGGCAACCCCCCTTATGACCGCGGCTCAAAGAAGAAGGCACTCGGCGCTGGCTCTGCCCGTTACAAGAACATCATCCTAGAAGAATCAAACGGCAAGCCCCCGCTTATCGACGCCTTTATGGAACCGCTAAAAGCACTGGGCTTAGGGCAACAAGCACCCAACTTGTACAACTCCTACGTCTATTTCATCCGTTGGGCCATCTGGAAGGCCTGCGAACAGCACAAAAACCAAACTGGTGTTGTCAGCTATATCACCAGCTCATCCTACCTGCGAGGCCCTGGTTTTGTGGGAATGCGTGAGTACATGCGCCGGGTCTTTGATGAACTATGGATCGTTGACCTTGGAGGCGAAGGCCGAGGCAGCCGCAAGGAAGACAATGTCTTCGCTATCCAGACTCCGGTTGCCATTTTCTTCGGCATCCAGCATGAAAAAACTTCAACAGGAACGATCAAAAAGAATTCCGATCGCCTGCGGCAAAAAGCAGTAGTCCATTACAAACGCATCACCGGCACTCGTAATGAGAAACTGGCTGAAATGGAAAAACTACAGCCACCATCAGTTGACAACGGTTGGCAAACAATAGAGCCGAAGGAATGGGGAGACAAATTTGTTCCCACCTCCGAAGGCGCGTTGTCGGATGGGGTGACGTTGGACATTATTTTCCCCTGGGTACAGTCCGGTGCAAAATTCCAACGCAAATGGCCTATCGCTGTAACTGCAGAAGCGCTTAATACACGATGGGATACTCTTTTTGAATCGGGCAGTGCCAATTCCGGACTGTTTGCTCCAGATCGCGACAGAACCGTTGATTCTCGCCGCAATAATCTTTTTACTGATGAACCTCTACCGCCACTGAAAGAACCAAGTGCCTATGCGACAAAGCAGCAGCCCACTAGATACGGATGCCGCAGTTTTGACCGCCAATGGTGCCTGCCTGATCACCGCGTAGGGACTTACATCCGCCAACAGCTTTGGGACACACTAAGCGACCGTCAAATCTTCCTTGTCTCGCTGTCATCCACATCACTTAGCAAAGGACCAGCTGTAACAGTTAGCCCTTATGTTCCTGATTTACATTTCTTTCGAGGCTCTTTCGGCGCAAAGGATACCTACCCACTGTATCGTTCCTGTACAGCGGAAGAAGAAAACCTTTCCAGCGCGCTCTTAGCTACGTTGAAAGTCACATACGGCAGGGAGGTTAGCGGCTTCGAAGTTGCCGCCTACGTCGTTGGCTTGCTAGGTACGTCGGCATACACCAAACAGTTTGAAGATGAGCTGGCAGAATCAACAGCGCATGTCCCTTTTACTGCCGACGCGGAGCTTTTCGACAAAATAGTAGAATTCGGACGTCGAATTATCTTTGAACAGACCTGGGGTGAACGTGGGGCTCAACTCAACGAGTTCGGGCAGCCCACTGGCCATCGGTTCCGCGGCCACGCCGTTATCGGCGCCCCAACCACCACGACTGGCTATCCCGAGTCTTGGTCCTATGACGCAGAGACCAGCAGTCTCACCGTTGGGAATGGCCGCTTTGATCACGTTTCAGCGGAAATTATGGACTATGAAGTTTCCGGAATGAATGTTGTAGCGTCCTGGCTGGGATACCGAATGAAAGCTCCAGCTGGTAAATCATCTTCTCCGTTGGACCAAATTCAAGCACATACGTGGCAGCATGACACTGAGTTGTTAGAGCTGCTCTGGCAACTAGAGTTCATGATCCACGCCGAAGCTGAAGGCAACAAATTACTACAAGAAGTCCTTAGTGGTGAGAAAATCAGCCCGAAAGACCTAGGCGTCCCCACTGACGCGGAACGCAAGGCACCACCGAAGAAAAAGCGAGGGACGATTGACTTCTAGAGTCAACGCAACCACCAGCGCCGATACCTGTAATTCGTGGATAAAAAAGACGGGCGGCCTGCCACTGCTGCATCAGGACCGGCAAACGAATAGACCCAGTTTAGGTGTACGAAAAGTTTGAACCGGACACATCTGATTCCACACGAAGTGTTCCCTTAGGACACAAGTAGCCAAAGCGAAAAGCACCTGTTTCCAGCAGCTTCTGGAAACAGGTGCTAATTGATTTCAAGGAGCAATGCTCTCGGAATTAGTCATCAACCTTTACAAAGGAACAGCCTTGGTAGATGATCTGGTCGTCCTTCGTGGAGAAGGATTCTTCTTCGCCCTTCAGGCCGTCGGACTCCATCTCGTCGTCCAAGCTCTTTTCGTCGCCTGGCTCGCCCATGTGCTCCAGGGTGAAGATCTTTTCATCTTGGTCAACGGAGCCGCTAAACACCGTTCCATCAGTAGTGATTGAGAATTCATCGCCATCAATCTCAATCTGTGCGGAGCCTTCATTGCCGATGTACTCGTACTTGCCATCCAATTCGGAGCTACCGCAGGATGCCAGAGTTAAGGAGCAACCAAGAGCTAAAGCAGCGGCGGCAACGGGACGAAACGCATAAGAACCTCCAAGAGAGACCAGAGAATTTTCTGGCAAAAACCTTACAAGATCAACTCACGTCCGGTTCCCCGAATGCCTTAAACTCAGCGCGCTACGCCACGTGCCCAGTCATAAGAAGACCTCTCACCAGCAGGTAAGAAAGGCTGCCTAGTAAATACAGTCTTGTTCTTGGGGTTGCCCGCAAATCGTGGACACGTAGTGGAGCTACCTAGTGGTTAGGCAGCTATTTCTTTTCTGCTGGTGGTTGAACCGGTGTGGTTCTCGAAGTCGACGGGGCTGACCATCCCCAGTGCGGAGTGCCGGCGCCGACGGTTGTAGACGACTTCAATCCAGTAGGCAACGGCCTTATGCGCGGCATCACGGGTCGCCCAGCGCTTACGGTCGTAGAACTCGGTTTTAAGCGTGGACCAGAACGACTCAGCCATCGCGTTATCGAAGCACACACCAGTACGCCCCACGGACTGAGCAATGCCCAGGCTGCGGCACACCTCCCAGAGCTTGGACCCGACCCCTGTTAGGTAGACACCTGATATCCAGCCCGGTTGGGTTGGGAAGAAAGGTAATCTACCACCATGCCTAGGTACTCCGAACAGTTCAAACGTGATGCTGTGGCCCTCTACGAAAACAATGAGGACCTATCACTTCACGCGGCTTCAGCAGAGCTTGGAGTCAATCGCTCCTCACTTTATTCCTGGCTTAAGCAGTACGGCACCGGCAAACGTGCCCGCACGAAGACCATGCGTGACAAGGCCCAGGCGACCACTGATTCTGAACGGATCCGCCAGCTAGAAAAAGAAAACGCGAAACTGCGCGAAGAACGCGACATCCTGCGCAAGGCCGCGAAATATTTTGCTTAAAGAGACACGCTGGTAATCCGCTTCCAGTTTGTCGATGACCACCAAACCGAATACTCGGTCAAGCGGATGTGCCACGTGTTAAATCTCAATCGCTCCTCGTTCTACAAATGGCTCAACATCCGCCAAGAACGCAGGTTAAAGACGTGTTCCGATGCCCTTATTGGTGCGAGAATCAAGACCATCTTCGATAATGAGCACGGGCTTTATGGTGCTAAACGCATCGCTGCAAGCCTCAACGACGAGGCGGACTTTCCCCCGATCAACCACAAGAAGGTCGCACGCATCATGAAATCCATGGGGCTGAAAGGCTTTACTAAACGGCGTCGATGCATCACCACCAGGCGCAAGCCTGGCCATCGAGTCATGCCCGATTTAATAGGCCGCAAATTCACCGCTGACAGGCCGAACCACGTCTACGTAGGCGATATCACCTTCAGGATACCTCTCGTCGTGAACATCCCAATGCGTGTGTGATCTGCGCGTAGCTAGCACCATCAAGGCACATCGCGATGATCTGCTTGAAGTTGGCCACAAGGACCAGCTCCTTCCAAGTAGAAGTTGACGCAACACCAGCGGATTGTGGTGTCGCCAACATCAACTATGAAAGAAAACCCCCTTGCAGTACCGGGTACGCAGAACACCGGTACCAACTACGCGGACTCGCGGTACCAACTACCCCAAATCGACAGGTGGCATGCGCGGCGACATCGTCTTCCGCCTCACGGTGCCGTCCGCGCGCTGTGGCTGCTCCCTGCCGGAGCTCATGGGCTGGGTGGTCAAGGCCAACCAGGAGCAAGCCGTCGTGACCTCCTACCTCATCCTCAATGACGGCCACGAGGACTTGAACCTGCTGCTTCTCGGCCGCATTTCCACCGCCTGGGACTACAGCGACGCCCAGCTGCGGGCGCAGCTGGGCGGGATCCTCGCGCACATGTGGGTCTATGCCGAGGACTTCTACCGAGAGATCAACCCCAAGCGCGAGCTCGAGTACGTCTTTGAAAGTGGAGACTGACGAAAGGATTGGTCTCCGAAGACGGCAACCAAGTAATTAATGAGGTCTTGTGGATCCGTTTAGCTCGAAGCCACGGTCCAGACATCGGCCCATCCAGAAGAAAGCTCAGCGGCACGCCTCGTTGCCAGTACTAAAGATTCTTCGCGTGCAATGCCTTTTCCAGCGATGTCAAAAGCGGTGCCGTGATCCACGGAAACACGTACAACTGGGAGGCCAGAAGTGATGTTTACCCCGTTGTCTCCGTATACGGCCTTGAACGGAGCGTGTCCTTGGTCGTGATAACAGGCGATAACAAGGTTGTATTTTCCTTTTACTGCAGCAGGAATCAGTGCATCAGCTGGCAGCGGTCCTGTGACGTTTATTCCTTCTTCTTGAGCTCTTTGGATTCCTGGGAGCAGTTGGTCTTGGTCTTCATCGCCGAACAGACGATTTTCACCTGCGTGTGGATTGATTCCGCAAACTCCAATTGTCCACTCAGGGTGTCCATTAGCCTTTCCAAGAGCTGCTGCGAGTTTGATTACATTGTAGGTTCGATCCGGTGTACACGAATCAACTGCGGACTTGAGTGATTGGTGGGTGGTCAGGTGAAAGAGAAATAGATCATCTGCGGAAAGAATCATTGAATAGTTTTCCACGCCAAATTCATGTGCCAAGATTTCTGTATGTCCAGGCCACAGGTGTCCGCCCGCATGCATGGCTTCTTTGTTCAGCGGTGCGGTGACAATCCCTTGAACGAGGTTCTTTTTTGCGTCGTCGCATGCAGCGACGACGAATCGGTATGCACCATCGCCTGCGGTGGCCGAAACTTTGCCGAGCTCAACTCGTTCAAGTTCTGGTCCAACCTGGATGACTTCGATTCGGTTGGGATCATTAGTTGCGTCACTTGGAGAAGTCAAGACGTGAACGGAATTTGGATCTAGACCTGCTACCTCACATCCATGGCGCAATGAATTGGCATCACCGTAGGCTATGGGGACACAAATTTCACGCAGTTCAGGGTGAAGCAGGAGTGTCTTAGCTGTGATTTCGGGTCCGATTCCGGAAATGTCTCCGATGGTAATAGCAAGTGTTGGATTATTCATTTGAAATTCCTTTCCAAATTTGATTCACAATATTGATCAATAGATTGGGTTCCCCAAATCCACCAGACTTTGTCACGATGGGTAGCTTTTCAAATGGCCCGTCTACGACTATTGAGAGAGGAACGCCTTTTTCAATGCTTCCGAGAACTTGGGTATTTGCTATGGAAAGTTCTTTGAAGCATGCAGCAGAGCCGTCTCCACCGAAAATGATTAGCGATCCAAACTTTCCGCTTTGTAGTGCCTTCTTAGTAAGTGATGAAAGCTTGTTCGCGAAGTCAGATGCAACTTGAGTTCGTTTTTCAATCGATGCAGTAACCGTTGGGTTTGCTCTCAAGACGAGTACACCATTGGTGTCTTGCGAAAGCACACTGATTTGCCGTAGAAGGCTGGGCATTGAGGGGTCTTGTGTGAGCTGAGCTGGGGCCGGGCTGAACACAGTAGACGAAACTCCTGCGGAGTCTGAAATATATTCATCGACCTGTGCTTGACTCACGTCATGAATCGATGTCACCACGACCAAAGGTGGAAAATCGATTGGTAGCGGTAGTTTTGCTGCTGATTTTGGTTCGCTTGCCTTGGCGATAAGTGCTTGTGCAAGGCCGGCAGAGCCGACAAAGACAATTGGCCGCTCGACTCGGTCCGCGACTTCACTAATCTGCTCTAGATCTTCTTGAACTCTTGCATCGAAAGTAATTATTTGAGCGGTGCTTTCGATAATTTCTTGGACACAGTGGTCGACGTCGTGGTGATTCCTAACATGAAATGAGTCAGGAATTAGATCGCCAATTCTGGAAGACTTCACGGGTGTGATCGGATCTCGCCCACTGCGAGTTTCGGTAACTGGAATTCCGTCTACGTATAGAACTTCATCATTGATGACTCGTCCCATTTCTGGATATGCGGTGCAAACGAATGCGAGCGCATTTCGATTACCAAGTCCTGCGATTGCGCCCTTAATTTGTTGCGCCACAGATCCCCGCATCGTTGAATCAACCTTGAGATAAATCTGCTCAAACCCGGCTCTTATAGCTTGCTCAGTCAAATTCCTTGTGGTTTCCTCGGCCTTTGCGTAGCTTGGTCGGGTGGCAGCGTTGATTGCGACAACTTCACTTCTTGAATTGTCCAGTTTTACAAGTTCTTGAACGGAGCTTGTGAGGAGCGTGTTGAAACCGTTGTCTGCGAACTGGACTGCGGTGTCATTTGCTCCAGTAAGGTCATCCGCTAAGACTAGGGTACGAGGTAACATTTAGACTTTCTCCTCGTCAAGATTTTGTGGCACTTCGGCCTCACTCCGATCTATCAATCCGCCTTCTTTCTTGAGAACGTACGCTGCGAGTAGGGGAGCCAGAATTGCAGAAACAAGAACTGCGGCGGCTACCTGAGTTGTGGCTGCATCTACATATTGGACAAACGTAGGGTCTGCTTCTGCAACGATTAACGGAGTCGCTACAGCATTTCCAGCTGTTGTAGCCGCGGCGAAGCCCATGCCTGATTCTCGGCCGCGTCGAAGAACAAATTTGTATCCAAGATAGGTAACCGCGCCGGTAAGAAGTACCGAAATTACGCCGAGGATCAGTCCCATCGCTCCGCCTGTGGCGATTGAGCCCAAGTTAATTCCGGTTCCTAGAGCAAAGGCAAAGAATGGAATTACGATGGCACCGGTAGGACGGAGAACGTCGGTCCATTTGGGATCAAGATTTCCTACAACCATTCCAATGATGAGTGGAATGACTGCTGCGGCCATTAGCGAGAGAGGGATGTCGGCCATTCCTGAAGCGCCTAAGAAAAGTAAAGTGAAGAAGGGGCCATCATTTACGGCTGAAGCGATGTACGCGCCGCGATCTCGGTAGTCGCCGTATTTGCCAGTGAAAGCGAGCCATACTCCGCCGTTGGAATTTGCTACCACGGTTAGTAGAGCGAGGATTGAAATTCCGAAGAATCCATCCAAACCGATCAGGTGTCCAAGCCCAACGATCAGAAGGCCCGGAATAATTGTCTTGGCGAGAAGAATTGTTCCCGCATGTGCGAGCACTGGTCCGGAGCTTCGAACAGTGATTTGGGTACCTGTAGCAAAAATTAGTAGTGCAATTAGTGGCGTCGCGGACGATTTGAAAAGTCCGGTGGTAAAAGAACCCATGTCAAGGAATGAAGGGAAGAAAGTTCCGACGATTGATCCCAGAATGAGGGGGATGACCATTGTTCCGCCAGGGACTTTATTCATCCAATCCCAGAGAGGAAGGATTGATTTTTGTGATTCAGCCATTCCAATATCCTTAGTGTAGATGCTGACAGACAGCATCGCTTATCCGTACAAGTAAGAATTTAGCAACTTGTACGGATAAGTCAAGGGTCTTATGGCTGTCTTTTTGTGTGCCGGTTCACACTATGTGGAAGTTTCGAGATCTAGCGCAACGCGGGTACCGGCGTGGAAAGTGGTAAATCGTTCGATCTCATCCCCGTCGATATTTGTTGTATTGCCTGAGAGCACAAGAAGGGGGGCGCCAACTGGCAACTCTAAGAGGGCGGCTAATTCCTCAGACGCAGGAATGGCTGTAATTGATCGTGACGAATGGGTAGGCATGTTTCCTGCTGAGCGGAATAGGTCATGTAGCGAACTCTGCTCCAGTGAATCTTCGTCTACCCCCGTGGCAGCCTCGAAAGGTACCTGCGTGTCGATGACGCAGAATGGTACACCGTCCAAGAATCTGATTCGGCGAAATGTAATATCTCCACTAATGGAATTCCTTGTCAGCGTCAGCACTTTCGTACGAACGTCCATTTCTTGGAGCAGGGCCTGCATGCCTAGACCATTAAGTGATTGGGCAACTCGATGGACTCTCTTCGGATTTATTACCTCTGTTTGTCGACCTTGCGATTTGGAAAGTAAACCTTCTGATTCTAAGAGGGAAAGCGCTTGGCGAATGACGGATCGGGAGACGTCAAAACGCTGTTGAAGGCTGGATTCGGAAGGTAAGTATCCAACTAGCACAGATGAATTTATTTCGTCTCGGAGTGTTGTGGCGACGGTCAAATAGAGCGGTATTCGAGTTGGCATTGGAATATTCGGGGTTATTGAACCTGTTTTAGGTCTAATCCTATCGGCAAATCCCCTCGCATTGTTGGAACCACATTTTGAACATGCTTTGGCATTCCTTTGGAAATGCATTGGGTCGTTCGAGATTCTATTTTCCTGGAGATCGGTATCGAGTGCAGAAGGTTGGTTGATTCGGCTGGGGCAAGGTTGGGGGCTAGGGGTGTCGAACAAGAAATAGTAGATCGACCAAGGGCCATAATCTAAGCCTTGCTCCATTAACTGTTGTCTGGCATGGACGACTGCGATTTTGTCGGCTTCGTCAAATTTCTTAAACGGGTTCTTCGGGGCAGTCGAATCCGGCACAATACCTGCTCGGCCCTTCTGCGCTATCCGGTGTTTGATGTTGTGGTACGTCTGCCGCGAGATCCCCAATTCTTTGCAAAACTGTGTGACCGTCTTGCCGTCACGAACGGGATCGAAATCTGCGACCTTTCTACGCTTATGCAATGGAATAGCCATCCGGCTATTCCACCGCCGTAAATGTCCAAAAAGCCACTAGACATCCTGTCCAAAAACATCCTGGACTCCGAGTCCAAAAAGTCGCTAGACATCACAGTTCTAGGCTGAATGAATATTCCGCGCAAGGAGGCACGAGCGGGACGTCGCCAAGCGCCGGCGCTCACCCCAAACGCCAACAACCCCCACCTCCTCACATGGCCTCCCATGCGTTGTGTTTGTTTGGAGGTGGGGGTTGTTGTGGTACCAGTACAGAAACTCAGGCGTTCAACGGCCTAGGAGGTGCCTAGTTGATGCGGCCGGTTTCCTTGCGGTACTGGCGGTAGTAGCGGCGGCCATACTTGACGGCGGCGATAGCCATGATGGCTACGACGACGCTGGCGATGGCACCCACGATCAGGTTGATCTGGTAATCAGCACCCGCGGTGCCGTCCGGGTAGAGCCAGGTGCCGAGGCCCCAGATCAGGATACCCAGCGGCGGCAGGATCGAGAGAGTCAGACCCATGCCCACCCAGGTGGAGGTGCGCAGCAAAGAAGAGTGCGGTGCGCCGTAAGAAACGGGGTCATATCCCTCGATGTAGGAGTCCTGAATCTTACCGGAGAACTCCGGGTAGGTCTCGCTGTGGTGATCAGCAACTGCCGGGTTGAGGTCGCTCATGGCTGAAACTTTCTCTCGTTCCTGTTAATCCTGTGAATGACTATAGCTTAGTCGTCCTTGCCGCGGAAAGCAGCACGTGCGCGTTCGCGGGTAACCGCGGAAACCGCGGTCAGCGGCACACCAGCCGGGCAGACGTCGGCACACTCGCCGTAGAGCGAGCAGTGGCCGAAGTTCTGCTCCAGATCGTCCACCATGTTGCGTGCGCGGCGGCCACGCTCTTCCTTGCCCAGCGGCATGAGGGAGAGGTGAACCAGCTTGGCGCCGGTGAACAGGTGGGCAGCACCGTTCGGGCAGGATGCCACGCAGGCACCGCAGCCGATGCAGGCAGCGTGATCCAGAGCGTACTCGGAGGTCTCGTGGTTGACGTGCAGGGTGTCAGCATCCGGAGCGGTACCCGCATCCATGGACACGTAGCCGCCCTGCTCCATGACGTGGTCCAGCTTGGCGCGGTCCACGATCATGTCCTTGATAACCGGGTAGGCAGCGGAGCGGAAAGGCTCCAGCTTGATGGTGTCACCATCCTTGAACTGGAAGAGGCGCTGCTGGCAGGCCGGGGTGTTCTGGCCCGGGCCGTGCGGGCGGCCGTTGACCAGGAGGCCACAGGTACCACAGATACCCTCACGGCAGTCGGAAGCGAATGCGAACGGCTCGGTGCCTTCCTCAATGAGGCGGTCGTTGACGTGGTCGAGCAACTCCAGGATGGACATCTGCTCGGCGGCGTCGTCAACCTGCACGGTCTCGAACTTGCCTTCTTGCGTCGGTCCGGCTTGACGCCAGATCTCAAGTGTCAGTTTCATTACTTGTAGTTCCTTGTCATCAGCGGGATCGAATCAAAGTACAGCGGCTCAGCGTGGCGGATGAACTCGCCCTCAGCAGCGCCCGGCTCCCAAGCGGAAACAAAGCACCAGTTCTCGTCATCACGCTCGGCCTCGCCGTCCTCGGAGAGGTGGTCCTCGCGGAAGTGAGCACCACAGGACTCGTCGCGGTCAAGGGCGTCAATACACATGAGCTCACCCAGGTCGATGTAGTCAGCAACGCGCAGACCGTACTCGAGGACCTGGTTCATGTCGTTGGCCTCACCAGTGATGCGGACGTTAGCCCAGAAGTCCTTGCGCAGCTCGCGAACCTTCTCGATGGCAACCTTGAGGTCCTCAACGTTACGGGACACGCCGCAACCCCAGTAGAGGATGTCACCCAGCTGGCGGTGGTAGTACGCCGGGCCGTGCGGGTCCTGGCCCTGGATGGACATGAGGCGGTCGATGCGAGCCTGAGCGCGAGCGACAGTCTCGTTGGCCTCAGCAGAATCCTCAGCCAGCTTGGCCTCACCCAGGTGGTGTGCCAGGTAGTTCGGGATGGTGAACGGAAGGGTGAACCAGCCATCGACGGAAGCGGACAGCAGGGAGTTAGCACCCAGGCGGTTTGCACCGTGGTAGGTCCAGGAGCACTCACCGGCGGCGAAGAGACCGTCGATGGTGGTCATCTCGTTGAAGTCCGTCCACAGACCACCCATGGTGAAGTGGCAGGTCGGAGCGATACGCATTGGGGTCTCATAAGCGGACTCACCAATGGCCTCTTCGTACATTTCGATGAGGTTGGAGTAACGCTCGCGGATCTTGTCCTTGCCCAGACGCTCGATGGCGTCGCGGAAGTCCAGGTACACAGAGTTGTGCAGCGGTCCAACACCCAGGCCCTTGTTGATCTGCTGGGAGATGGCACGGGACGCCACGTCACGCGGGACGAGGTTACCGAAGGCCGGGTAGCGGCGCTCCAGGAAGTAGTCGCGCTCCTCTTCCGGAATCTCGTTGGCAGGACGGTCATCCTTCTCCTTGATCGGAGACCAAATGCGGCCGTCGTTACGCAGCGACTCGGACATGAGGATGGTCTTGGACTGCCACTCGGAGTTCACCGGCAGGCCAGTCGGGTGGAACTGGATGAATGCCGGGGAAGCTAGGTAAGCACCGTTCTCGTACGCACGCATCATGGCGCCGGCGTTAGAGTTCTTAGCCAGCGTGGACATGTGGTAGACGTTGCCGTAACCACCAGTACCGAGGATGACTGCGTGGCCGGTGAAAGCCTTCAGCTCGCCGGTGATGAGGTTACGGGTCACGATGCCGCCGGCGCGCTTCTTGCCACCGTCGGTGTAGGTGATGATGTCCTGCAGGTCGTGGTGAGCGAAGAGCTCCACGTTGCCCAGACCAATCTGGCGGTAGAGCGCAGACGTGGTGGACAGCTGCAGCTGCTGGCCTGTTTGGCCACGGGTGTAGTAGGTGCGGGAGACCTGCACGCCACCGAAGGAACGGGTAGCCAGGGTGCCGCCGTACTCGCGAGCGAACGGAGCGCCGATGGCGTTCATGTGGTCGATGACGCGGATGGACTCATAAGCCAAGCGCCAGCAGTCGGACTCGCGGCAGCGGTAGTCGCCACCCTTGACGGTGTCCTTGGTGTGGCGGTAAGCGGAGTCGTTATCCACCTTCTTGTGGCGGGAAGAGTTAACACCACCCTGCGCAGCAATGGAGTGCGCACGGCGCGGGGAGTCGTGGTAGGTGAAGACCTTTACCTTGTAGCCCAGCTCGCCGAGGGCAGCCGCAGCGGAACCAGCAGCCAGGCCGGTACCGACGACGATGATTTCAAACTTGCGGCGGTTCAGCGGGGAGACCAGCTCCATGTGGTCCTTCTGGTAGCTCCACATGTCCTTCATCGGGACGCCGTGCGGCTCGTGGGACTCCAGAATGCGGCCCGGCTTAACACCCGGGACGACGGACTGCGGGTGCGAGAAGTTCGGGTGCTCGCGCTTGAGTTCAGTGTTCGCGTTCGACACAGGATTCGCGTTAGTCATGGGTTCAAAACTCCTTTAGCTGACCCAGCCCAGGGCGACGGACAACGGCATGACGATGTTTGCCAGGCACACGACGGCCGGGACAACGTACGCCAGGATGACAAATACCTCGCGCCACTTAGCACCGGTAATACCCAGGTCGGAAGCCGCAAGGCGGATGCCGTGGGTCAGGTGCAGGAAGAGGCAGAGCATGGCGACGATGTAAATGATGGTCACCGGCCAGCGGGAGAAGGTAGCGATCATGTTGGCCTTCACGGCACCATGAGCGAAAGCCTCCGGAGCGATTGGCTGAACACCCATCGTCAGATCCAGGATGTGGAAGACGATGAACAGGAGCAGCACGACGCCGGTCACCAGCATGGTCTTCGTCGCGAAGGAATCCATACCGCCCATCAGGTTGGTGCGCTTGAACTTACCGCGGGACGCCTTGGAGCGAGCGGTCAGCGCGAAGGCACCGTAAATGTGGGCGATCACGCACGCCAGCAAAACGATGCGGATGATCCACAGAAGGTGACCGCTCGGAATCAGCGGATCACCCATGCTGCGCAGGAATGCGCCGTAGGCATCGAGGGCTTCCTGGCCGTCATGAGCCGGCAGGTAAAGCTTCAAGTTTCCGGCCATGTGTCCCACAACGAAGAGTGCGAAGAACAGACCGGTAATTGCCATCGTCAGTTTCAAAGCCCAGGACGGAATTCCTGGCTTAGGACGAATCGTTTCATTAGTAATACGGCCGTGAGCGAGGGCTTCACGGTCAGGATTTTTTACAGACATGACACCTCCATAGTCGTCCTTACCTTACGCAGAACTTCACGCTGACCACTAGTTATCTCTTTGCTTTGCAGGCCCCTTGCCCCTCCTCCAGCCCACCGAAAGATTTAAGATAAGGCAAGGGTTGCCTTAAGTACCCTACCCCTTTTGCCGCTCTACCTTGATCACTTCCCTTTACGCAATATTGACCTTGCGAAAACATTTCACGGATGAGACTTTTGTCACAGGGTGTGGCGCGAGTGACGACCCTACCCCTTTAGGCGTCAAACTTTCGCTTGGTATCCACCCCCTCATTGCCCGCCCAGCACCTTGCCAACACCCCCACTTCACAGCGGAGTTAAAATACTTCACACATTCCTTGCAAAAATATTGTTACGAGTGAAAGGCACTAGGTAACCTAGCTCACATGAGCAAGACATACGTGGGTTCGCGCCTGCGCCAGCTGCGCCGCGAACGTGATCTCAGCCAAGCCTCCCTCGCCGCTACGCTGGGGCTTTCAGCGAGCTACGTCAACCAGATTGAGCATGACGTGCGCCCGCTTACCGTCCCGGTCTTGCTGAAAATCACTGAAGCATTTGGCGTTGATGCCACGTTCTTCTCCCGCGATGACGACTCACGCCTGCTGGCAGAAATCCAGGATGTCGTACAAGACCAGGAAATCTGCCCCTCCCCCGTGGAGCTTCAGGAATTGTCCGAGTTGGTTTATAACCACCCCACCGTTGCCCGCACGCTCGTGGATATCCACCGTCGCTACCGCAACATTCGCGACAAGCTTTCGCTTGCCACCGATACCCGCCGCTCGGATGGCAGCCAGGCGCTATCCATGCCTCACGACGAGGTGCGGGACTTCTTCTATGCCCGGCAGAATTACCTCGATGAATTGGAGATTCATGCGGAGGGAATCGCCGCGGAGCTCGGCGTCACCCCCTTCCACATCCGCGATATCGAGCAGGCTCTAAATGACAGGCTCACATCCCAGCACGGCGTGGAGATTCTCACCACCGATCGCATGGATGGCACACTGCATCGCTTTGACAAGAACACCGGCACCCTTCGCCTAGCCAGCCGCCTGAGCGTGGGCCAGCGCGCCTTCCGCATGGCGGCGGAGCTGGGGTTCCTGGAAGCGGGTGAGCTTATTAACCGCCTCGTGGACGAAGAACCCTTCACCTCGGATGCCTCGATCAACTTGGCCAAGCGGGGAATCGCCAACTACTACGCTGCAGCCACCCTTTTGCCCTATAACCTCATCCATAGTGAGGCCGAGCAATCCGGGTATGACGTGGAGTACCTTTGCAATGTTTTCGGCGTGGGCTATGAAACCATTGCTTCCCGCCTTTCCACGCTGCAGCGGCCCAACAAGCGCGGCATCCCCTTTACCTTTGTACGGGTGGACCGCGCCGGCAACATGTCCAAGCGCCAATCAGCCACGGGCGTGCACTTTTCCAACTCCGGCGGCACCTGCCCGCTGTGGAATGTCTACGAGTCCTTCTCACGCCCCAACACCATTTCCCGGCAGCTGGCGCAGATGCCGGATGGGCGCAATTACCTCTGGGTTTCGCGCACGGTGAGCTACCCGCAAGGCCGTTTCGGGGATACCAACAAGCTCTTCTCCATCGGCTTGGGCTGCGAGGCCCGCCACGCCAACCGCACTGTCTACGCCCAGGGCCTGAACCTCGATGCCCTTTCTTCCGCGACCCCGATTGGCGCTGGCTGCCGCACCTGCCCACGCCAGAACTGTTCGCAGCGAGCTTTCCCCGCTATCAACGAGCAGTTAGTCATTGATGCCCACCGCTCCGCGGTTGCGCCGTACTAACCAGATCTCGCGACACGTGCAGTAGGGACTAGCCAAAAGGAACGCTTTTACACCACAAATAACGTTTTATTGTCTTTTATGGGGAGCGCTCTCCAGAGTCGGGATGAATTTTTCCGGGGACAGATCCGCCCCCAGGAATCCTGTTATACATCTTGAACTGCCAATTTAAGCTTCCGCCAGCCCATATACATTTCCCTTAAACAGCTTTCTCATGATTTTGCCTATCAAAATACATAGATTTTCCGGGGTCGAATTTCTTATAATGGAACATGACCGATATCCCCTATCGAAAGGATCACTATCATGAGCAGCTTTGCTAACGGTTTCCTTGGCCAGATTCAGGGCCTTCTCGTAACCATCGTTAATGCACCGTTCGTTCTGTCCTCCAAGCTCTTCGGCTAAAGGCAGGCGCGCTACGGCGCTAAAACCAACTCTCCCCCTCAAACCCTTTCTGGGTTTGAGGGGGAGAGTTCTTGCTTTGGCTTCTTGCCGTGACCTTAGAGGTTGATCATGTGGCCGCCGATACCCTCGGCTGCTTCCTTCATAGCCTCAGACAGAGTCGGGTGTGTGTGAACGTTACGTCCGATCTCCTCAGCGGTGAGATCAAAGCGCTGCGCTAGGGTCAGCTCCGGCAGCAGCTCGGAAACGTTGGAGCCCACCATGTGGCCACCGATGAGCTCACCGAACTCGCTGTCAGCGACGAGCTTGACGAAGCCCGCGGTCTCGTTCAGACCAGCTGCCTTACCGTTAGCGGAGAACGGGAAGGTAGCAACCTTGATGTCGCGGTCAGCGAACTTCTCACGAGCCTGCTCCTCAGTGTAACCGAAGGAGGCAACCTGCGGGTTGCAGAAGGTAGCGCGCGGCATATTCATGTAGTCACCCAGCAGCTGGGTCTCAGCGCCGGCGATGACCTCAGCGGCCACGACACCCTGCGCCTCAGCCACGTGTGCAAGCTGCAGCTTCGCGGTGACGTCACCGATGGCGTAAATGCCCTCAACGTTGGTGCGCATGTAATCATCGATAGCGATGGCGCCGCGCTCGGTGAGCTCGACACCGGTGTTCTCCAGGCCGTAGCCCTCGGTGCGCGGGGCAAAGCCGATGGAGACCATGCAGCGGTCCACGGTCAGCGTATCGGTCTTGGAGCCGTCCTTGGACTCGACCTCAACGGTGACATTGTCGCCGTTGTCCTTGATGGCGGTGGTCTTGTAACCGGTCAGGAGCTTCACTCCAAGCTTCTTGTATTCCTTGGCAATAGCCTTGGAAACATCCTTATCCTCGTTTGGCAGGACGCGGTCCATAAACTCCACGATGGTCACGTCCACGCCGTAGTTGGCCAGAACGTAAGCAAACTCCATACCGATGGCGCCTGCGCCAACGATCACCATGGAATCCGGGGCATCATCGTTAAGGATCTGCTCCTCGTAGGACACGATGTTGCCGCCGATTTCCACGCCCGGAAGGGAACGGACAACGGAGCCGGTGGCGATAATGCAGTTATCAAAGGTAACGGTCTTACCCTTGTCATCGCCCTCGGTAATCTCGATGGTCTTGGCGTCCTTGAAGGAGCCGAGACCATTGATCTCCGTAATCTTGTTCTTCTTCATCAGGTAGTGCACACCCTTGACGATGCCCTCCGAAACCTTGCGGGAGCGCTTGTGCGCAACACCGAAGTCGAAAGAAACATCGCCGGAAATACCAAAGGCCTTTGCCTCATGGTTGAAGGTGTGTGCAACCTCAGCGTTCTTAAGAAGAGCCTTGGACGGGATGCAGCCCACGTTGAGGCAGACACCGCCCCAGTACTGCTTCTCAATAACGGCAACCTTCTTGCCCAGCTGGGCAGCGCGGATGGCGGACACGTAGCCGCCGGGGCCCGCGCCGAGTACTACAACGTCAAAATGTTCATTAGTCACGCTCTATAGGATACGTAACTTTAGGCTCGCTGTCCCACCACCCCCGAGCATGTACCCACTGGACGTTCATAGCCGTCCCGATGCAGGCCTAACGCGCGGGATGCAAACTGGCACAAATAAACCCCCAACCCCCAATGAAGGGGATTAGGGGAAGGAAAGCGGGGCACTACCCCCTGCAGATTTCTTAGAACAGACCCCAGTCCAGGGCAGCCTTCGAGGACGTGGAGGAGCCGAAGTGAGCGATCTGGCCCAGCACCTGGTTGATGGAAACGAGGATGGTGTCAAAAAAGTTCATTCTTCTTCTTTCTGTTGGTATTTGAGCGGCGTGCGCGACTTTACGCGGCACCCCTCCCGCGAGGTCACAGCGATGCAGGCGGCCGCCGCCGGAGGCGGTCTCGGTACCTAGCTCCACTAACGAACGAGACTGTCGTTGCGTTACATAACCCAGGAATAGGCGCGGAAAGATTATGACACGGTTTCAACTTCAATACCACCATTCACTCTAATAACTTGGTATGTTTAATCTCGCTACCCTTATCTTCGGGGGTACTGAATCACCCGTCTATCAGTACTTTTGCCCATTTCAAGGGTGGTTTGTCCGGAGCATCTTTTAAACTTGCCCCTACACTTCCGCTCATCATCAAGAAAGCGAGATTCCATGAAGATTGCGCGCTCTCTCACGACGCTGGCAGCGGCATCAGCCTTAGCCCTCGGCGCCGTTGTATCCCCTATCGCCAGCGCATCCGACATTGACCCGGATGAAATCCGCGGTAACGCTGAAAAATCCCAGATTTCCGATATCGACCTTTACGACGAGCTCGAGGAGTACCTGCCCAAGGATGAGGCCGGCAACCCGTCGCCGTCTCGAGAGGAATATGAGGCTGCCCTTAACGACAGAAACACCAATTTCAGCGAGCCCAAGATCAACAAGCTTCCGGAAAAAAAGAAGTGGATGGGCTACGTCTTCAGGTACGGGGAATACCGTCAATTGGTGAAGCCCCTTAAGGCCACCGCACCCGCAATGGACCGCGACGTCCCCCTTGCAGTACTCACCCCAGACGGCACCTTTGATGCCTCCCGCCCCACCATTTACTTGCTCAACGGTGCCGGCGGCGCCGAGCAAGGAATGGACTGGATTAGTTCCACCTTTGGCAAGGATCTCGATCCGAAGGCAAAAGGTGTGCAGCACCTGCCGTACTTCTACGCCAACCGCAACGTGAACGTTGTCATCCCGCAGGCGGGCGCTTTCTCCTACTACACCGACTGGCTGAGCACCCCGGACCGCGGCTACCTCAAGGGCCCACAGAAGTGGGAGACCTTCCTGACCAAGGAGCTGCCGGGACCGCTGGAGAAGCGCATTAACGGCAACGGCAAGCGCGGCATCGCCGGCATGTCCATGTCCGCAACCTCCTCGCTCGTGCTGGCCCAGCACAACCCGAACTTCTACGATGCCATCGGCTCCTACTCCGGTTGCGCTGCTACCTCGACCCCGCTGCCGAACTTCTACGCGCAGCTCACCGTGAACCGCGGTGGCGGAAGCACCGAGCAGATGTGGGGCGCGAAGGGCGGAGACTACAACCGCTACAACGATGGCCTCATCAACGCCACCAAGAACAACATGGGCAATTCCAAGGTCTATGTTTCCGCCAACTCCGGTTTGGCTGGGGCAACAGACTTGGGCTCGTCCAAGATTGATGCCTCGGGCTCATCCCAGGCCTTCAAGTCTTCCTCCACCCTCGTGGTTGAGGGCGGCGTCATCGAGGCAGCCATGAACGCCTGCACGCATGACCTGAAGGCAAAGATGGAGCGCGAGGGCGTTAAAGACGCAGTCTTCAACCTGCGCAACACCGGTACCCACTCTTGGCCGGGTTGGTATGACGACATCAACTCCTCGTGGCCGACATTCGCCAGCGCCTTCTTTCCCGAGGATCCTTCCGCGCCGGTAGCGGCAACTTATGCAGCAAATGAGGACGCGAGCGCTAACGAAATGGATGCCGAGGCCGATAGTCAGGATGCGAAACTGGATGAGGCAGAGGCAGACACCGAGGCCCCCGCTGATTCCCTGCCAGTAGATACTGAGGCGACCGAGCACTAAGCTCTATTCGCCGTACCAATTATTGAATAAGGAACGTTATGAAGCGTCTTAGCTCTCTCCTCACCGCCGGCGCGCTGTGTGCCGCCGCGCTGGTCAGCCCCGTTGCGGGTGCTGCCACCCTCACCGCGCAGCAGGTTGCGGGTGACACTGCCCTATCCACCATCTCGGACCTGCAGGTCACCCCGGAGGTGGAGAGCCAGAAGTGGTATGACCACTACAAGGATGACGCCCGCGTTCTCAAGCTGCAGGCTACCTCGCCGGCGATGAACGGCCGCGCCATTCCGCTTGCTGTCATCCCGGCCAAGAACCCGGACCGCCCGACGGTCTACCTGCTCAACGGCGCTGGTTCCGCCGAGCAGGATTCCGACTGGTTGTACATGTCGGATGTCGTGGACTTCTACGCTGAGAAGGACGTCAACGTGGTGGTTCCGCAGGCAGGCGCTTTCTCCTACTACACCGACTGGCTGGAGGAGCCCAACGGCAAGTACCTCAAGGGCCCGCAGAAGTGGGAGACCTTCCTGACCAAGGAGCTGCCGGGACCGCTGGAGGAGCGTCTGAACGCAAGCAATAAGCGCGCCGTCGCCGGCATGTCCATGTCCGCGACGTCGTCATTGCTGTTTGCTCAGCACAACCAAGGCTTCTATGACGCAGTTGGTTCCTTCGCCGGCTGTGCTGCGACCGCCTACCCCACCGAGTACGAGTTCCTGCGCCTCACTGTGAACCGCGGTGGCGGCCAGCCGGAGCAGATGTGGGGACCGATGGGCTCTGCCTACAACCGCTACAACGACGCCCTGATGAACTCTGAGAAGCTGCGCGGCACCAAGCTGTACATCTCCTCCGCATCGGGCTTCGCCGGTGAGCAGGATACCCCGTCCTACTACATCAACAAGGGTTACAGCCCGTTGACGGCCTACCTGGGCTCGGCGCAGCTGCAGGTGGAAGGCGGCGTCATCGAGGCTGCCGTTAACCACTGCACCCACATGCTCAAGGCAAAGCTGGATAAGCAGAACATTCCGGCAACTTACAACCTCCGCAATGTGGGCACGCACTCCTGGCCGGGCTGGCGCGAGGACCTGGTGAAGTCCTGGCCTACCTTTGAGGAAGCCTTCAACTCCTAAACAGTGGGCTAAGCATGTCGTGGTTCGGCATGCCTGCTCCCCTGGCTTCGGATAAGTCAAACAGGGCGGTAGGATAGCGGCATTATGAAGCTGCTTTCTACCGCCCTTTCGCATATCTCGTCCGCCCGCGGCCACGCCGCACCTACTCGGGATAGCTATACCGGGGTGGATTTCAACCTCGGCTTCGAAATCACCCACTATGACTTGGACCTGGCCTACCGCGTGGAACCCAACATGCTCCAAGGCGAAGCTGTGCTCCATATTCGCGCGTTGGGGGACTTGGACAAGCTCACCCTCGACCTCGGCGGCGCCATGGTCGCTCGTCGCATCACGGCGAAGCATGCACCGCGCGTGGCCAAGTTCCGCCTATCCGGTGGGAAGCTGCGCTTGAACTTCGCCGACACAATCGTGGAAGGCCAAGAGTTTGAACTGCTGATCCGCTATGGCGGCTCACCCCGCCCGCTGCGCACGCCATGGGGTGAGATCGGCTGGGAGGAGACGGATTCTGGCTCTTTGGTAGCTAGCCAGCCCAATGGCGCGCCCAGTTGGTTCCCGTGCGATGACACCCCGTCCGCAAAGGCCACCTACGATATTCGAATTACCGCCGACGATCCTTTCGTGGTCATCTCCAACGGCAAGCTGGTCTCCCGCCGCAGCGCGGGTGGTTCCATGACGCGCTGGCACTACCGCGTCAAGCACCCCATGGCCACCTACCTCGCCACGGTCCAAGTTGGTGAGTACATCGAGATCCCACTTGGGGCCAACGTCCGCGCGTGGGCACCGGCCCGCCTCAAGCCGGTGGTGCTCGAAGAATTTGCCCAGCAGCAGGAGATGGTGGACTTCTACTCCACACTCTTTGGCCACTATCCTTTCGCCGATTACCAGGTAGTCATCACCGATGATGAGCTAGAAATCCCGCTCGAAGCCCAGGGCCTGTCTATCTTTGGCTCCAACCACGTCAAGGGTGATCATGTCTTCGAGCGGCTCATCGCGCACGAGCTCTCCCACCAGTGGTTCGGCAACTCCGTGGGCCTGATGGAGTGGAAGGATATCTGGCTCAACGAAGGTTTTGCCTGCTACTGCGAGTGGCTGTGGTTTGAGCACGCACATGGCCGCCCGGCACATGAATCAGCGCGCTCGCATTATCAGGTGCTGGCCCGCAAGAAGCAGGACATTCTGCTCAGCGATCCTGGTACGCGCGATATGTTCGATGACCGCGTCTACAAGCGCGGTGCGCTGACCGTCCACTCGCTGCGCCGCCTCGTGGGTGATGAGGCCTTCTTCCGCACGGTGCGGGAGTACCTCACCGCAGCGCAGCACTCGGTGGTGACCCCGGAGGATCTCATCAGCCGCATGCGCGAGGCAGCGGAGAACCCGGGTGACGTCGACCAGCTCCTAGCCCAGTGGTTGGATAAGCCGGAGCTGCCGCGCTTCCCGCTATAAAAATCGGCCGCTTCATCCCGGCAGTACCATGAGCAATACATGCTCTAAACTGGGAAACCATGCGCAAACTGCTTGTTACCGGCGGCGCCGGCTTTATTGGTGCAAACTTCG
Organism: Corynebacterium aurimucosum; assembly: GCF_030408555.1. NCBI lineage: Bacteria > Bacillati > Actinomycetota > Actinomycetes > Mycobacteriales > Corynebacteriaceae > Corynebacterium > Corynebacterium aurimucosum. Next base: position 273,973 of record NZ_CP047048.1, on the reverse strand, counting down.
TGCGGCTCGTGGCCGAGCAGCGCCCGGAGGTGGAAATCACCGTCCTGGACAAACTCACCTACGCGGGCAATCGCGCCAATCTCGACGGCGTGGACGCCGAGCTCGTGGTGGGGGACGTGGCGGATGAGGGGGTCGTCGACAAGCTCGTGTCCCAGGCGGATACCGTGGTGCACTTCGCAGCGGAATCCCACAATGACAACTCTTTGCGGGATCCTTCGCCCTTCCTCCACACCAACATCATGGGCACCTTCGTGCTGCTGGAGGCCTGCCGCCGCCACGATGTGCGCCTCCACCACGTCTCCACCGATGAGGTCTTTGGTGATTTGGACATTGGCGCCGATACCTACTTCACGGAGTCGACTCCTTATAACCCTTCTTCGCCCTATTCGGCCACGAAAGCCGGCTCGGATCACCTGGTGCGCGCGTGGGTGCGCAGTTTTGGGCTGCGGGCAACCATTTCGAATTGCTCCAATAACTACGGCCCCTACCAACACATTGAGAAGTTCATTCCGCGACAGATCACCAACCTGCTTCTAGGCCAGCCCGCCAAGCTTTATGGCACCGGCGAACAGGTGCGGGATTGGATTCACGTGGATGATCACAATGAGGCCGTACTCGCCATCCTGGACCGCGGGCGCATCGGTGAGACCTATAACATCGGCGCCGATCAGGAGGATACGAATAACCGCCAGGTCATCGAGATGATCTGTGAGCTCATGGGCGCGACAGATGACGGCCAGGCGCGTTTCGAGCACGTGGCGGACCGCCCAGGCCATGACCAGCGCTATGCCATGGATGCCAACAAACTGCGCCGCGAGCTGGGCTGGAGCCCGCGCTACACGGATCTGCGCGAAGGCCTGGCCGCCACCATTGAGTGGTACCGCGCACACGAGGACTGGTGGCGTGCGGGCAAGGAAGAAGTTGAAGCCAACTACGCGAAGCAAGGACAGTAAAGAAACCATGAAGGTGCAGTCAACGGCCATTGAGGGCCTGCTCATTGTGGAGCTCGACGTCCACGGGGATAACCGCGGCTGGTTCAAAGAGAACTGGCAGCGTGAGAAGATGGTGGCGGCAGGTTTGCCTGACTTCCAACCGGTGCAAAACAACGTTTCCTTCAATGCGGAGAAGGGGGTTACGCGCGGGTTGCACGCGGAGCCCTGGGACAAGCTGGTCTCGGTGGCCTCCGGCCGGGCCTTCGGCGCGTGGTGCGATCTGCGTGAGGGCTCTTCTACCTTTGGCCAACTGGTAACCCACGAGCTGCGCGAGGACGTGGCGGTCTTCGTGCCGCGCGGTGTGGCCAACGGTTTCCAGGCGCTGGAGGCCTGCGCCTACTCCTACCTGGTCAATGACCACTGGTCCCCGGATGCGGAGTACACCTGCGTCAACCTGGACATGGTGGACTGGCCGCTGGAACCGACGGAGATCTCCGACAAAGACAAGGAGCACCCCGCGCTTGCCGCCGTTACCCCCATGCCACCTCGCCGCATCCTAGTCACCGGCGCCAACGGGCAGCTGGGTCGCGCATTAAAGAAGTTCTTGCCCTCCGCTGGCTTGGGCGCGGTGGAGTTCTGTGGGCACTTAGACTTCGACATCACCACCCCGCCTGCCCGCCCGTGGAAGCAGTACTCCGCCATCATCAACTGCGCGGCCTATAACGATGTCAACGGCGCGGAGGACGATCGCGCCGCAGCCTGGGCCGTCAACGCTTCCGCCCCGGCGAAGCTCGCGCGCATTGCGGCGGAGAATAGCCTGACCTTAGTGCACGTTTCCAGCGACTATATCTTCGACGGCTCTAACGAGGTTCACTCCGAGGAGGAAATGCCTTCCCCACTGTCGGCCTACGGGGCGTCGAAAGCCGCGGGCGATACCGCCGCGCAAACCGCGCCGCGCCACTATGTCATCCGTACCTCGTGGGTATTCGGCGACGGTGCCAACTTCATGGCCACGATGCGCTCGCTGGCGACTAAGGGAGTCAAGCCCTCCGTCATCCACGATCAACGCGGACGCCCCACCTTTGCCGAGGATCTGGCCAAGGGCATCATCCACCTGCTCAAGACCGAATCCGACTACGGCGTGTACAACATCTCTAACTCGGGCGATGTGGTGGGCCGCGATGAGATCGCCATGGCCGTCTTCACCGGTGTGGGCCAGGATCCCGCCGATGTCACGCCGGTCAGCACCGAGCAGTACCGCGAAATTGCCGGGCCCGAGGCTCCTCGCCCGAAGGAGTCCACCTTCGACCTGTCCAAGATTGAAGCCACCGGCTTCAAACCCATGAATTGGCGGGCCGCGTTGGCGCTTTACCTGGGCCTTTATCCGGCATAACACTTAACTTCCCACTTAACATAACACCTGGGAAGTTAAGTGGTATGTTGAGTGTTATGTTAGGGCGCACCAAGAGAAAGGCCTGCTCATGACCCCTACAACACTCTCCGAACTGATCGCACAGCTCCGCGTCATTGGAAGCGATAAACAGTCTGTAGAGGTCAAATCTTCTGTCGGCAAAGAAGTACTCTCCACCCTCAGCGCCTTCGCAAACGGAAACGGCGGGACCCTTATCATCGGCCTGTCAGAGCAGGACGGCTTCACTCCGATTAAGAAATTCTCCGCCTCCACCGCCCAAGACCAATTGGAAACACGCTGCCAACAGCTCATCCCTCCGGTCCGCCCGCGGATCGACGTCATCGAGTTTGAAAGCAGCCACATACTCGTCGCAGAGATCGATGAGTTTCCCGCACGCGATAAGCCCTGCTATATGGCCGAAAGGGGACTATACAAAGGGAGCTACATTCGCACCGGTGATGGTGATACACGTCTGTCCCAGTACGAGGTTAATCGACTCGTTGAAGAGCACGCACAACCGACCTGGGATGAAGATGCCATCCCGGATGCCACATTGGAAGACATTGAGGGCGCCACTCTTGATGACTTCCTCCAAGTGCAGAAAGAGCGCCGCCCCAAGACCTTTGCGAATGGACAGGACACGGCACTCAAACGCCTGCGAGTCCTCAAGGACGGCCATCCCACGTTGGCCTCACTTCTTGTCATGGGTGACTATCCGCAGGAATTCTTCCCCCGATTAACGGTCACCTTCGCTCTCTTCCCTGGTACGTCGAAAGGTGATGTCACCACGGGTATTCGTCTCCTCGACAGCGCTACCCTTCACGGGACGATTCCGGAACTAGTGAGCGAAGGCATCGATATTGTAAAGAAGAACATGCGCACCGCCGGCTTTATCGGCGACAAATCCCGGACCGCGCTTCCAGATTACCCCCTCGTCGCTGTCCGTGAAGCATTAGTGAATGCGCTCATGCACCGCGACTACTCCCCGACAGCTCGCGGCAGCCAAGTTCAGATCAACATGTTTGTTGACCGCTTGGAAATCACTAACCCCGGCGGCCTTTATGGCGGGGTTACGCTCCGTAATCTTGGAGAAGCTGGCGTCAGCTCTACCCGCAATCAGCGCCTTGCCACGTTTCTCGAGGACATTCCCTTGCCTGAAGGCGGCGTTGCCGCAGAGAACCGCGGCACGGGCATCGCCACCATCCACCAGGCCTTGGCTGATGCACTCATGCCTAAGCCAGAAATGATCAATCGGCTCGACAGCTTTACCATCATTTTCCACCGGCGCAGGGTAGCCAGCCAGGAACGCTATGGCACCGCCCGCGATCACGTGGAACACCTACTCCACGGCAGTCCGTCCGTATCCACAACGGAGCTAGTTGAGGCTACAAAGCTCAGCCGCACAGCAGTCCAGAACGCACTGAATGAGCTCATTCGCGATAACATCGCAGAGAAGACGGAGCCCGGACGCAGCCCCAAACAGCGTTACAGGCTGCGCAAATAGAACATAACACTCGACATAACACTTAACTTCCCAGGTGTTATGTTAAGTGGGAAGTTAAGTGTTATGTTCACCAGTCCGCGCCGCCGTACGCCAGCGCGGGCATCTCCTCCGTTAAGCTTGAAGCCCATGAAGGGCATCATCCTCGCTGGCGGTTCTGGGACCCGCCTCTACCCCATCACCAAGGGCATCTCGAAGCAGCTCATGCCCATCTATGACAAGCCGATGGTCTACTATCCCCTGACCACCCTGATCCAGGCCGGTATCCGCGAGATCCTCATCATCACTACCCCGGAGGACCAAGCAGCCTTCCAGCGCCTCCTCGGTGATGGCTCGCAGCTCGGCCTCATGCTGCACTACGCGGTCCAGCCCCGGCCCGAAGGTTTGGCGCAGGCCTTCCTCATCGCCGAAGACTTCATCGGTGACGACGACGTAGCCCTCGTTTTGGGCGACAACATCTTTGATGGCCACGGCTTTTCCACTGCACTGAATGAGTGCAGCCACCCCGGCGGGGGCATCATCTTTGCCTACGAGGTCTCCGATCCGCAGCGCTATGGCGTCGTGGACTTTGATGACTCCGGCCAAGCCCTGTCCATCGAGGAAAAGCCCGCCGCCCCCAAATCCAACCATGCGGTGGTGGGCTTATACTTCTATGACAATTCCGTGGTGGAGATTGCCAAGTCGATCACGCCCAGCGCACGCGGGGAGTTAGAAATCACCGCCGTCAACGAGGAATACCTGCGCCGCGGGCAGCTGCGCGTCAAGCGCATGCAGCGCGGTGACGTCTGGCTGGATACCGGCACGGTGGACTCCATGAGTGAGGCCTCGGCCTACGTCGAGGTGATGCAAAAACGCACCGGCACCGTCATTGGTTCGCCGGAGGTGGCTGCCTTCGAAGAGGGCTTCATCGATGCCGTAGCACTCACCGAGCTGGCCGAGCCCCTTCTGAAGTCCGGCTATGGCCGTTATCTCCTCGCCGCCGCCCACGAAGATTGAGCCCGAGGTACCGATCGATCAAATAAGTGCCGAAACCTGCCGGCGGTATCTGAGCCCTTAATTGATCGATCCGTACGCGCCTAAGCGTCCCTCGCTCTGTGTCAGGAGCCGCCATCACCCAAACGGGCCTAGACGCGTTAAGGTAATCGCATGCCTAGTTCATCCTCTCGCCCCACCAGTGATTCGAAGAAATCAGCGCTATCCACCATCAGCCCCGTGGCGTGGGGATTGTTGGTGATCATTGTAATTCTGGCCATCATCATTGGTTTCCTGCTGGCGGAACGTGCTTCTTCCAACGATGAAGGAACACACGCAGCGCAGGAGACCGCGACGAGCACGGCACCCACCGAAGACCTGGCGAAGGACGCTGACAAGGCCACACCCGGCACGAAATTCTCCGATGGGAAGGGGGATCCGATGATGTTCGGGCCCGGCGGTGACACCAAGAGCGGGGATATCACGGTGGTGCACCGCAAGAAGGAGAACGATCCTTTCGCCGTGGGCGCGGTGGATGCGCCTGTGGTGATTTCGGAGTTCTCCGATTTCGAGTGCCCATTCTGCTCCCGCCACGCCAATGTCACCGAGCCGGATATCCTTAAAAAGTACGTGGAGAAGGGCTTAGTGCGCATCGAGTGGAATGACTTCCCCGTGAACGGCCCCGCCGCCATCGAGGCTGCCAAGGCTGGGCGCGCTGCCGCGGCACAGGGTAAGTTCCAGGAGTTCAAGCACGAGCTCTACACCGCTAGCAAGGACATCAGTGGTCACCCCGAGTTCGGCATCGAGGACTTCATGAAGTTTGCTGAGAAGGCCGGCGTTGCGGACTTGGATAAGTTCCGCCAGCAGGCCACGGACGATACCTACACCGAAGTCATCGAGACAGCCACCAGCTACGCTTCCCAGATCGGTATTACGGGCACCCCGGCCTTCGTGGTGGGAGATCAGTTCGTCAGTGGTGCTCAGCCCCTAGAGGTTTTTGAGCAGGTCATCCAGGAGCAGCTGGGAAAGGCGGCCAATGCCTAAACCACCACTGATTGTGTGGGTCTTCATCGCACTGGTTATCTTGACCGCATTCTTAGGCGGTTATGCACTAGGGGTGAGCGTATGAGCATCGGAATTTTTGGCGCCGTCATCGCCGGTGTGCTGACCTTGATCAGCCCCTGTTCAGCGCTGTTGGTGCCGGCCTTCTTTGCCTATGCCTTTGAGTCGCAGCGCCAGCTGCTGCTAAAGACTGTGGTGTTTTTCTTAGGCCTGTGCACCACGCTCGTGCCCATCGGCATGGGGCTGGCTGCCTTGCTTGCACAATACCGCGGCCAGGTCATCACAGTGGCGGGCTGGATCATCATTGCGCTGGGAATCTTTACCGCCTTGGGAGGCGGTTTCCGCATCCCCGGCATGGATGCCCTGTCCGGTAAGGCGCGGGGAAGGGTATTTCTACTCGGCGCGGTCTATGGCTTCGCGGGCTTTTGCGCGGGCCCACTCTTGGGTGCTGTTCTCACCACGGCCGCTGCGTCCGGCAGCGCGCTCTACGGCGGGCTCATTATGGTGGCTTATGCCGCCGGCATGGCCGCACCGCTCTTTGTGCTCGCCGCACTGTGGGAACGCTTCGATGTAGGTTCGTGGTCCTGGCTGCGCGGGCGCGAGGTGGTACTCGGCCCCGTACGCACGAATACCCTGTCCATTGTGTCGGGCGCATTCTTCGTGCTCATCGGCGTGCTGTTCATTGTGAGCTATGGCAGCGCGACCCTGCCCGCGGTCTTAAGCACGGATGCGCAGTTCGCGGTGCAAGAAAAAGCCCGCGCCTTCAGCGCGGGCGTAGCGGATGCGTGGGTCTGGTTTGGACTCTCACTCGCTGCCACAGTAGCCGTGGGAGTGAAAGCAGCCCGCACGCCGGCCTAGGGCCGGCCGAGGACGGCCTAGAGCTTAGCTCTAGGCCAAGGTTTAAGGGTTAGTAACCGCGCTCGATGTACTCGTCGATGCGCGCCGCCTCCGCACCAATGGTGGTTTCATCGCCGTGGCCCGGCAGAACACGGGTCTCCGGCGGGAGGTTCAGCACGCGGTTGCGCAGCGACTCAATGATGACATCGAAGTCGGAGTACTTGCGGCCGGTGGCACCCGGCCCGCCATTGAAGAGGGTATCTCCCGACAGCAGCGTGGCCTCATCCGCGAGGTAGAGCACTACGCACCCCGGCGAGTGACCCGGTGTGTGGAAGACCACGAAGTCACTATCACCCACGGTGAAGAGCTGGTTATCCTCCAGGGGCACGAAGGTGGCATCCTCATGCGTTTCCTCCCACAGGGGACGATCATCCGGGTGCAGGTAGACGGACACACCGAAGTGCTCAGCCACCTGGGGTGCGAGCTCGCAGTGGTCGTTGTGCGCGTGGGTGAGGATAACGCCCTTGACGGTGCGCTGTCCTACCTCTTCGATGACGCGCTCGGCGTCGTGGGAAGGATCGATGATGTAGCACTCGGCGTCGCTTGACGCGCCACCAGCGGCCAGGATGTAGACGTTATTGTCCACGTCCCACTCACCGCCATCCAGGCGGAACTTTCCTGAGGTTACAAACTGTTCGATAATCATTTACAGCTCCACTACGGATCGAAGTACCTTGCCAGCCTTCATGGTAGCGAAGGCTTCCTCGACGTCGTCCAGGCCAACGCGCTCAGTGACGAAGTCCTGCAGCGGGAAGCGGCCCTGCAGGGAGAGGTCGACGTACATGGGGAAGTCACGCTCCGGCAGGCAATCGCCGTACCAGGAGGACTTCAGCGATCCGCCGCGGCCGAAGAAATCGATAGCCGGGACGTCGAAGCGGCTGGTGAGGTTCGGCACGCCCACCATGACCATGCGGCCAGCCAGGTCGCGGGAGTAGAAAGCCTGGCGGGTGGTAACAGGAATGCCCACGGCGTCGATTGCCACGTCGGTACCGAAACCATCGGTAAGCTCACGGACTGCCTCGATGACCTCGTCCTCAGACTTGTCCTTCGACGCAATGGTGTGGGTTGCACCGAACTTCTTAGCCAGCTCTAGCTTGTCTGGGTCGAGGTCCACGGCGATGACCTTGGAGGCACCCGCCAGCACCGCGCCGGCGATAGCCGCCATGCCGACACCACCGCAGCCAAAGACCACGACGGACTCGCCGCGCTGGACATCCGCAGTATTGACCGCAGCGCCCAAGCCTGCCATCACGCCACAGCCCAGCAGGCCCGCGGCCGCCGGATCTGCCTCCGGGTTGACCTTGGTGCACTGGCCTTCGTGGACCAGGGTCTTCTCGGCGAAGGAGCCGATGCCGAGCGCCGGGGTGAGCTCGGTGCCGGCGTCCTTATCCTCGTCCGCGAGCGTCATCTTCGCGGAGGCGTTGTGGGTGTTGAAGCAGTACTTCGGCTCACCCTTCTTACAAGCGCGGCACTCGCCGCACACCGCACGCCAGTTCAAGACCACGAAGTCACCGACCTCGACGTGGGTGACGGCATCGCCCACGCGCTCGACGACGCCCGCCGCCTCATGCCCGAGCAGGAAGGGGAAGGCATCCTCGATATCACCATCGCGATAAGCCAGGTCCGTGTGGCAGACGCCGCAGGCCTGAATCTTGACCACGACATCGTGCTCGCCTGGAGCGGGCACGACGATGTTAACGGTCTCGACAGGCTCTCCCTTGGCGCGCGCAATCACGCCGCGGACAACCTCCGAGCCTTGCTGAGAATTATTTTCATTTAGATTTTCATTAACAGTCATGTCCGCGAGGGTACGCGAAAGGCCCAGGCAATGTAGCCCGGGCCTAAAAGTCAGAAGAACACGTTTCTAGAAGCTAGCGAGGTGGTTGGCCACAAACTCGTGACCGCGCGCATTAATGTGCAGCGGCAGGTTGCCCGGCCCCGCAGAGAAGTCCACCAGACCCGCCCACTGGCGCTTGTCGGCGTCGGCACACATACCGCGATCCCAGGTCATCGGCTTCATGTCCACGAACTCAACTCCGGTAGCGCGCGCCAGGTCCACCTGCATCCACTGCGCGACGTTTTCATAGCGCTGCACCATCGGCAGGGCCGTGGCGTCGGCCGGCTTCGGGCCGAAGTGAAGGAGGCAGTAGCGGTCGCCCGAGCCAATGGTCGGGTAGCCGACAATCTGGATGCGGGCATTAGGTGCCGCCGCGCGAATCTTATGGATCAGCGGCGCATTGGCGCCGACCCAGCGGGCGCGCAGGTCGCCGCCGGAAAGCCCGGCGTTGTTATACGTATCGTTGAACCCGCTGGAGAAGAGCACGCGCTGGGTGTCCGCACTGAGCGCGCCACGGCGAATGGCATCATCGATCTGCGCATTCACCTGCGGACCCTGGGACATGGACACAGCACCGGAGCAGGAGAAGTCCGCCACCGGCATGCCCAGCTTGGCGGCGGTGCGCTTGGCATAGTTATTGCCGGACGGGCAGTCCAGGCTCGGGTTGCGCTGAGAAGAGCCCAATCGCGAGGACAGATACACATCCAGTTGCGGATCCGCCAGCACGGAATCACCGAAGGCAACGAGATTACGCTCGCCGGCAACAGCCTGGGGAGCTTGGGCCAATCCAACCGCCACGAGGAGGGCGGCGCAGAGGGTGGCAATGCGCTGAGTAGACTTCACGTGACTAATGTCCTTCCAAGAGAGTATGTTCTAGACCGAAACCATAATAGACTACGCTAGCGGTTGCAGCTTATGTAACAATAGCAACACCTGTAACAGGTTGTCGTTTTTATTGCGGCTCCCCCGCCGCCCCGTAACCTCTTTTCCCCTCTTATCGATGAGAACCTTATGAAGCTTTCTGATGTAACCTTTCACGCCGCTGCCCTCGGGCGTTTTATCCCCTCGCTGTTCCGCGCAGGCCTCATTAGCCCCGCCGGCGGCCCGCGGGCGGTGGCCTTGACCGCACCGGTTCTCGCGCGCTACCGCTTCACCACCGCCCGCGAAGTAGAGCAGGCATACATGACCTGCCCAGAACGCCTAGCGCTTATCGACGATGACGGGGCACTCACCTACCGCCAACTGCGCGATCATTCCCAGACCTTCGCGCGCTGGCTGCTTTCTTTGAGGCTCGATGAGATCCGCCTCGGTGTTATGGCACGCAATGGCCGCGGCATCATCACCCCGCTGGCCGCCAAAGGCTATGCGGGGGCACACATCTTTTTGCTCAACGTTGGATCTTCCCCCGAACAGCTCGCCGGATGCATCGAGGAAAACCGCATCAACGTGCTCGTTATCGACGATGAATTCATCGACCGTCTCGCCCCCGCCGACGGTCCTAATCCCACCAATAGCGCTAGCCCCATTGATGGCCTGCACGTCGTCATTGGCCACGAGTCCGGTGCGGAAATTCCCGCTGAGCTGGCGCAAGCGGCATCGCTGCGCAAGATCGTGGAGAACCCGCGGGACGTCGAGAAGCACAAGCTTCCCACCTGGCCCAAGCACGGGCATATCGTGCTGATGTCCTCCGGCACCACGGGTATTCCCAAGGGAATCATGCGCCCGGAGCCCACGCTGCCAGTGGTGGTTGCCTCCATCGTGGATGCGGTGCCGTGGCGCGGGGACCAAAAGGTGCAGATGACCGCCTCCATCTTCCACACGTGGGGCTGGGCCTGCCTTAACATCGCTCTGGGCCTGCGCAATACCATTGTCACCCGCCGTGTCTTTGACCCGGCGGCCGCACTCGATGATATCCAGCGCTACCAGCTCGATGGCCTGCTCTCCTCCCCCGTCTTCTTCCGCCAGATGGTTGAGGTTGACCCGGATTCGGCGTATGACACCTCAAGCCTGAAGTTCATTGCCTCCGCCGGGCACGCGCTGACCCCGGAGATTGTCAAGGAAACCCACGAGCGCTTCGGCCCGATTCTCTGCAATGTTTATGGCTCCACGGAGCTAGCACTGGCATCGACGGCCACCATGGAAGAGGTGGCTAAGGACCCGACCATCGGCGGCAAGATTGCCTCCGGCACCAAGCTGCGCATCCTCGATGAGGAAGGCAATGAGGTCCCGCGCGGCGAGGTCGGCGAGATTTACCTGACTAATTCCACCGCGCTCATTGGCTATACGAACCCGAAGATTCCGCTCAACAAGGTTGATGGCCTCATCTCCATCGGGGACTTGGGCTATATCGACCCCGACGGCTACCTGCACGTGGTGGGCCGCGCCGATGACATGATCATCGTCGGTGGTGAGAACGTGCACCCGCAGTCGGTGACGGAGGTTCTTGAGGCCATGCCGGGCATCGCGGAGGTGCACGCCGGCGGCGTGGAGGATGAGACCACCTTCCAGCGCATCGCCGTGTGGGCAGTAACCACGCGCGATGCCCTGGGCAACACCGTGACTGCCGATAGCATCCGCACCTGGGTTCGCGAGAACCTCGCCGACCACTCCGTGCCGCGCGACGTCCACTTCCTAGACAAGCTGCCGCGCAACGCCACGGGCAAAGTGGTGCCGCGCCTGCTGCACGACACCGACTAGCCCACGCTTTTAGACCCCCCAAGCCAAAACTGCCCTAGTTGCCAAAACCTTCGCTCCTCACCGCATGAAGCAGCATGGGTTTTGTCAACTAGGGCAGTTTTATGTCTGGGCTGAACCGAATCAGATTAGTTGCTGCGCTTGACGGTTGCGGCGACCTCGCCTGGCAGGGCATGGCCCTCGCGAGCAATGTCGACTCCGGCAACCTGCTTGGCCGTCGGGCACACCACCGGGGTGATGAGGTTGACGCCGCGCTCGCGCAGCTTGCTTGCCTCCACCGCGATGATCGGCGTGCCGGCAGTGACGGTATCACCCTTCTTAGCCAAGGCCGTGAAGCCTTCACCCTTCAACTCCACGGTGTCGATACCGATGTGGATGAGCAGGTCCAGCCCGTCTGCTGTCTTCATGCCAAAAGCATGGCGCGTCTTGAAGACCATGGTGATGGTGCCGTCTACTGGGGCGCAGACGTCGAAGGCATCGACAGCATCAGGCATAACCGCGAAGCCTTCGCCCACCATGCCCTGGGCAAAGGAGGCATCCGGAACCTGGGAGAGCTCAACGACGTCACCCGCGAACGGGGCGCGCACGTCGACATCCGCGTCATCGCTGCTGACGCGATTAGCGGAAGCGGCACCGGCGCTGGCTGGCACGCTGGCTGCAGCCCCCGCAGCTCCAGCCGCGCTCGCTGCACCAGTCGTGGCCAGGGCCGGGGAACCGTGGCGCAGCTGGTGGCTGACCTCGTCATACATGAACTGTACGGCCGGGCCCACGATGACCTGAACACTCTTCTCGGAGGGGTGGATGACACCGGAGACGGCGGCGCGTTTGATCAGGGAGTCGTCGACAAGCGCGCGGTCCTTCACACCCACGCGCAGACGCGTGGTGCAGTAGTCCAGTGAGTCGATGTTGTCTTTGCCGCCGAGGCCCTCGATGATGCGGGCGGCATCGGCTGCGGTCTTGTCATCGCCGGTAGCAGAATCCTCCACGTTGTCGGCTTCGTCCTCGCCGCGGCCCGGGGTCTTGAGGTTAAGCCAGCCGATGAGGAAGTAGAAGATGATGAAGTAGAGGAAGAAGAAGCCCACGCCCATCACCAGCAGCATGTACCACTTGTTGGCCAGCGGGTTCTGCGAAGAAAGCAGCATGTCCACAAAGCCGGCGGAGAAGCCGAAGCCAGCGGTCCACTCCATGGTGGAAGCGATGAAGACGGACAGGCCCATCAGCAGCGCGTGCACCACATAGAGCAGCGGGGCAACGAACATGAAGGAGAACTCCAGCGGCTCGGTCACACCGGTGAAGAAGGAAGCCAGGGCACCAGCAGCCATCAAGGAGCCGACCACCTTGCGCTTCTTCTTATCCGCACGCAGGTACATCGCGAGTGCCGCGCCCGGCAGACCGAACATCATGACCGGGAAGAAGCCCGCCTGGTAGCGGCCCACAACGCCCTCGACCGTGCACTGTCCATTCGCCCAGATGCCCGGGCAGTCCGCGGCGGAGGTGGCGGCTGCGGCTGCTTCGATGGTCTTTTGGCCCGCCTGGAAGTTGCCAATGTCGTTGATACCGATGACGTCGAACCAGAAGACGGAGTTCAACGCGTGGTGCAGGCCAGTCGGGATGAGCAGGCGGTTAGCCACACCATAGATACCGGCGCCCGCAGCACCCAGGCCCTGGATGGAGGTACCGAAGTTGAAGAGCGCGTTGTAGATGAACGGCCACACGAAGTAGAGGACGCCGGAAATCACCATGGCGATGATGGCGGTAAGAATCGGCACGAGGCGCCGGCCTGAGAAGAAGGCCAAAAAGTCCGGCAGCTTGGTGCCGTGGAAGCGGTTATAGACCCAGGCCGCCATGATGCCGGCGAGGATGCCAAAGAGGACGTTTCCGCCGCCCACGGCGTTCCAGCCCTCCGATGCCCAGTGCAGAGCCTCATCGCCGGTCAGCGCGGTGGGGTCTTCGATGCCGCGATAACCAGCCACGGCGTCGGGGCCGAGCAGCTTCATGAAGGTGGCAAAGGCCAAGAAACCAGAGAGTGCCGCAGCACCGTTGGAATCCTTGGCCAGGCCGAAAGCAATGGCGATGGCGAAGATCCAGCCCAGGTTGGCCAGGACCGCGTCACCGGAGCTAATCAGCAGCTGGGCGGCGAGGTTATCCGGGCCGGCGGCGCTGGAAATCCAGTAGCCAAGGCCACTGAGGATCGCCGCGACGGGCAGCACCGCCACGGCGCCCATGAGGGCTTTTCCGAGCCGCTGCAGCGGCCCCATGACATCTATTTTCATGTCTGAAACGTCCTTTCGAGAAGGGAAGTTATCGAATTAGAAAAAGGAGCTTTAACGCAGGCGATTCTGGTCCGCAAAGAGGTAGTACTCGCGGTCCTCCAAGAGGGCGGCAGCGGCTTCATCAACGATCACGGTTGCGTGCGGGTGCAGCTGCAGCACCGAACCAGGGCAGCGCGCTGAGAGCGGGCCCTCGACCATCGCTTGCACCGCGTTGGCTTTGTTGCTGCCGGTGGCGATGAGGAGCAGGTGGCGGGCCTCGCTAATCGTGCCCAAGCCCTGCGTCAACGCGTGGCGCGGAACCTCCTCTAGGTTGTCGAAGAAGCGGGAGTTATCTTGCACAGTCTGCGGGTGCAGGGCCACCACGCGAGTGCGCGAGGTCAGGGAGCTCGAGGGCTCGTTAAAGCCGATGTGGCCATTCGCACCGATGCCGAGCAACTGGATATCGATGCCACCGGCATTCCGGATGGCCTGGTCATAGGCGGCGGTGGCTGCCACGGGGTCGGCAGCGCTGCCCTCTGGGCTCTTGACCAAGGCATCATCGAAATCGACGTGGCTGGTGAAGTCACGGCGGATGGTGGCGTAGTAGGACTGCTCGTGTTCGGGGTTAAGGCCAAGGTACTCGTCGAGAAGAAATGCGTGGCTGCCCGCGAAGCTGACCTCGCCGCGCTCGTGGCGGGCGATGAGCTCCTTGTACGTGGCCACCGGGGTGGAACCGGTGGCCAGCCCCAGGGTGGCGGAATTGTTGGCGTAGCTTGCGAGGATATCGGCGGCCGCGGCGGCGACCTCGGCGGGGGTGGAGCGAATGAGGATGTCCATAATCTGCCTTCCTGATGTGAGTGAGAGTCTTGTTTAAAAGTTTATAAATTCAGTGCCACCGACCATGACGCGCACCGGTTCCAGCTGGGCATTGAGGCCCACCAGATTGGCGCGTGCGCCAACCGCGATGCGGCCTAGATCTTTGCGTCCCAGCACATCGGCGGCCGTGGTGGAGGTAAAACGCACCGCTTCGCCCAGACCATGGCGTGCGGCGAAGCTGGCGAATTGCTGGGCCAAGGTGGACGTACCACCCGCGATGGCGCCGCTGGGCACGCGCGCGACTCCCCCGCTCACGGTGACGGGGAGGGAGCCCAATTCATAGTCACCATCGGCCATACCGGCGGCCGCCATGGCATCCGTCACCGCGAAGGCGCGGGGGTTGTGAGCCATGTCCACGGTGCCGTCCACAAGATGCACGCCATCGGCGATGAGCTCGACAGCCACGTCCCCCGCCTTCGCCGCGGTGAGCAAAGCCGCGACCGTGCCCGGCGCGCGGTGGTGGATGGGCGGCATGGCGTTAAACAGGTGCGTGCCAGTCACGGTGACGCCGAGCTCCTTGGCCTGGGCGATAACCTTCAGCGTGGTGTCGTAATCGGCCTCGGTGTGGCCCAGGCTGGCAATGATGCTGTGCTCCGCGCAGACTTCGAGCAGCTTGTCGACGTTCTCCGTTTCCGGCGCAAAGGTAATCGAACGCAGGTGGCCGCGGGCCGCGGCGATGACCGCGCGGAAGAAGTCCGGGTCACCGGGCACGATGCGCGAAGGGTCCTGCGCGCCGCACTTGGCCGCCGCGATGAAGGGACCCTCCATGTGGATGCCGGCGATCTCGCCTTCTTCGGCCAGCTGAGCCAAAAGCTCCGCCCGAGCGCACAGTTCTTCTTGCGTCCCGGAGACCATACTGGCCAGCAGCGTCGTCGTCCCCTGCGCACGGTGGAAGCGGGCGGCGGCCAGGCACTGCTCATAATCGCCGTTGGGGAATCCCCCGCCGTTGCCGCCGTGGTTGTGCAGATCCACGAAGCCGGGCACCCACAGCAACGCATCCGGGTCCCCGGCGCGCCAGGCGGCCTCGGCTGCGGGAGCGTCGCCAAGCGCTATGCCCTCAATGTTCTCCCCGACCGTGATGCTCCCGGCGCGCAGCTCGAAGCGCTCATCGATGTAGAGGCCCTCGACGTGGCCTTTCGCCTCTGTCTGCATGACTCATTCGATTCTGCTTGTACGGGCTGGCGTGGCGCAGCCCGGTTGACAATTCACTTGAAATTTATCAGGGCTGCTGATTTTTGTGAATCACGCCTCCGCCGAAGGGGGTGTGTGAGCGCAGGTGACTTATAGTGTGCTCAAGAACCGAAGTCTGGGACTCTCCTCATCCCACAACGGTAGAGTTGACCACATTTAGCCCACCTGACCGTCCACCCAAATGGAGCTATCCTCATGGCCCACTTTTCTGCACGTCAGCTCAAGCTCTTCATGGGATTCTGGCCGCCCTTTCTGGGCGCTGGCATAAAGATCAAGGAATTCGCTGATGACGGCACGCGTGTCGTGGTCAGCCACAAGCCAAACATGTTGACCAAGAACGCCATGGGCGTTGCCTTCGGCGGCACGCTCTCCGCCATGACGGATCCCTTCTTCATGCTCGCCTCGATGCACCGTCTAGGCAAGGAGTACCGCATCTGGGATGCCGCTGGTGAGATTAAGTACCTCAAGCCCGGCCGTGGCACGGTCACCGCCGACATGCGCATTCCGGAGGAGACCTACGCGCTCATCGAAGAAAAGACGGCCAACGGTCAGAAGTACCTGCATTGGTTCGACGTCAACATCATCGATGAGGAAGGCGATGTCGTCGCTCATGTGCGCCGGCAGGTGTATTACCGACGCAAGCAGAAATAAGCAGCGAGTACGAAAGCCTGCGCGTCGTCGCAGACGCTGGGGTTACCGGAGTATTTCCCAAAAATTCTGGCGCCGAGTTTACCTGGTAGTTTGATTCCATTTTGTCCACACCGGGAAGTTATGTGTTGTGGAAGGCCTCGCGCCCAATTATCCTTGAGTCACAACGTCAACCCGAGAAGGATAAAGCTGGGTTCCCGAATGGGAGTAGGGCTTCGGCCTGAGAATTCCTTTGCTCCGAGGGTTGGCGTTTTTACTTTGTTCTCACCTTGGCGGCCTAAACGACAAAACGTGTTGTTTAGGCCGAACACTGTTCTAGCTGGGGCTTAATGGAGCCGCCTGCGAGAATCGAACTCGCGACCTTCTCATTACGAGTGAGATGCTCTACCGACTGAGCTAAGGCGGCACGATGCAGTGTGTATATGCACCGCGTGAGAGTCTAGCCTAGGCCAGGGCTGAGAAAGAAATCGGGCTGCTTGATGTGGGGCACGCACAGCAAATGCTGCAAGTTAGCGCGCACCGCAGGCTAGGCGCAGGCGGCCCACCATGCCGTCGAAAGCCACCTGCGGGGTGACGTTCTGCGGTAGCTGCTCGCGGCAGGTGCGGATGGCGGACTGGGCGGCCAGCAAGCCATCTTCGCTCACACGCTGGGCAAGTTCGCCGGCCAGGCCGGCGAAATCCGGGTGGGTCATCTCCACCTCGGCACCAACTTTGAGCATGAGTGCATCACGGTAGATGCCGGCGAGATCCACGAGGGCGATGTCGAGGCCGTCGGCGATGCGGCGCTTAGCGCGCTTCTTGTGAAGCTCCTCCATATCCTTCAGGGCACTGCGGGCGTCGCGCTGCGCCTTCGTCGCGCCCTTACCCTTGGCACCAACGCCGAAGGATTGTTCAATCTTGGATCGCTCCGCCTCCTCCGCCGCCGCGTGGGAGTCCTTGGCCTCCTTCTCAATGAATTTCAGCAGCGCTGTGACGGATTGAAAGGCCTGGGAGCCGTGAAAGACATCCTCGGCCAGGTTGATGGCCATGGCGCGGCGCTTCTGCGCGGCGGGTTCGTTGACCAGGTGTCGCGCGCGGCCCACATGACGCAGGGTGGTCACGGCGGCCAGGCGCGCGTCATCTTCACTAGCCCCCTCGGCGACGAGCTGCTTGACCACACCCTCCACGCTCGGCGCCGGGATATAAAGGTGGCGGCAGCGGGAACGCAGAGTGACCGAGAAGTCCTCCGGATCCTCCGAGGGCGCGACCATAATGATGACGGTGCGCTCCGGGGGTTCCTCTACGGTCTTCAATAGTGCGTTGGCGGCCTCGTTGCGGAGGCGATCTGCCTTGTTGAAGATGACCACGCGCCAGGGTGCAACACTCGGCAGGCTGGCCGCGCGCCCAATGACCTCGCGGGCCTCGCCGACCGTAATGAACTGCTCCTGCGGGTCCACGTAGACCAAGTCGGTGTGCTCTTGATTGTCCAGGACGCTTTGGCAGGAGGGACAGCGCCCGCATCCGGGGTTGCCGTTCTCGTCGGCAGAAGTGCACATGAGTGCTGCGGCGAAACACTGCGCCGCCAGCGAGCGGCCGGCACCGGGAGGACCGGTAAAGAGCCAGGAATGGCTCATCGCCCGCGGGTCACCTTCGCCCCGTGCCGCGCGGGCAGCACTGAGGATGGTGTGGGCGACGGAGGGGGCGTCGGCAAGCCTTTCTGCAACGCTTGATGTATTCACTCGCCCTAGCCTACTGGGATAACTAAAGTGAGTAACCATGAATAGACTGATGCGTGGCGCCCGCTGGTTATGGGGTACTCAATGGCCGATGTACGCCGCGCTCGTCCTTGGCTCCAACATCATCGGTGCCATTGCGATCATGACCTTCGTGGTCTTCTTTCTCCCCATGCCGGAGATCTCCGACTTCATCGCCCACACGCCCCACCTGTGGACCTATGGCACATTGTTCGTAACCTTCGCCGTCATCATCGGCATCGCGGTGACCCTGCGACTGTTCCGGCCGGTGCTGGACTGGCAGCGCAACCCCGATGACCATGATCCCAACATGGTGCGCAACTTGGTCCTGCGCATCCCGCTCTACCAATCTGGCGTGGCCGCAGGTGTCTGGCTGCTGGGCATTCTTTTGGCGGTGATATTAGCGGGCCAGCACTCGGCACGGCTGGCCGTGGTCGTCGGTGTTTCTGCTGCACTGGCCGGCGGCCTCATCGTTCTCCTGACATACCTGCAGGCGGAGCGCCTCGTGCGCCCCGTGGCGGCGGAGGCCGTTGCCCGCCGCTTTGAGGATTCCACCCTGGAGCCGCCGATTAAGTACCGTCTGCTTTCCACGTGGCTCATGACCTCCGGCATCCCGCTCATCGGCATCATCCTGGTGCACCTGGGACAGAAAATGGGGATGTTCACCGCCGATACCGCCGATATCATCCCCGCCATCATCGCGCTGAGCATCACGGCGCTGGGTACGGGGCTTATCGGCACCATGTTCGCCATGATGAGCGTGGTGGACCCCATCCTGGAGCTACAGGACGCCATCAACCGCGTGCGCCGCGGCGAGAACGACGTCCAGGTAGACATCTACGACGGCTCTGAGCTCGGTGTTCTTCAAGCTGGTTTCAACGAAATGATGCGCGGCCTGCGTGAGCGCCAGCGCGTGCGCGACATCTTCGGCCGCTATGTCGGCACTGAGGTGGCACAGCGCGCCTTGGAGGAGCGCCCGGAGCTGGGCGGTGAGGACCGCAAGGTGGCCGTGCTGTTTATCGACGTCATCGGCTCCACCACCTTCGCCGTCAACCACACCCCGGAGGAGGTCGTGGAGGAGCTCAACAAGTTCTTCGAGCACGTCGTTGAGGTGGTACACCGCAATAAGGGCATCATCAACAAGTTCCAGGGTGATGCTGCTCTGGCCGTGTTCGGTGCCCCACTGACGGTCTACGATGCCAACTCCATGGCCCTGCAGGCTGCCCGCGAACTGCGCCAGGAACTGCGCGGGCTGCGACTGCAGGCAGGCATCGGTGTGGCCGCGGGCCACGTGGTGGCCGGCCACATTGGTGGTGCGGACCGCTTCGAGTACACCGTTATTGGTGATGCCGTCAATGAGGCCGCACGCCTTACCGAGCTGGCCAAGGACACGCCCGGCCAAGTGCTCACCAACTCCGCCACGCTGCGCGGCGCTAACGAGGCCGAGCAAGCGCGCTGGACACTGATGAAGTCTATCGAGCTGCGCGGGCGTCGCCGCATGACGCAACTGGCGCGCCCTATCCGCCCGACGCTGGCGGAGCGCGCCCTCGGATAAATAAGTCTTTGTGATTCTGGTAGTTTCGGGGCCATGCCCCATCAGCCACACCAACCCCATCCGCCACGCCAGAATTCGAGTCCTCGCCTTCTCGTCCCCGACGTCGCCCGCGGCATGGCTCTGCTAGGCATTGCGCTGGCAAACGTCTGCACCGCGTGGATTATGAACGACGGCAATGGCCCCGATGCTTATTTCGGCGGCGTCGACTCCCTCGCAGACAAAATCTACGTGGTCTTTGCCGCGATGTTCATTCACGTGCGCGGCCTGCCGATGTTCTCCACGCTCTTAGGTTTCGGCGTGGGGCTTATCGCAATGAGCTTATGGCGGCGCGGCTTCCCGCTTCTCCGCGCACAAGCCGTGCTGGCAAAACGCTATGGCTTTCTCGCCCTGTTCGGCGTCTTGCACTGCCTCTTTCTCTTTTCCGGCGACATCATGATCCTCTATGGCGCGATGGGCATGCTCATCGCACTGCTGCTTTCTTTAACTGACAAGCTCCTCATGCGCGTGGCCTACGGGCTTTGTTCGCTGCTGGTTGTGTCGGGCATCGGAATGGGTATTGGGGCCGCATTCATCGATACTTCAGATTTCGATTTCAGCGGCTTTACTGCCGCCGACTCCTATTGGGAGCTGCTGGGTGAGCAGGCCATCATGGTCAGCGCCCAACTGATGTCCATCCCCCTAACCGGCGCCATGGTCCTGCCTGTCATGCTCGTGGGCTTCGTGTGGGCGCGCCGCGGCACTCTGGCCGGGGGCCATCATCGCGAGCTATGGGCGTGGACACTGGTGGCTGTAGCCATCATTCTCTTCCTCGGCCTGCCTTGGGGCTTGTCGACGATTGGGGTGCTGGATCCAGCGCTGGCAGATCCCCTCAACGCAGCAAATAGCTGCATCGGAATGCTCACCGGGCCGGGCATCGTGGCGGCGGCGACACTTGCCCTGGAACCCCTGCAGCGCCGTGGTGCGCGCCCGTGGTTCCTGTGGCCGCTCATCGCACTCGGCAAGCGTTCCATGACCGGCTATGTACTGCAGTCCGTGTTCTTCCTGGCGCTGGTCTACCCCTTCACCCTCAACATTGGACCGGAGTTCAGCGCCGCAGGCCAAGCAACGTTGGCCGCCGGGGTATGGCTAGCAACGCTTATCATCGCCTGCGCGCTCGAGGCCGCAGGCAAGCCTGGGCCCTTCGAGTGGGTGCACCGCCGCTTGTCCTACGGCAAGACAATGCGCCCGGAATTAGGTGCGGCGTCTAATCCCGGCCCTTCCGCGCCAACCCATCCACCAGCAGTACCAGGCCTACCGTCTGCGCCGCATCCAGGGCTCGGCCACGCAGGCCCGCATCCTGGCGCTGCTCAACCGGGTTCAGGACCGTCAGCGCCTCAGAGGCCAGAAGCAGGTTAGCGCCATGGCTCAGCCCTTGCGTGGCTTCGTCGGCGCGGAACTTCTCATCACCGGCTAGCGCGGAGAGAGCGGCCGCCGGGATTCCGGCGACGGCCGTGGCGAGGCGCTCACTCCGGGTGCGCGAGAGCGCAATGCCTGCGGCCCACGCTCCGGCGCGCAGACCCCAGCCCACCGCATCATTGCGCGCGCCGCGCAGCGCCCACGCGAAGGATGCGTATTGTGCGCTCACACACGTCACGCTGAACGTCGTTGGTGCACCGCGCTTGGCGGCCTGCCCCAGGGATGCGGCGATGAGCCCCACGCGGGTCTCCGGTGCGCAGTCCGGGCGCAGGGCCAGCAGCACGGGTACAGCGGCCGTCGTGGCCACACCGAGCGTGCGCCACTTAAACAGGCGTGACCAGACAGCAGTCTCCCCCGCAGCAAGCGCGCCGAGGGTGAAGTGATCGCGGCCAGTAAAGGCCGGGCCCGCCGCGCGCAGGAGAGCCTCGGTGCCTTCCTGGGTGCGGGCCACCATATCGCGGGCGAAGCTGGTCTTCATGTCCTGCTACTTCCTGCGCGATCCAGCCTTGACCACGTTCTTGGTGCCCGGCGAAGGCTTCTTCGTGGCCTTCTTGGTCGACTTCTTCGTGGCCTTCTTCGTCGATTTCTTAGTCGATTTCTTGGTGCTCTTCTTCGTCGATTTCTTCGCACCACCGTTCGCGGCGTCCTTGGCGCGGCGCTCGGAGAGGAGCTCGTTGGCGCGGGCGTCGGTAAGCTGCTCCGGGTCGTCACCACGGCGCAGCGAGGCATTCGTCGTGCCGTCGGTGACGTACGGGCCAAAGCGACCGTCCTTGACCGTCATCGGCTTACCGGACACGTCGTTATCACCCAGCTGCTTAATCGGCGGCTGCGCGGCCGCACGGCCGCGGCGCTTCGGCTCCGCGTAGATGCGGCGCGCCTCATCCAAGGTGATGGAAAAGATCTGCTCCTCCTTGGCCAAGGAACGGGAGTCCTTGCCCTTCTTTAGGTACGGGCCATAGCGGCCGTTCTGCGCGGTGATGACCTCGCCATCCGAGGGGTCCACGCCCACCTCACGCGGCAGACTCAGCAGCTTCAGTGCTTCCTCGAGGGTGACGCTGGCCGGCTCCATCGAGGCAAAAAGCGAGGCCGTGCCTGGCTTGAGCTTCTCCTCGACGTACTCAGCAATGCGCTTTTCCTTCTGCTTCGCCGCGGTCTTGGTCTCCCAGTTCTTCGCGCGCTTGCCCTCGGCGGCGCGCTGGGCGTCCTCCGCGGCGCGCTCTTCTTTGACGATCTCCTCGGCTTCGGCCTCGGCCTTCTCGCGCTCGTCGTCACGCACCTGCTCGGTCACGTACGGTCCGAAGCGGCCCTCCTTGGCCACGATGGTGCGGCCATTCTCCGGGTTCTGGCCCAGCTCGCGCCCGCCCTGCGGGGTGGCAAAGAGCTTCTCCGCCAAAGCCTCATTGAGCTCATCCGGGGTGACCGTCTCCGAGAGGTTAGCGCGCTGGTACTCCACCGTGCCATCCTCGTTGGTACCCACGGCGCGCTCAATATACGGCCCGTAACGGCCCACGCGCACGAAGACATCGCGGCCCTCAGCGTCGGTGTAAAGACGCAGCGAGTTGACCTGGCGGGCATCGATAGCCTCCAGGTTGATGTCCACCAGGGACTTCAGGCCGCCGTGGCGGGCAATGGATGCGGCCTTCCGCTCGCCGGCCTCCGTGTTGCCGAAATAGAAGTTAGTCAGCCAGTCCGTACCGTTCTCCGAACCGGCAGCAATGGCATCGAGCTCGTCCTCCATGGAGGAGGTGAAATCATAATCCACCAGCTCGGTGAAATTATTCTCCAGCAGGCCCACCACCGCGAAGGCAACCCACGAAGGCACCAGCGCGTTGCCGCGGGAGAGCACGTAGCCGCGGTCCTGGATGGTCTTGATGATGGAGGCGTACGTCGACGGGCGCCCAATGCCCAGGTCTTCCATCTTCTTGACCAAGCTGGCCTCGGTATAGCGCGCCGGCGGGTTGGTGGAGTGGCCGTCGGCAGTCACCGCAGCGGTCTTCAGCGTGTCGCCCTCGTTGAGGTGCGGCAGGCGCGACTCTTCCTTCGAGCCCTTCGCCGCCACGTCCTCATAGGCCTTGAGGAAGCCCGGGAAGGTAATCGTGCGGCCGGTCGCAGAAAAGTCCGCGTCGTGACCACCAGCGCTCACGGCCGCGGTCACCTTCATCGAGGTTCCCTTGGCATCGGCCATCTGGGAGGCCACGGTGCGCTTCCAGATTAGCTCGTAGAGCTTGTATTCCTCGGCGTCGAGCTGCCCGGCCAGCTGGCCCGGGGTGGCGAAACGTTCGCCGGCGGGGCGGATGGCCTCGTGGGCCTCCTGGGAGTTCTTCACCTTGCGGTCATACGTGCGCGGCCCATCCGAAACAAACTCCGCACCGAAGATGGAGGTGGCGGCCTCACGCGCGGCGCCTAGGCCCTGCTTGGACAGGGAGGTCGAGTCGGTACGCATATAGGTAATGTGACCGTTTTCGTAAAGACGCTGCGCAATGCGCATCGTGCGCTCCGAGGTGTAGTGCAGGCGGCGGCCTGCCTCTTGCTGCAGCGTCGAGGTCATAAACGGTGCGGAAGGTTTGCGCGAATAAGGCTTGTGCTCAACGCTGGCCACCGTCATGGTGGAGCCTTTCAGCGCGCTGGCCAGCTGCTCCGCCTGGGCCTGCTTGACGACGACCACCTCGTCGCTCTTCAGCTGCCCCCTATCGTTGAAGTCGCGGCCCGCGGCCACGCGCTTGCCGTCAAGGGCGCTCAAGCGTGCATCGAAATCTGGGGTGGACGTCAACGTTGCTGTGAGATCCCAGTACTCAGCAGGGATGAACGCCATGCGCTCACGCTCGCGCTCGACGATGACGCGGGTAGCCACCGACTGCACGCGGCCAGCCGACAGGCGCGGCATGACCTTCTTCCACAGCACCGGGGAGACCTCGTAGCCGTAGAGGCGGTCGAGGATGCGGCGGGTTTCCTGGGCGTCGATGAGGTTCTCATCGAGCTCACGAGTATTTTCCGCCGCCTCCAGGATCGCGGACTTGGTGATCTCGTTGAAGACCATGCGGCGCACCGGCACCTTGGGCTTGAGCACCTCGAGCAGGTGCCATGCAATGGCCTCGCCCTCGCGGTCGGGGTCTGTTGCGAGATACAGCTGGTCGCATTCCTTCAGCTTGGCTTTAAGGTCGGCGACCTTCTTCTTCTTGTCCTGGCTGATGACGTACAGCGGGGTGAAGTTATCCTCCGGGTTAACACCGAGGCGCGCCCAGGATTCCTTCTTATACTTAGCGGGGACGTCGGCAGCGCCGCGGGGAAGGTCCCGGATGTGGCCGACGGAGGCCTCAACAATGTACTTATCGCCGAGATAAGGCTGAATCTTCTTCGCCTTGGTTGCTGACTCGACGATGACCAGGGTCTTCCCCGGGCCGGTAGCTTCTGCCACTTCGACTTCATCCCTTCCGATGGTTAGTCCTCTGCTGGGCAATTGCCCCTAGAGTACACAGATAGAGGTTCACTCTAGTTATTCAGGCCAGTACGCGTCCACACAACAGGGGGTCTATACTGGCCGTCCGAGGATTCGCCTCACAGTACACAACCGGGAGACAGCGTGATTGCGTCTATTACTGCATGGTTCGAGGTCATCATGGCCACCCAGTGGATTTATCCGCTGGTGGGTTCGCTGATTTTCCTCGACTGCTTCTTCCCCGTGTTGCCTTCAGAGGTTCCCCTCAACATGGTTGGCGCTTGGTCTGGTTCCCAAGGTTTTCCCCACCTTCCCACCATGTTTTTCGTCGCGCTGGTTGCCGCCATTGTGGGGGATAACTTGTGCTTCTTTCTGGGAACGCGGCTCATTGGCCTTATAAATAGAGCCCAAAAAGGCACGAAGGCCTACGATGCCTTAACGTGGGTTAAACGCAACATTCGGCGCAGCGGCGGCGCGGCGATCATCATTGCGCGTTTCATCCCCTCGGCCCGGCTCTTCATGACGATTCTGCTCGGCTCGATGCGCTACCCGTGGCCGCTGTTTTTCTTCTTCGACACCTTCGGGGTGCTGCTGTGGGTAGCGCAGGCGCTAGCCATTGGTTACCTCGGCGGCGTGGCCTTCTCCGGCTCGCCCGCGATAGCCATGCTCATTTCCATCATCGCCGCGGTCATCATCGGCTTCGGCCTGCAAAAGGGGCAGAATAAGCTGCTGGAATGGTGGGATACCCGGCGCGGCTATGCCGAGTCCCCCTAAACCACCTCGACGTTGGTGGCCTGCTGGCCCTTAGCGTCTTCCCCAATCTCAAAGGAGACGCGCTGGTTATCTTCGAGAGTGCGGAAGCCGGTTCCTTGGATCTCGGTGTAGTGCACGAAGATATCGCCGGAGCCGTCCTCCTGCTCAATGAAGCCGTAGCCTTTTTCGGCGTTGAAGAACTTGACGGTACCGTATGCCATGATGAGTTGTCCTTTGCGGAAATAAAGTAGTGCAAACTAGTGCACCAGTGTGCCACGTTTGGACACCTACAGCAGATTAGTGGAGGCAAGCGTGAGTGAGAACCCTCTGGGTGAGGAGCTCGTCGAGCACCTTGTTGAGCGTTTCCCCGAGTCCGAGCTAACGCACTCCACCACCCTGCCCGCCCAGCCAGCGCGCTATGCCGAGTGGCCGGAGTGGGTCCTGCCGGAGTTGCGGGCGGCGTTGGAGGAGCAGGGTGTGGCCAAGCTCTATGCCCACCAGGTCGCCGTGGCACAGGCCGCGTGGGAGGGGCGCGACGTGGTGGTGTCCACCGGGACGAGTTCCGGAAAGTCGCTGGGCTACCGTTTGCCCATCCTGTCCCGCCTGGCGCAGGATTCGACCGCGTGCGCGCTCTACATCACGCCGACGAAGGCGCTGGGTTCGGACCAGCTGCGCGCGGTGCTGGAGCTCACGCAGGATATCGCCGTGCTTCGCGACGTCCACCCCGCCCCCTACGACGGCGACACCCCCACCGAAGCGCGCGCCGGCATCCGGGATCAAGCGCGGTTCATCTTTTCCAACCCGGACATGATTCATTCTTCTCTGCTGGGGGCGCATCAGCGGTGGGCGCGGGTGCTGAGGCACTTGAAATTCATCGTCATCGATGAGGCGCATGCCTACCGCGGGGTTTTCGGGGCGAACGTGGCGCTGGTGGTGCGGCGTTTGCTGCGGCTGTGCGAGCACTATGGCTCGCGGCCAGTCATTATTGCGGCTTCGGCGACCATGCGGGATCCGGCGCGGCATACCGCGCGGCTGACGGGGCGCGAGGTGCTCGCGGTGACCGAGGATGGCGCGCCGACGGGTGCGCGGACGGTCGCGCTGTGGGAGCCGGGCTTCATGGAAGGCATCGAAGGGCAGAACGGTGCCCCGGTGCGTCGCGCCGCTACGACGGAGGCAGCGTGGATGATGGCCGCGCTGGTGGCGCAAGGCGCGCGGACGTTGACCTTTGTGCGCTCGCGGCGCGCGGCAGAGACCACCGCGCTACGGGCAGCGGAGGAGCTCTCCGGGAGGCTGGGCAGGCCGGATTTTGCGCGCCGGATTGCGGCCTACCGTGCGGGGTACTTGGCTGAAGACCGCCGCGCGCTGGAGCAGGCACTGGATGATGGTTCACTGCTCGGTGTGTCCACTACCTCGGCTTTGGAACTGGGCATTGACGTCGGCGGGCTGGATGCCGTGGTCACCGCTGGGTTCCCGGGTACGGTCGCCAGCTTTTGGCAACAGGCAGGACGCGCGGGCCGCCGCGGGCAGGGCTCTCTGGTGGTGTTGGTAGCCCGCGATGAACCGATGGATACCTACCTGGTTCACCACCCGGAAGCGCTGTTGGGCCGGCCGGTCGAGGCCAGCGTGTTCAACCCCGCTAACCCTTATATCCTGGGCGGACACGTGTACTGCGCGGCGGTAGAAAAGCCGCTGAGCGACGCCGACGTGACCGCCTTCCACGCCGAGGACGTGGTCCACGACCTAGCCCAGCAGGGCCTGCTGCGCCGGCGTCCGCAGGGCTGGTTTGCCGCTCCCCTGCCCGCTGGCTCCAGCGAGCTCACCCCGGAGACCGCGCACACGGCCGTCTCGCTGCGCGGCGGCTCAGGCGAGGAGGTCATGATTGTCGATTCTTCCGACGGCCGCCTGCTCGGCACCATCGATGCAGCCCGCGCGGTCAGCCAGGTACATCCCGGCGCGGTGTACCTGCACCGCGGTGAAAGTTTCGTGATCGAGGAACTTCACCTCGGCGGAGGCGATGGTGGCGCAGCTCCCGCCGAGCCAGGCGTAGCCCTCGCCGTACCGAAGACGCCGGACTACACCACGCAGCCGAAGTCCACGACGGATATCCGCATCCTGCGCGAGGCCGATGACTTGGTGAACTACGCCCCCGGCCTGTGGGTGGCCAGCTTGGAGGTGGAGGTGACCGACAAGGTCACCGGCTACCAGGTTCAGCTTCCCGATGGCTCCGTGGGCGAGGATATCCCCCTTGACCTGCCGGAGCAGCGCCTGGTGACCCGGGCGGTGGCCTACACCATCGATCCGCTGGCACTCGCAGCGATGGGAGTCACCGCCGGGCGCACGCCAGGCACCCTCCATGCGGCCGAACACGCCGCCATTGGGCTGCTGCCGCTCATTGCCACCTGCGACCGCTGGGACATTGGTGGTGTGTCCACCGCCCAACACGCCGATACGGGCTTGCCCACGGTTTTCGTTTACGACGGCCATCCCGGCGGCGCCGGCTTCGCCGAGGAAGGCTTCCGGCGTTTCCCCGAGTGGATCAAGGCTACCTTTGAGGCCGTGCGCTCCTGCCCCTGCGAGTCCGGGTGTCCGTCGTGCGTGCAATCCCCCAAGTGCGGCAACGGCAATAACCCTCTGGACAAGGCGGGCGCGGTAGCGCTGCTCGGCGCGCTGGTCACCATGACCTCCTAGACCGGACCAGCGCGGGCGATGGCGCTGCGCCCGCGCAGCCGGGCAGTCACCTCCACGTCGCGCCCCTCGATATCGCAGGAGTCGAGTTCCGCGCCATTGAGCGCGGCAACCTCCTCAGCTTTCGTGCAGGCGTCCCTGCCCTTGGCCACCTCCCACGCCCCCGATACCGCAGCGAGATCCGCCGCCACCTGCGCTTCGTGCCGCGCCACAACGAGTGAGGCAATGGCCGCGACCGCCAACAACAAAGAAGCTACCGCGGCGATGATCCCGGCGGCAACGACGGTGGCATAGCCCTCCTCGCCCGCCAGGATCCGCGCCCAGCTGCGCTGATGACGACTCATGGCTGCGCCCCTGCGGCCCCACCGGCTGCCATCTCCGCGGGAAACACCGCCTGCGCGCGCATGGTTCCCAGGGGTGCGGGCACGGCGGCCTCAGCGGTCATGAGGCCGGAGCCTTCGCTCACGGTCACCGTCACTCCTTCGCGCTGAAAGTCCACGCCGATGGCGGCGGAGCGAGCTGCAGCGCCCGCGGCGTCAACGGCAGCGAGGTGGGCCGACAGCGTGGCGATGCCACCCACGATTCCCGCCGCAACGATGACGAGCGCGGACAGCGACAGGGCCGCCTCGATGGTGACGGAGCCGGCGTCATCCAGCGCGCGCATTAGCCCGGGGTGTTAGACAGCGCGTCGGTGATGATGGAGGTAATGGCGCTGGTTACTTCACCGCCATTGACCACGGCATAGAGCACCGCGGCAAGCGCTGCAGCCGCGAGCGAACCCATAGCGTACTCAATCGTAGACATACCATCATCATTTCCTAATAGTGACTGGTAGTTTAACTTTTTCTGCATGTTTTACCTAGCTTTCTTTCCTGTGTTTGTGTAGGTTGCGTTTACTGAATTGGTGAGTGGTTAGTTGAGCGATTATTGGTATGAACGGGCCTAGAAAAGTTGCTGCCCCAAGCTGATAAGGACAGGTATCAACCCAAGGACCAGGAAGGCGGGAAGGAAACACACCGCCAGCGGTGCTGCAATGAACACGCCAGCGCGCTCCGCCCGCGCGGTAGCTTGTGCCGAGGCTTCGGCACGCAGCTGCGCCACCAACCGGTGGCACCCAGTTGCCATGGCAGCGCCCGATTCACCAGACAGCTGCGTAAGCCGCACCAGTTCTTCCAAATGCGGCTGGCTGGCCAACGCCGACCACGCAGTGTTCATGGGAACCCCTACCCCAATGAGTGCTGCCGCCTCCGACCACTGCGACGAGGCTTCGGCGACGGCCACCACGGCGCTTCGCGTGGAGAGTCCGGCCTCCAAACAAGCAGCGAAGAGCTCGAGGTCGCTGGCTGCTTCGAGCGCACTATAGTCCGCCGCTGGACCATCGCGCGGCGTCTTCGGGCGCGGCGTGCGCGACCCCGACTCGGCAATCCGCCCAGCTGGTGCGGAAGCGGTAACAGCGAGTGCCGCGGCCATTAATGCAGTGGAGATATAAGTCAAGACCATCACTGCGCCGCCTTCCGCAGAATGAGGCGCGACCAGGCAAAGCCGGCGCAGACGAGTGCCACGCCGACGTCGAGAAGCATGCCCCCTAAGCCACCGCCCAACAGGAACCCCAGGGAATCCGCACCCATCGCCCCACCCATGAGAATGCCCGCCAGCGGCAAGCACGCCAGGATAACCGCGGTGGCCTGCGGCCCCTGCAAAGAGGCGGCGGTCTCACCGGCGTGGCGGCGCGCGGTATCCAGCTGGCTTTGGGCCTGCTCAATGAGACTCGCCAGTGCCACGCCATGGCGCCCGGACAGTGTAAGTAGCGCTGCATAGCGCGCAACCTCCGGTGCCGTGAGGGCCACCGCGGGTGAGCCGCCTTGCGCCGCGAGACCCGCTGCCGTGCTCAACGCGGTACGGAGACGCTCCGGAGTGGAGTCAGGAAGGGCATCTGCACCCCGACGCAGCGCGCCCGCCGTTGTCGAGCCCGCCCGCAGCTCAGCGGCAATAGATCCAAAATAGGAGGCGAGTGCCTCAGCACCGCGGCGCTGGCGCCGGGCGGCTGCCAGGTCATTGGCAAACCACAGCGCACAGGCCACAATGCAGCCCACCGCCACCACAACAGTGGGCCGACCGAAAAAGACACAGCACCCAACCCCGAGAAACACCGCCGCAGGCGCCAGCGAACGTGGTTTCGGCGATTCCAGCCGCGTCACCGAAGGCGGCTGCGAGAGCAAACACGCCGCCGCGAAGAATAGCCACATCATGGTTCCACCCCCAGCCGCGAACACAGCTGCGCAAACCCGGGAAGCGGACCATCTTCAGCCGTCCATACCAGCTGAGGCGTGACCGGGTTTCCCTCCAACACACCGAGGTGCGCGAGACGCCGCCCCTGTGGCGTGCGTTCCATCCCAAGAACCACGTGCACGGCGGCCGCTAGCTGCGAATGCAGCGCTACGCGGTCGAGCCCGCCGAGAGCTGCGAGGGCCTCCATGCGGGCGGGCACTTCATCAACAGAGTTGGCATGCACGGTGCCCGCGCCACCATCGTGCCCAGTGTTGAGCGCGGCAAGCAATTCCACTACCTCTGCGCCGCGGATTTCACCGACCACGATGCGGTCTGGGCGCATGCGCAGCGCTTGGCGGAGCAGGAGCGACATAGAAATCTCACCGCGCCCTTCCGCGTTGGCCCGGCGCGATACCAAGGTCACCACGTGCGGGTGATTCGGGGAAAGCTCCGGGGTGTCCTCGATGATGAGCAAGCGCTCGGTGACGGGCACGCACCCCAACAAGGCAGCGAGCAACGTCGTTTTGCCTGAGCCCGTCCCTCCCGTAACCAGGAAGGATGCCCGGCGCTCAACCACGGCGCGCAAAACATGTTCCAGGCTGGATTCAATGCTGCCATTGGTTATTAACTCCTCTAGGCTGGTTTGCGCCTGGCGCAACACACGAAGGCTGATGCAGGTTCCACTTACCGAAGGAGGCGCAAGCAACGCGTGAAGTCGGATCCTCGTTCCATCGGGGCGGGTCAGGCGCCCATCGGCAAAAGGTTGCGCATCATCTAGCCGCACGCCCGCCACCGCAGCCAGCCGGGTAGCAAGCTGGCGTACTTCGGCGTCATCGGCAAAGCCGATATCACGCGGCTGCAGGCCCTGCCCGCAATCGACGAAACAGGAATCGGGGCCATTAACAACAACATCGGTCAGCCCCGGCATCGATAGGACCGGTTCCAATAATCCTAAGCCCACGGAATCGTGGCGCAAGCGCTGCAGAAGGTCGAGCACATCGACATCGCTGATGACTCCGGCCTCCTGGCGAATGCGCCGCGCCAAGGCCGGTGCATCGTGGGCCAGCTGCGGCTCGGCGGCCACGATAGTGCGCATCGTATCGATCAGGTTCATGCCACGGCCTCCCACATCTGGCGCGCGGCACGCACAAGGGCTCGGGGCAGCTGACGCGGCAGCCCACTGGTTTCCACCGTGCGGGTCAAACCACGGATCGTCGGCAACTCAGCGATGGGTTCTGCATGAGTCACCGTGGCAATATCGCTGGCGTCCAGACCCGCCCACTGACGGTTGCGCACGACGACGGAGCACTCCTGCGGCCGGGCGCGAAGCTCTGCCACCAGCTGCGCGCAGGCGGCGGCCGCCCGCACCTCAGCGGCGGTCAGCACCACCACGTGATCCGCCGCGTCGGGGATATCCCACGGCGGGCAATCCACCACCACGGTCCCCGGGTATAAACACGCAGCTTGCATAATGGCCGCGCGCCGGGTGGCACTCATCTCAACCACCTCCGCGTTGGCAGACCTCGCCGCTGAGAGAACCGCGATGCCATCCGGAGTGGTGGGCAGAGCACGGACAAGGTCTGCTGCATCAACCGAACCGGTCCCCGCAGCGAGATCCGGCCACCGCGCGCCGGGCTTGTTCTCAATGCCGGTGAGCAAGTCGAGGCCGCCGGAATAAGGGCACGCATCAACCAGGAGATCCGCGCCTGCCTCGCGGGCCAGCGCCACCGCCACGGTCGAGGTACCTAAGCCCCCAGCGGAGCCGGTCACCGCCAGGGTTAAACCTGTGGACACGGTGGTCTCAGGAGTAGCGTCCGCAGCTAATGCGCCCAGGAGTTCTTTCGATTGGGCTGGCACGATGAAGGCGGCAGTCGCACGGCAACAGAGTGCGGCCTCATAATCGATCGGCCCCGGATCCAGCGCCAGGAAATACACACGCGGATGCCCCGCCACGAGACGGGCCGTCAGCGAATCAGCTAAGACAGCATCCGCCTTCGGCAGGTGGCGGGAAAAGTCCCGCGGATCCTCGACGGTGCTCACTTCCGCAGTACTGGCAGCAGCCGCGGAAGCTGCTTCTGCTCGCAGTGCGGCATCCCCAACGGCGATAACTAGGTGAAACGTGCTCATGCCTGAAGCATGCGCGAGCACCCCAACCGCGCGCTAGGGCTTCCTAGCCGCCTGTGGATAACTCCGCAGTTTTCATCTATAGACGCCGGTTTTGATGACGTTTAAACAAATTTAACGGGGTTTAAAGCCTACAATTCACAGGGAACCCGCCACGTCGTGTCCTAAGAAAAACTCACAAGCCATACAACGGGCTTAGGCTTAGGGAAAGCCAAAAACAGGCTTAAGGGACATTTCGTGTGGATAAACCGATACGGATTCCTGGGGCAGCCTGGGATAATGCGGTGATCTTGATTTTGGATCGGTTCCAACGGCCCGATCTGTGAAATCAACACTGGATAGTCCTAGGTCTGTGATAGGAGGACTGCTGCTGGTGCGGTAAGGCCAATTCCTATGGCTAATAGGAATCGGCCGTCGTGTGACGTGTGCGGCCATGGACTGGTTAAGAACGGCAAGACCGCGGCAGGAACCCAACGCTGGCTATGTCCTAAATGCAACGTTTCATCGATTAATACCCGCGCACACGCCAGCGAGATTCGGCATTTCAAAATCTTTATTGACTGGATTCTCTCCGGCGAATCTGCAGACCATTTAGCCAAGCGCCTTGGGGTAACAAGGCGGACTTTGACCCGGTGGTTTAAGCTGCTGTGGTTTATCACCGTGCCCACTTCTTCTGACCCCTATCGTGTTTACGATCAGGTCTTTATCGACGGCACCTACTTTCACAAGAAATGCCTGTTGGTAGCCTGCACCAATACACACGTCATCGCCTGGCATTGGTGCCTGCGTGAAAGCTCATACGAGTACCTGAAACTGCTCGACAAAATCGCGCAACCACTCATCGTCACCACCGACGGGGCAGGCGGAGCGCTCAAGGCACTGCGCACTAAATGGCCCGACGTTGCCATTCAGCGCTGCCTAGTTCACGTCCAGCGCAACACTTTTGCTGATATCAGCCGCAACCCGATTCACCCAGCGCATAAAGCAATCCGGAAACTGGGCTACATGCTTGTCCAAGTACGCAACCGTGAAGATGCTGCGCGGTTTACAGCTGCAGTCCACCACACCCGCATTACCTTTGCTGATTGGCTTAAAGAGCGAACCTACCGCAGTGCTATACCGGCAGGCCAAGTACCGAAATGGGTCAGCCCCAACCAGAAATGGTGGTACACCCACCGCAACGCCCGCAGGGCTCTAAAACGGCTAGAAAAGCTCATCCACGCCGGACAATTATTTACCTTCCTTGACCCGCCTGAAGGTGTCACGCAAGACTTAAAAGCCACCACGAACCTGCTGGAAGGCGGCATCAACAAACAACTCAAAGACTTAGCCGGAAACCATCGTGGCATGTTCGATGAGCATCAGCGCATCACCATGGACTGGTGGCTCTACACCCACACCGAAGACCCTGTAGCGCCACTGGAGTTAGCCAAGCAACAAGACTTCGGACGCCAAGGAGAAAAAGCAGCACGCGCAGCCTGGGCAAGAGAAGAACTCACACGACGCGGCCACCCAGACGGGCGACCAGCCACATACGACATCCACATCGACAGCGAATGGAACCCCAGCTTAGGCATAAGAAAAGGCTGGGCCGGACGCTCCTAAATCCACACGAAATGTCCCTTAGTGCGACACGCCGCAAATCCACACGAAATGTCCCTTAAGCCCAAAAACATCAATAACCCCGGCGATTTACTCCTACTTTTGTAGTGCAGGGATCGTTCCGAGGCTTTCAACAGAAAAACTAGCATATCCATAATGAATAATCCAGAATCCGCCCTACTACCACTATCTCAGTGGTTTTCATCTGCACGTATGAGCCGTTACGCTGCCCATCCAACTCCAGAAGCGCTATACCTTTGGAATACTCACCTTACAAAGACCTATCTCGCCGACATTGAGCATCTCGAAGTGCTCCTCCGCAATTGCATCCACACCGCCCTAACGCGCAGATACGACGAACGGTGGTTTGACAACCATCGAATAAATTTCAGCAGTGAAGCAGCCAAGAGCATCCACAAAGCAATGAAGAGAGCCGGAGGGAGGAAAGCACCACCAGGAAAAATCATCGCTGAACTCAGTTTTGATTTCTGGCGCTTCCTCTTAAGTAGCCACTATCAGGCGAGCATCTGGCCGCAGATAGAAAAGGCATTGAAGGTAAAACCCGACGACAGACAGCAATTCGAAGAACTTGTAGTCATTATTTACAAAATGAGAAACAGGTGCTCTCACCACGAATCAATCGTCCAACAACACAATATCCCTGGTGAAATCGCACATCTTGACTCTGTTGATAACGCTATCCACATGGTAGCGAAATTCATTGATCCCGAAGCCGCGACGTGGATCAAGGATAATTCCAGAGTGCCAGCTCTACGAGTGCAACGACCTTAGTCACATATCTGAATGCCACGGCAACACTGGGACTGGGGGCATGTTGGCTTAAAAGAAAAAGGTGATGGCCCGCGCCTCGGGGGGGGTGTGCGCGGGCCATCGGTAACCCGGCATCGGGGGGTGCGCCGGGGCAGGCCGCACTGTATATCGGGGCCTTGCACATGACATTATGGCACGCGAACCAAGAGATGACAACAGCGAAATCCAACATTCCGTGAGTTTTCTGGCAATATGTTTGCGCACTCCCGATTCTGCCTGCTAAGAGGCTACGATGAGCAGGGTAACTCGCACACAGACGGCAGGCCTTCCTCGATGACCGGTACCTCTTTTCCCACTGACGGCGCCACCCGCGCGGCCGCGTTCTTCGACTTGGATAAAACGATCATCGCCACATCCTCTGCCTATGCCTTCGGCCGCGAATTCATGCACAACGGTCTCATCACCCATGCCGAGGCGCTCCAGCTGTCTTTAGCCAAAGCCAGCTATATGCTCGCCGGGCACAGCAGTGAGCATATGGACACCACCCGGGATCAGCTCGCCGCCATGGCCGCCGGTTG
The DNA here is from genome assembly GCF_030408555.1 of Corynebacterium aurimucosum. NCBI lineage: Bacteria > Bacillati > Actinomycetota > Actinomycetes > Mycobacteriales > Corynebacteriaceae > Corynebacterium > Corynebacterium aurimucosum. The sequence goes on along the minus strand of NZ_CP047048.1, from coordinate 238,740 downwards.
GTCCGTTCAGGAAGTCCACGACATCGCGGTGGAGACCATGCATTCAGTAGTCACCCCCGCCATTTATGCGGAGGCACGCGCGCTTATCGACGCCCACCGCACCGCCGGCCACGATGTGGTGATCATCTCGGCGTCGGCAAGCGTGCTGGTCGAGCCCATCGCGCAGGAACTGGGCATCGAGCACGTCGTGGCCACCGAGCTCGCCGAGAAAGACGGCCGGTTCACCGGAGAGATTCTGTTTTATTGCAAAGGCGCCGCAAAAGCTGAGGCCTTAGCCCGCATGGCTAAACAGCTCAACGTCGACCCCGACGTATCTTTTGCTTATTCCGATTCCGCCACGGATATCCCGATGTTAGAGCAGGTTGGCCACCCCGTTGCCGTGAATCCAGACCGCTTGTTAAAGAAGCATGCCCTTGCCCATGACTGGGAAATCCGCACGTTTAAGCACCCCGTTCCGCTCTTCACCGCGCCCAGCGCCCGCGAGTTCGGTATCGGCTCAGCGGTCGTGGCCGGCATAGCGGCCCTCGTGGTCGGCGGTGTTTTCTTTGCGCGGCAGCAGCTGCGTGATTAGGCCGCTTGCGCGATGCCGTCGGCTTCGCGGGCGCCGGCTTCCCAGGCGTCGAAAAGCAGCGTGATAAGTGCCGCCGGATCTTCCTCGTAAGTATCCAGTGCCGCACGGTAGTCCGCGCGATGCCGGTTGAGGTAGGTCTCAGGCACGGCAAAGCCCCGCGGATCGAAACCGGTATGGATGGCTGCGGTGCGCGCGGCAACGAGCGCCACGACTGTGCTGCGCGCACCGAAAAACGAGCGCGCGGCAATCTCCGCGTGCAGCACCACCGGTAACAAGCGGTCAAAATCCACACCGGCCCCGCGCGTGATGAGCTGTGCTAGCGCCTGCGCCACCGCCGGATTCTGATCAGGGTGGCCCGCGCCACCCGCCGCAACATCAATGCTGGCCAGGATCTGCAGCGGAGCCCGCGCGAAGGTGCGCACGGTAGCAGCCTGTTTTTCGGGGGCAAGGAGGGAATAAGCGCTGACCGCGGGCGGGATACCGTCAGCCTCAAGCGGCGCACCGTCGATCGCCGCGGCCGCCCGCGCACCGCGCAAGAGCGACTCTGAAGAAATGACGTCGAACTTGCGCAAGCCCGCGGGCCGGCGGTGCACGCGCGCTAACGCTGAGGCGGCAGAAGCAGCTTTATCCTTCACCCCAGAAAGGGCCATCAGCGGGGTCAGCGGGTCAGAATGCGGCATACCCATTACAATAACGCCGTACCCACTTTGCGGGCCGCACCACATGAACGCTGGAAAGTTCATTACTATGGCCGATATAGATTGCGACAAAACAGTAGGAGTATTTAACCGTGAGCAACGACGGACTATTCACTGACGGGTCCAACAAGTTCGCCCCGAAGGTAGACAGCATTCCCTTGAGCGATGCGGATACCTCCCGCCGTGGCGAAGCATCCATCGGCCAGCTCGTATCCAACGCCACCGAGCAGATGTCCCAGCTGGTTCGATCCGAGGTCGAGCTAGCCAAGACAGAGCTCGCTGCTTCTGCCAAGAAGGGCGGCATCGGCGCGGGCATGTTCGGCGTGGCCGGCACCGTGGCGCTGTACAGCTCCTTCTTCTTTTTCTTCTTCCTGGCGGAGCTGCTCGCCGTGTGGCTCGACCGCTGGGCTGCCTTCCTGATTGTCTTCCTCATCATGGTCGTCCTAGCCGCCGTCGTGGCCTTCATCGGCTTCAAGCAGGTCAAGCAGGTCAAGGACCCGGAGAAGACCATCGAGTCCACGAAGGAACTCAAGAAGCTGGTACCGGGTAAGGCTGAGAAGTCCATCGAGCGTGGCCTCTACACCTAAACCTTTAAGGTCCTTTTCAATCTCCCGCCCCGAGCACATGCGTTCGGGGCGGATTTCTTCTGTGCACCCTTCCCACGAAAGGCCCGCCCATGAATCCCCTACCGCCCTCCGTAGTGGAGCTTGACGGCCCCTTTGAGCACGAGTTCCTGCACACGCGCGGCATCCGCCTGCACGCCGCTACCGCTGGCGACCCGGATAACCCGCTGGTGCTGCTGCTCCATAGTTCCTTTGGTGGGTGGTTCGACTTCCGGAATGTCATTGCCCCGCTTGCCGCCGCAGGCTTCCACGTCGCCGCCCTCGATATGCGTGGTTTTGGCATGTCCGATAAACCACCGCTCGAACCCGGCCAGGATATCCGCGTGGCGGTTGGTGATGTCAGCGGTGCCATCCGCGCACTGGGTCACGACGATGCCTACCTAGTCGGCGCGGATACCGGCGGTGCGGTGGCATGGGCGCTGGCCACCGAGCGGCCCGAACGGGTACGCGGGCTGGTCTCCGTATCGGCAGCGCACCCGGCAGATTTACGCCGCGCCGTCGCCGCACGCCCCTGGGACTTCGGGTGGGTCCTCCTGCGCGCAGCGTTGTGCCGCATGGGAAAAATTGGCGCCCCGAGACTCCTACTGCGGGAGTCCACCTACCTTCGGGAGATGGATCTCGACGCCCTCGGATCCTTCAACGGCGCCGAGCGCGAGGAGGCCCTGCGCCTGCGCGTGACGTCGTCACGCATAGGAAACGTCCGCCGGGGAATCATCTGGAACCACCGACTGCGTACCGCTGTGGTTCCGCTGAGTTGGCTCGAGCTCACCGTGCAGTGCCCGACGCTGTTCATTCATGCCGATCAGATGCTGTGGCGGCCGGTGGCGCGGCGGGCTGCGCGGCGCTGCCGTGGAGACTTCACCGCCACCACTATCCCCAATGCAAAGAACCTGCCCTATCTTGAGAACCCGCATGGTTTCGCCCAAACCATCATCCAATGGCTGCGAGATAGGTAACATTCAGCACCTCTCCGTGTCCCACCCCTCTCAGGGGGGTGGGACTTTTTTAATTCTTTGACAAAAGCGCAGGTTAAAGACAAATACCTACCAATCTATAGCTTTTATCACCGGACATATTTTTCAATTCCTTGTATATGAGACGCGCCACGCGGTAGCTTCATATAAAACCAACATCACAGGTTTTCTACATCTTTCGCACCACGGAGGTCTAAGCCCCACATGACGCTCAAGAAGACGCTCGCTGCTCTCTCTGTCGCTACCCTGCCGCTCACCCTCGCGGCCTGTGGTGGCGACAACTCCGGTTCGGATTCTGCTTCCGGCTCCGGTGATGGCATCATCACTGTCAACGGCTCCGAGCCGCAGAACCCGCTCATTCCGGCCAACACCAACGAGGTTGGCGGCGGACGCATCGTCGATTCCATCTACGCCGGCTTGGTCTACTACGACGGCGATGGCGAAGCCCAGAACGAGCTGGCTGAATCCATCGAGCCGAACGACGACAACACCGAGTTCACCGTCAAGCTCAAGGAGTCGAAGTTCTCCGACGGCTCCCCGGTGACCGCGAAGAATTTCGTGGATGCGTGGAACTACGCCGTGGCTAACGATCAGCTCAATGCTTCCTTCTTCTCCAACATCAAGGGATTTGAGGAAGGCGTCAAGGAGATGGAGGGCCTCAAGGTCGTCGATGACCTCACCTTCACCATCGCTCTGAACAGCCCGGAGCAGGACTTCCCGGCACAGTTGGGTTACTCCGCGTTCTACCCGCTGCACGAGTCGGCCCTGGAAGACATGGATGCCTTCGGCCAGATGCCGATTGGCAACGGCCCGTACAAGCTGACTGAGTGGAACCACAACCAGGACGCCACTGTGGTGCCAAATGAGGAATACAAGGGCGACCAGGCCCCGCAGAACGACGGCATCAAGTTCGTCTTCTACGCCAGCCAGGATGCAGCCTACGCCGACCTGCTGGCAGGCAACCTGGACGTCCTCGACGCCGTCCCAGACTCCGCGTTCGACGTCTACGAGGCCGACCTCGGTGACCGCGCTGTAAACCAGCCGACCGCCGTGTTCCAGTCCTTCACCCTGGGTGAGAACCTCGAACACTACTCCGGCGAGGAAGGCGTGCTGCGCCGCCAGGCCATCTCCCACGCCATCAACCGCGAGGAGATCACCGACACCATCTTCAAGGGCACCCGCACCCCGGCCAAGGACTTCACCTCCCCGGTTATGCCGGGCTACTCCGAGGACATCAAGGGCAACGAGGTCCTGAAGTATGACCCGGAGAAGGCCAAGGAACTGTGGGCCGAGGCCGACAAGATCAACAAGTGGGACAACCCGACTCTGGAGATTGCTTACAACTCCGACGGCGGCCACAAGAGCTGGGTGGACGCGACCACCAACTCCATCAAGAACACCCTCGGCATCGAGGCTGTCGGCGCTCCATACCCGGACTTCAAGTCCCTGCGCGATGAGGTGACTAACCGCACCATCAAAACCGCCTTCCGCACCGGCTGGCAGGCGGACTACCCGAGCCAGGCCAACTTCCTCACCCCGCTCTACAAGACCGACGGCTCTTCTAACGACGGTGACTACAGCAACCCGGAGTTTGACAAGCTTCTCGACGAAGCCCTGACCTCCTCCTCCGAGGAAGACGCCATCAAGAAGTACACCGAGGCCCAGGAAGTCCTGTTCAAGGACCTGCCGGCTATCCCGCTGTGGTACTCCAACGCCACCGGTGGCTACTCCGAGAACGTCGACAACGTTGCCTTCTCTTGGAAGTCCCAGCCGGTGTACTACAACATCACCAAGAAGTAACGCCATCCCTGGCCACTTCGCACGACCCCCGCAACCTCCGTGGAGCGGGGGTCGCCCCACGTTTTCACCCATAAGTGTGATTAGAAACGCGCTATAGATTTCTCGAAGCGTGGGATCACACATTAGAATTCTCGTAAGCTATGCCCCGCGTCCCGACGCTGGCAAGCACCTGCCCCACAACGAGTAAAGGACCACACTATGCTGCGCTATATCGGGCGCCGAGTGCTCCAGATGATTCCGGTGTTCTTCGGAGCTACCTTGCTCATCTACGCGCTCGTCTTCTTGATGCCCGGCGATCCTGTCGAAGCCCTTGGCGGTGACCGCGGCCTCACCGAGGCCGCCCGTGCCCGCATCGAGGCGGAATACAACCTCGACAAGCCGTTCATCATTCAGTATCTGCTCTATATCAAGGGCATCTTCATGCTGGACTTCGGTACGACCTTCTCCGGGGTTCCCGTAACCCAGGTGATGGCTAACGCCTTCCCGGTTACTGTGAAGCTGACCGTCATGGCCATTATCTTTGAGTCCGCCTTCGGCATCCTCTTCGGTGTCTTCGCCGGCATGCGCCGCGGGGGCTTCTTCGATTCCACCGTGCTGGTCATCTCCCTGCTCGTCATCGCGGTGCCTTCCTTCGTCATCGGCTTTGTCTTCCAGTACCTCGTGGGCATTAAGTGGGGCGTCTTGCCGGTTACCGTCGGCGCTAACGCCACAGTGAAGTCTCTCCTCATGCCGGCCATGGTGCTCGGCGCGCTCTCCTTGGCGTACGTCATCCGCCTGACCCGCCAGTCCGTGGCGGAGAACCTGCGCGCCGATTACGTGCGCACCGCCCGCGCCAAGGGGCTGTCCAACGGCGCGGTGACCCGCCGCCACGTGCTGCGTAATTCGCTGATTCCCGTGGCCACCTTCATCGGCGCCGACATCGGTGCGCTCATGACCGGCGCCATCGTGACCGAGGGCATCTTTGGCATCAACGGCGTCGGCGGCACCATGTACCAGGCCATTCTGCGTGGTGAGCCGACCACAATCGTCTCCTTCACCACGGTGTTGGTGATCATCTACATCATCGCCAACCTGCTCGTTGACCTCCTGTACGCCGTACTTGATCCGAGGATCCGCTATGCCTAATTTCGAGAAAACCACTCCCCACCCGGGCCAAGAGCACTTCGTCTCGGAAACCGATGAAACGGGTCTCGGCGCGGTCGATGCCGTCAAGGACGAGTCCGCGCCTTCCTCCCAGTGGGGGGAGGCATGGCGCTACCTGCGCCGTCGCCCACTGTTCTGGATTGCGGCCGTGATGATCCTCATGGCCATCCTCCTGGCCATCGCACCAAACCTCTTCACTAGCACCGACCCGCGCCTGTGCGAGCTGTCCAAGTCCCTCGCCCCCGCCGAGCCAGGCCACCCCTTCGGCTTCAACCGCCAAGGCTGTGACATCTACGCCCGCGTGATTTACGGTGCGCGCGCGTCGGTAGCCGTCGGCGTCCTCACCACGCTGCTCGTCGTAGTGCTTGGTTCAATGATCGGTGCTATCGCCGGCTTCTTCGGCGGCTGGATCGACTCTGTTCTCTCCCGCATCACCGACATCTTCTTCGCCATCCCGCTGGTGCTCGCCGCCATCGTGGTCATGCAGATGTTCAAGGAGCACCGCACCATCGTCACGGTGGTCTTGGTGCTCGGCCTCTTCGGCTGGGTCTCCATTGCCCGCATCACGCGCGGCGCGGTGGTCTCCATCAAGAACGAGGAATTCGTGCAATCCGCGCGCTCCATCGGTGCGTCGAGCTGGCGCATCTTGTTCAGCCACATCCTGCCGAATGCGGCCGCGCCCATCATCTCCTACGCCACCGTGGCGCTGGGCACCTACATCGTCGCGGAAGCCACCTTGTCCTTCCTGGGCATCGGCCTGCCGCCGACGTTCGTGTCCTGGGGCGGAGACATCTCTGACGCGCAGGCTTCCCTCCGCGTCGCTCCGGCAGTCCTGTTCTACCCGGCGGGTGCTTTGGGCCTGACCGTGTTGAGCTTCATCATGATGGGTGACGTCGTCCGCGATGCACTCGATCCGAAGGCGAGGAAGCGTTAATGACTAAGCCACTTCTTGAAATGAAGGACGTCCATATCTCCTTCACCACCTCCACCGGTGTGGTTGAGGCAGTGCGTGGCGTCAACATGTCCATCTACCCTGGCCAGTCCGTGGCCATCGTGGGCGAGTCCGGTTCCGGTAAGTCCACCACCGCGATGTCCATCCTCGGCTTGCTACCGGGCACCGGCAAGGTTACCGGCGGCCAGATCCTTTTTGAGGGCGAGGACATCACTCACTACAACAACAAGCAATTCGAATCGCTGCGCGGTGACAAGATTGGCCTGGTCCCGCAGGATCCGATGTCCAACCTCAACCCAGTGTGGCGCATCGGCACGCAGGTTGAGGAGTCTCTCAAGGCCAACCACGTGGTGGAGGGTTCCAAGCGCCACGAACGCGTGGTGGAGCTTCTGGAGGAAGCCGGGCTTCCCGACGCCGAACGCCGCGCCAAGCAGTACCCCCACGAGTTCTCTGGTGGTATGCGCCAGCGCGCGCTCATCGCGATTGGCCTGGCCGCACGCCCGAAGTTGCTCATCGCCGACGAGCCCACCTCCGCGCTGGATGTAACTGTTCAGAAGACCATCCTGGATCACCTAGAGCACCTCACTGAGGAGCTGGGTAACGCGGTGCTCTTCATTACCCACGACCTCGGTCTGGCGGCCGAGCGCGCGGAGCACCTCATCGTGATGCACCGCGGCCGGATCGTCGAGTCGGGCCCCTCGCGAGAGATTCTGCGCTCCCCGCAGCACCCCTACACGCGCCGGCTTGTCGACGCCGCCCCCTCCCTCGCCTCCTCCCGCATCCGCGCGGCCAAGGAAGCTGGTGTGGAAGCCAAGGAGCTGAAGTCGGGTGAGGCGATCGGCGCCGCCTCCGAGTCTGGTTCCACCGCTGCAGATTCCGCTGCAGGTTCATCTTCCGCGGCTCAGGCCCCGGTCATCTCGGTTCGTAACCTCACCAAGGAATTCGATATCCGCGGCCAGCGCGGCGGCAAGAAGCTGCTGAAGGCCGTCGATGATGTCTCCTTCGACATCCGCCGCGGCACCACCCTTGCGCTGGTGGGCGAGTCCGGTTCCGGCAAGTCCACGGTGGCCAACATGGTGTTGGGTCTTTTGGAGCCAACCTCCGGCACCATCGAGTTTGAAGGCCGCGATACCTCGACGCTGTCGAAGAAGGAGCTCTTCAAACTCCGCCGCAAGATGCAGGTGGTCTTCCAGAATCCCTATGGTTCGCTGGATCCGATGTACTCGATTTATAAGTGCATCGAGGAACCTATGGCCCTGCACAAGGTGGGCTCGCGCAAGGAACGTGAGGCCCGCGTGGCCGAGCTTCTCGACATGGTCTCCATGCCCCGCTCCGCCATGCGCCGCTACCCCAACGAGCTTTCCGGCGGCCAGCGCCAGCGTATCGCCATTGCCCGCGCGCTGGCTCTTCGCCCGGAGGTCATCGTCCTCGATGAGGCTGTCTCCGCCCTCGACGTGCTGGTGCAGAACCAGATCATCCAGCTCCTCGCGGAGCTGCAGTCGGAGCTCAGCCTGTCGTATCTCTTCATCACTCACGACCTCGCGGTGGTCCGCCAGACCGCCGACGACGTAGTGGTCATGAAGAAGGGACAGGCCGTCGAACAGGGCACCGCCGACGATATCTTCGAAAACGCCCAGCAGGAGTACACCCGCAACCTCATCAACTCGGTTCCGGGCATGCACCTAGAAATCGGCACCGGCCACTAGCTCACGCACCACCCACGCCGACTGACCCGTCAACCGTCTTCCGGTTGGCGGGTCTCATCCTTTAAGGGCTTAAACCCGGCCTTACTGTCACTGCCGTTGCATCTGGGTGGCGGGTTTCTCCTTTAAGGGCTTAAGAATCCCCATTGCTCCTGCTGCTTCCGGTAGCACGTGAAGCCGGACTTGGGGTCGCCGGATTGCCCGTCAGTCTGGCTTTGGATGATGGGTAGCGCTGGCATAAGGCTCGCCGATTTTCCTGCGTACCTTGTTGTGTTTTGTGGGTGGTGTTGTCTTGAAGGATCGCCGATGTGCCCGCGAACCTTCCCTCGGTTGGCGGGTGGCGGTATTGGTGCAGGTGGTAAGCCGTTTCCTTTCAGTCGTTGCTGTGCGTGGTGGCTGAGGTTAACTGCTGTCGGGTGGTTCCTCTGGTGGCTGTCCTGCTTTTTCGGTGTTGAGTCTGGCGAGTGCTTCTTGGTATTCCGGCATTGCGGTTATCGGGGCACCCCAGGGTGGGATGAAGGACACTCCGGTGTTGAGTCGGTACATGTAGCCGCGGCCGGTAGGCCTTGAAGGGTCATCGTCGTTAATACCGTTGTGGTAGGCACACAGGAAGGTCAGGTTCTTGATGTTGGTAAAGCCACCTGCTTGCCAGGGGATGAGGTGGTGGACTTGGCAGTAATCGGCTGGTTTGTTGCAGCCTGGTCTTGAGCAGGTGTGGAATTCCGCGTGCAGGCTAAGGCGTTGGTTGAGGTTTGCTCCGCGCGATAGTCGCCAGGTGTTGATGGGCCCGTCAAGAGGGTGGACGATGGTGGCGTAGCCTATTTCGGCAAACGTGTGGGTTAAGAATTCTGCCCCGGTCATGCGCGCGCCGTTAGTCAGGTTGAGCTCGATCTCATCACCGTCGCCGTTGATGATTTGGTCGAGCTCGTTGAGGGTGAGGGCCTGACCCCCGGAAAGTAGACACGTCGGGGGTTAGCTATGCTGCTTGGGTCAGTGTAGCTGATGTGAGTGCTTCGAAGTCATCGGGGGCTAGAAGGTTGCACCAGGAGTGCCGTCTGCGCGTGTTGTAGCGCATGCACCATCGGAAGACTTCTTGGCGGCAGATGATGGGATTGTCAAAAACTTTCCTATCTCGCAGAACTTCACGCTTTAAAGTGGCGTTAAACGATTCTGCCAGGGCATTATCGGCACTCGTTCCCACTGCTCCCATGGATTGGCGAACACCAAGTTGGGTGCAGTGGTCTTGAAAAGCCTGTGAGGTGTACACACTGCCATGATCAGAATGGAAAATTACCCCTTTAAGGCTTCCGCGAACCTTGCTGGCATGGGACAAAGCTTCGATAACCAGCGATACCCGCATGTGATCGGCGAGCGCATGACCGACAAGTTTGCGCGAGTAGACGTCGATGACTGTGGCAAGGTACATGTTCTTGCCTCCCTTACACGGCAGGTAGGTGATATCGCCTACATACACCTGGTTCGGCTTATCAGCGGTGAATTTGCGGCCTACTAAATCTGGCATGACTCGATGACCAGGCTTGCGCCTGGTAGTGACACATCGACGTTGTTTAGTAAAGCCTTTTAGCCCCATGGATTTCATAATGCGTGCGACCTTCTTGTGATTGATCGGAGGAAAGTCCGTATCGGCTTTAAGGCTTGCAGCGATGCGTTTAGCACCATAAAGCCCGTGCTCATCATCGAAGATGCTCTTGATTCGTGCACCAATAAGAGCATCCGAACACATCTTTAACCTGCGTTTTTCGCGGGTGTTGACCCATTTGTAGAACGAGGAGCGATTGAGCTTTAACACGTGGCACATCCGCTTGACCGAGTACTCGGTTCGATGGTCATAGACAAACTGGAAGCGGATTACCAGCGTGTCTCTTCGGCAAAATATTTCGCGGCCTTACGCAGGATATCGCGTTCTTCACGAAGCTTAGAGACTTCTTTTGTCTCACTGGCGGATCCGCTCAGAATCAGTCGTCGCCTGTGCCTTGTCGCGCATGCTTTTTGTGCGGACACGCTTGCCGGTGCCGTACTGCTTAAGCCAGGAATAAAGTGAGGAACGATTGATTCCTAGCTCTGCTGAAGCCGCGTGAAGTGAGAGGTCCTCATTGTTTTCGTAGAGGGCCACAGCATCACGTTTGAACTGTTCGGAGTACCTAGGCATGGTGGTAGATTACCTTTCTTCCCAACCCAACAGGGCTGGATATCAGGTGTCTACCTAACAGGGGTCAGGTCCTGATGATGACTTGGGTGCGCACGGCCGGCTTTGTACCGCTTGCTTGGTTGAAGAAGACGTCGTTGGCGGCTTGAAGAAGGTCGGTGGTGTTGGTGGATTCTAAGACGGCGCGCATGTTGGCAATCGTGGTGGCGTCATCAGTAATGGAGAGCGTGTTGGGCCCTTCGGATCTGTAGGTGATGCGCACGCCTGGTTTGGCGGTTCTTTTAGCACGCAGTTCTTTAAGCCGTGCGGCGGCCACAGTGGGGATGCGGTGTGCGGGTGTGGCGGCGAGTTTTGCGCGGAGGTTCCAGGCATCCAGGGTCTTTTTCACGCGTGCGGTGTAGGTTTCAATCAGTGTGAGGGTGCCAAGGCTGTGTTTCTGGGCGAGTGCTGCGTGGCGGGCTTTGCGTTGTTTGCCACTAAAGCGGGTGGGACCGAAGTAGACCTGGTGTAGGCCGGCAAGCTCGGTGGCATCAGAGGCATCCGCGCCGAGCACGCGGAGCTCATCGGGTGAGCCAGGTGCATGCTCCACCAGTGCAATCCCCGAGTTGCGAAGGTGGAGGTAGGTTTCGATATCCCCCATGAGCACAGAGACTAAAACAGCACTAGCCACCCCGCAACCGGAGGAACATAATTCCTGCTTAGAAGGGGGCGGGAAGAAAGTGTCTCACAGGTGGGGTTAATGCCGACCAAGGGGAAGAAAAGCGCACGCGAGAACTAGCCGACGCAGGAGCCGGTTGGGATGGCGTCGACAAGCTGCGTGACGTCACCCACGTGGCCGCGCACCTCGTCCGCAGTGAGCGCATAGCCCGTATCGGAATCCTCCACAGAGGCACCAAACACCACGCCGAGCACCTGGCCCTCCGGGGTGATCATCGGGCCGCCGGAATTGCCCTGCCGGATGCTGCCGCGCACCGTGTAGGCATCGCGCTCCACGCGGCCCGTGGAGTAGATATCCGGCCCAGCGATGGTAAGGCGGTCGCGCACGCGCGCCGGTTCTGCAGTAAAGGGACCCGACTGCGGGAAGCCCAAGACGATGGCATCGTCCCCCGTCACAGCCGCGTGCTCCGCCCACGGCAACGGCTCGAGGTCCAAGCCCGGGCTATGCAACACCGCAATGTCCACATCCGAGTTGTAGTAGACCACATCCGCTTCCTTGAGCCCGAGCACGGTATCAAGACGCACCTTATCCGTACCCGCCACAACATGGGCGTTCGTAATGACGTAGTCCGGTTCCGTAACGAAGCCCGAGCCCATCAGGCGGCGCGAGCACGCCTCGGCATCACCCAGCACGTGGATAACGGATGGCCGCACGCGTTCCGCGAGCTCAGGATCCCCAATATGTACCGCGGGCGCATCCACCTCAACGCCCGAGCCGGAACGCTCCCAGGGCGAGACCAACGGCGGCAGCCCGGACTCGTTGAGGAGCGCAGCCAAGCCATTCGGCAACGCCGCCAGGCGCGAAGGCGCCACCGCATTGAGCGAGCTCAGCACGCGCGATTCACGCAGCGCCTGCCCCGGCTGGCCTCCCAAATTGGAGGCCAGGGGCAAGGACACCAACCAAATCACCACGATGGCCGCCGCAGCTTGGAAAACCGCGCCAATCGACGAATCCACGCGCTGCCCCGACCGCGTTCGCATGCGGTCCCGCAGCGCCATGCCAAGCGACGTCCCCACCAGCTGCCCCAGCCCCACCAGCAAAATGAGCACGCCGACGGCCAGCAAGAAGCGCACGGCCGCCTGGTCAGTCAGGCCCATCGCCAGCGGGGCCAGCACGGTTCCCAGCACCAGTCCCGCGATGATTCCCACCGCCGCGAGGACCGCTGCCAAAGCCCCCTGCCGCCAGCCCACGCGCACGGCGAGGAGCACGGCAATCACGATCAGAACGTCAACGACTAAGGACACAGAGGGGATACTTTCTTAAGGGCTGAAAGGAGCAGAACTAGCCTATCTTCTCATTATTCGAAGAGCGATCGAGTGAGTCACGCAGATCATGAACCAGATTCTTATCCCATTCCACGCTCCAGCCCGCGTGGTCCATGAGCCCGGATAGCACTCCCGCAGTAAATCCCCACACCAGGTATCCGCGTGTCCGAAACGCCGGCCCCTTCCACCGGCTAAAGCCCACCATCAGGCGGTTGGCAGGATCCACCAGCTCCCGCAGCGGGACGGTAAAGACGTCGTCGGTTTCTTCCGGACTCGCCGGCCACACGGTGCCCGGTTTATGCCAGTACGCCAAGACGGGGCTCACGGTGTTGCCGGTCGCCGGGATATCTAGCTTGCCCCACTGTTCAAGAGGGGTAACGGTGGAGCGGTCGAGGCCGGTTTCTTCTTCGGCTTCGCGCAGGGCGGCGTCGACAAGCGAAGTGTCCTCTTCATCCTTGCGCCCACCAGGAAATGCAATCTGGCCGGAGTGCGAGCGCATCGAGGGCGAACGGTGCGTGAGCAGCACCTCGCCATCCTCAAAGCTCGTGCCCTTCAGCAGCACCAACACAGCCGATTCGCGGCGGCGCCGAGCGGCCGGGAGGTGACGGATGAGGTGCTCTTGTACCTTGCCGGCATCAACCCCGAGCGCGGGGTGCAGCCACTCAGGGGCGTGCGCAGGAAACAGTCGGCTCATTTAAGAACCTCCTCGACGGCCTCCTCCAATTCTTTGGCGGAGGTAAAGGGTTTAATGAACTTCTCTTCCACCTTGCCATCGCGCACCACGAGGGTGATGGGGATGACGCCCGGCAGCCCGAGCTCGCCAGCAAAGGTCCCATCCTCGTCCTGGTAGCTGGGAATATCGACCTGCAGATCGCTCAAAAGCGCCGCACCGTTGGCGGCGTTGGCGTCCGCATGCACGCCGACGACATTCCACGTGGAGTGCGAGCGCGCAAGGTCTTCGAAGAAGGGCAGCTCCGTGCGGCACGGTTCACACCACCATGCCCACACCGTGACGATCTGGACGTCTTTGGCCGCCGCTGTACCGGCCGCGCCCAGGCAGGGAAGGTCCACACCAGCGATCGGCCCTTCGGGGCACTTGGGACGCTTGGCTACCTCTTGCTCCTGTACCTCGGGGACAGGGACTTCCGGCTCATCATCCTCAAGGAGATTCACCACGCCGACGAATGCGAGTGCTGCCAGCGCAACAATGGCAACGATGCTCGCCTTCACGTATCCAGGCCACCGAGAATATTGGCTCATTGCTCCACCTTAACCCCGCGACGGGCACCATGGCGCAAGGACGCAGGCCGCGCACTTCGGCTTCCGGGCGGTGCACACGCGCCGCCCGTGGAGGATGAGACGGTGTGAAAACACTGTTTGTTCCTCTTCGGGCACGCGCTTGGCGACGTCCCTCTCAATCGCCCGCGGCGTCTTTGCCCCAGTCAGACCGAGCCGCTGGCTTAAGCGCGTGACGTGGGTGTCCACCGTGATCCCCGGTAGCCCAAAGACATTTCCGCGCACCACCAGTGCGGTTTTGCGGCCAACTCCTGGCAGGGAGGTGAGCTCGTCGATCCCTTGGGGCACCTGCCCGTCGAAATCCGCAACAAGCTTCTCCCCGATGCCCAGCAAGTGGCCGGCCTTCGCGCGCTGAAAGCCGAGTGGGCGGAGAATGCGCTCGAGATCGGAGCGGTCCGCGGCTGCGTAATCCGGTGCGGAGGGATAGGCAGCGAAAAGCTCCGGGGTCACCTGATTGACACGGGCATCCGTGCACTGCGCGGAGAGAACCGTCGCTACGAGCAGCTCCAACGGGGAGGTGAAATCCAACTCACAGTCGGCGTCGGGATATTCCTCCGCGAGGGCTGTACGAATATGGACAATGCGCGCTGCCTCGGTATCGTCGTCATGCGGTGTGGAAAGGTCAGGGGACATAGAAGTAACTCTAGTGACAGCGGTTAGAATGGGAAGCATGATTTCACTCGTCCTCTTCGTGCCGCTGTGCCTCGCGCTCTTTGCCATTCTCATGGAGAAGCTAGAAGCGACGGCCTTCGAGGATTAACCAAGGTGTGTGATTATTTTTCACGTTGGTGGAAATAGTGACTAATTACACTGTATGATGTTGTGCAGTGCCTCGTGGCGCACTGGAGTCTAGGTGCGTCAACATAAACCAAACCAGCTTGTGTCCCAGTGTATTCCGGGCTGCGCAGGCTTTAAGGAGTAACAGTGGAAGGCGTACAGGATATCCTCTCCCGCGCTGGTATTTTCCAGGGCGTCGATCCGGTAGCAGTACAGAACCTTATTGAGCAGATGGAAACCGTCCGTTTCCCGCGCGGCACCACCATTTTTGAGGAAGGTGAGCCGGGAGACCGCCTCTACATCATTACCTCGGGCAAGATTAAGCTCGCCCGCCACGCCCCGGACGGCCGCGAGAACCTGCTGACCGTGATGGGCCCGTCCGACATGTTCGGCGAGCTCTCCATCTTCGATCCGGGCCCGCGCACCTCTTCTGCCGTGTGCGTCACCGAGGTTACCGCCGCCACGATGAACTCTGAGATGCTCAAGCAGTGGGTAGCCGATCACCCGGCGATTGCCCAGCAGCTGCTGCGCGTGCTGGCCCGCCGCCTGCGCCGCACCAACGCCAACCTGGCGGACCTCATCTTCACCGACGTTCCAGGCCGCGTGGCTAAGACCCTGCTGCAGCTGGCGAACCGCTTCGGTGTACAGGAGGGTGGCGCGCTCCGCGTGAACCACGACCTCACCCAGGAAGAGATCGCCCAGCTCGTCGGAGCTTCCCGCGAGACCGTGAACAAGGCGCTGGCCACCTTCGCTCACCGCGGGTGGATCCGCTTGGAGGGCAAGTCGGTGCTCATCGTTGACACCGAGCACTTGGCCCGCCGCGCGCGCTAGGTCTTCAAGGCCGAACCTACATATGCTGCCTCCGGGCGGCTTTGGCCCAATGCAAAATCCCCCGAGAATTTCTCGGGGGATTTTCCTATGCGGTGTTTTACTTCTGAGCCGCGAGGTACTTCAGCGCAGTGCGCGTGGATTGCTCGGCGGCGTGGCGAAGGACCGGGTCGACGTCGTCATACATCTCATCGACGAGCGTCTTGACGTCGACATCCTCACCAAGGCGCCCGCGGACCTCCTTAATCTGGTCCAGGCGGTGGTGGCGGCGGTCAATGTACTTGCGGGCAACCGCGGAGGTGTCCTCCAGGTCCGGGCCGTGCCCTGGGAAAAGCGCTACATCCTTGCCACGCTCTTCGAGAAGATCCAATGTCTTCAGGTAGGCGCCCAAATCACCATCGGTCTCAGACAGCAGCACGGTGTGGCGGCCTGCGATGGTATCGCCGGTCAGAATGCCCTCCAGCATGGAGTTCTTTGCTTCCGCCGACCACACGAAGAAGCAGGTCGAATCTGCGGTATGGCCCGGGGTATGGACCACCTCAAGCTGAGGGGTGATGCCGTCGACGGTGATCACTTCACCGTCGACAAGCGCGTCCCCTCCGTTGCAGTAATTCGGATCGAAAGAGCGGATGGGGGCGCCGGTGAGCTGGCGCAGACGCTGGGCGCCCGATGCGTGATCATCGTGGCGGTGGGTAAGAAGAATCAACGCCACCTCGCCCGCTTTCGCGGTCACAACGTTGAGGTGACCTTCATCCTCCGGGCCCGGATCGACCACAATGGCGCGGGAATCTTCTCCGGCGCGGATGATCCACGTATTGGTGCCCTCCAAGGCGGTGTAGCTGGGGTTATCACACAGCACGACACCGACGGACTGGCTCACGGGACGCAGTTGGCTATATGCAGGATGCTCCATGGTTCTAACCCTATCCGATTACTCAGCGATTTCTACGATGATTTCAATCTCAACGGGGGAATCCTTCGGCAAGACCGCTACCCCCACCGCAGAACGCGCGTGGATTCCAGCGTCCCCGAAGACCTCACCGAGGAAATCCGAGGCACCGTTGATAACTGCGGCCTGATCCGTGAAAGAGGGATCCGAAGCTACGAAACCGACTACCTTTATCACGCGGGTAATGCGGTCAAGCCCCACGAGGCCATCGATTGCAGCCAATGCGTTCAGCGCCGCCGTGCGCGCCAATTCCTGCGCCTTGTCGAGGCTTACCTCTGCGCCGACCTTGCCGGCGGCAGGCAATTCTCCGCCCACAACGGGCAGCTGGCCAGATGTCCAGACCTGGTTACCCACTTGGGTAGCCGGGATGTAGGACGCGAGAGGAACAGCGACGGAAGGCAGCTCGACGCCGAGCTCTTCAAGGCGGGCAAGCGCACCCATTAGGATTCCTCCAAAGGGCGCTTGAAATAGGCGACAACGTTCTCCGGGTTCATGCCCGGGGTGATGGTGACGAGCTCCCAGCCGTCCTCACCCCAGGAATCGAGGATTTGTTTCGTCGCGTGCGTAAGAACCGGCGCGGTGGCATATTCCCATTTAGTCATGGAATCAATGCTACTAAATACCGATGAGTTCGCCACCCTCAGCAAGGTAGTGAGCCCAGCTAGTGATGTGCGGGTTCTTGCGCAGAAGCGCGCGGCGCTGGCGCTCCGTAAGGCCGCCCCACACGCCAAACTCCACGCGGTTATCCAGAGCATCCGCGCGGCACTCATTGAGCACCGGGCAGTGGCGGCAAATCACCGCAGCTTTTCGCTGCTCAGCACCTCGCACGAACAGTGCATCGGGGTCACCGTTGCGGCACTTAGCTTGGGTAACCCACTCACCACGCTCAGAAGTTAGCGAGGCATTCTTTAGCATTGTGGACCGTCCTGCACCTTTGACACTGACTGTCACGGCTAGGTAACTCCTTCCAAGCTCACCCCCGTCGAAGCTGAAGATCGTGAATAACCCTCTACTCGACGGAATATTATGTACCATTGGTAAGTCTATTCACAGACCGGTATCCCTGTCTAACAGGTCACACTTTAGGGGGGTCTCCCGGATCTGCACCTGAACCACTAGTGTGTGGAGGGTGACTGTGATCAAATCCCTGGGAAAGCTCGTCCTGTCCACAGCACTGGTCGGCATCCTCATCGCGCTGGCCATCGCCCCCGTCGCCGGCGTCAGTGGCGTTGCCGTGGCCAGGACGAACGACACGATGCAATCGGACATCCAGGATCTCACCAACGGCGAGGCCCCTGGTGTGAGCACCATCTTGGATGCCAAGGGCAACACCCTTGCCTATATCTACGAGCAACGCCGCCATCCGGTGCAGCCGGATGAAATCTCGGATGCCATGAAGCAAGCGGCCGTGGCCATCGAGGACCGCCGTTTCTATGAGCATGAAGGCGTCGATCTGCAGGGCAATCTGCGCGCTTTGTGGACTAATTTATCCGCAGGCGGCGTCTCCCAGGGTGCATCGACGCTGGACCAGCAGTATGTAAAGAACTATCTCCTCTTGGTCAATGCAACGACCGACGAGGAACGCCAGGCCGCGACGGAACAGTCCGTAGCCCGCAAGCTACGCGAGATGCGCATGGCCACGGATATCGACGCCAAGCTGTCCAAGGATGAGATTCTGGCTAATTACCTCAACCTCGTGCCCTTTGGCAACCACGCCTATGGCGTTGAGGCTGCGGCCCGCACCTACTTTGGTACCAGTGCCGAGAACCTCACGGTACCGCAGGCAGCGATGCTCGCTGGCATGGTGCAGTCCTCGGAGTATCTCAACCCTTACACCAATGAGGAAGGCGTCATCGAACGCCGCAACATGGTGCTCCAGGCCATGGCCGACACCGGCTCCCTCTCCCAGGAGGACGCCGATTCCTTTGCCCAGGAACCCCTGGGTGTATTGGATAGCCCCGATACCCTGGCCAATGGCTGCATCGGCGCGGGCGATCGCGGTTTCTTCTGCGACTACGTGTTGGAATACCTCGACGAAAAAGGCATCGACCGCGAGCACCTGACACGCGGTGGCCTGACCATCAAGACCACGCTTGACCCCGATGTCCAGGACCAGGCGCTCAACGCGGTGCGCAGCCATACCGCCCCGGATGCGGAAGGCGTGGCGGAGGTCATGAACGTCATCCAGCCCGGCACCAGTACCCGCAAGGTGCTGGCCATGGTCTCGTCACGCACCTACGGGCTCGACCTCAACAACAACGAAACCCTCCTCCCCCAGCCGAATTCGCTAGTGGGCAACGGTGCCGGTTCGGTGTTCAAGCTCTTTACTGCCGCGGCCGCCTTGGAGGCAGGCTACGGCATTAAGGACAAGCTGGCTGTACCTAAGCGCTACGAGGCGGAAGGGCTAGGATACGGCGGCGCTGCTAACTGCCCGCCCAACAAGTACTGCGTGGAAAACGCCGGCAGCTATGCCCCCACGATGACTATGCAGGACACGCTGGCCTACTCCCCCAATACCCCTTTCATCCAGCTCACCGAGCAACTGGGCGTCGAGCGCTTGGTCGACATCGCCGTCAAGCTCGGCCTGCGTTCTTATGAGGAACCCGGCAGCTACGACGGCGAGACTTCCATCGCCAACCACATCAAGGAATCCAACCTGGGTTCCTTCACACTCGGCCCCACAGCAGTGAACGCGCTGGAGCTGTCCAATGTGGGTGCGACGGTGGCCTCGCAAGGCATGTGGTGCGAGCCGAACCCCATCGAGGAAGTCACGGACTCCCACGGCAACGAGGTCTACCTCAAGCACACGCCGTGCGAGCGCGCAGTGGGCAAGGAAGTAGCCAAGGCCCTGGAAAACAACATGACGGCCGATACCGAAAAGGGCACCGCTGCCGACTCGGCACGCGCTGCCGGCTTCAGCGGTCAGGCCGCCGCCAAGACCGGTACCACGGAGTCCAACCAGTCCTCGGCTTTCTTGGGCTTCAACTCGGCCGTCGCTGCCGCACCGTATATCTACAATGACGGGACCACCACGAGTCCACTGTGCACCGGCCCCGTGCGCCAGTGCGCTAGCGGCAACCTCTTTGGCGGCAAAGAGCCGGCGGCAACCTTCTACACGATGGCTGCGCGCGTTCCCGCGGCCCAGAAGGGCACGGTGCCGGACTATGACCGCGCCTATGACTCCGGTACGGTATCGCCGCTTATCGACGGCCTGAAGGGCAAGTCCGAAAGCCAAGCCCGGTCCGCTCTGGAGAAGGCCGGCTTCGTAGTGAAAACCACCGAGGTTCCCGCACCCAGTGTGGGCTACGGCAAGGTGGTTCGCGTCATCACCGGCCCATCCGGCGCGAAGAAGGGCTCGGAGGTCACGCTCCAGCTTTCCGACGGCTCCGCAAGCGACTCCTCTTCCGCAAACTCGGACCAAGCAGCTTGGGACTCCACCTACGGCGCACCCCCTGCCCCAAGCGGTGACGGCGCCGGCACTGGTGGCGGCCAGCCCTCGCAGTCTGAGCCGTTATTCAGCCAAGAAGATGTCGACCGCTTCACGAATGACGTGCGGAGCTTCTTCGGGCTCTAGCGCCGAGCGCTAGAGCGTGGAAAATCGAGCTAAAGCGTGAATATCGAGCTAAAGCGTAGAACGGACTAGCGCGCGAGAAGGCGGGCTCTAGTTAAGGGCGGCCTTCACCGCGGTAGACAGGCGCTTGCCGTCGGCGCGGCCAGCGGCCTTAGCGGTGGCCACCTTCATGACGTTGCCCATCTGCTTGATGGTCACCGGCTCGCCGGAATCCTTCTCAACCTCGGCGATAGATTCAGCGACGAGGGTGTTCAGGGAGTCGTCATCAAGCTGCTCTGGTTGGTAAGCCTCGAAGAATGGGACGTCAGCAAGCTCTTCCTCCGCCAGCTCCGGGCGGCCATTTTCTGCATAGACCTCTGCGGATTCGCGGCGCTTTTTAATCTCGCGGGCGATGACCTTGAGGATGTCCTCATCGGTAATCTCATGGCGAGAACCAGTCGTTTCCTCCGCCTGGATGGCAGACAGCAGAGAACGGATGGCGCTCGTACGGGCCTTGTCCTTGGCCTTCATCGAGGTCTTGAGGTCAGCACGGATAGTTTCTTTCAACTCACTCATGCCCTTCAATCTACGCCTGCCGGCCCAGGTAGTGTGGTGAGGGTGAAGATTTACCCTGTCCTTGGCGGACTCGCCGCCGCTGGTCTGGGCACTGCCGCATGGGCGCATTCAGAGCTCACCAAGTTCGAGCTCAAGGAGTACACCCTGCCGCTACTGGAGCCCGGTACGCTGCGCGAGGAGTCCGAGTTTCGTATCCTGCACGTGTCCGACCTCCACATGATTCCGGGCCAACGCGCCAAAATCGAGTGGGTCTCGGGGCTTGATGCCCTTGACCCGCACTTGGTGATCAACACTGGTGACAATCTCTCCGACGAGCGCGCCGTCCCCGAGGTACTCCGCGCCCTGGGCCCGTTGCTGAGCCGCCCGGGCATGTTCTGTTTTGGTACCAACGACTACTGGGCGCCGCGCATCCCGAATCCCTTCAACTACCTGGTCGGAAAGAAGAACGAACCTTCCTACGTGAACCTGCCCTGGAAGGGCATGCGCGCGGCCTTCCTCGAGCACGGCTGGCACGACGCCAACCAGGCCCGCGTAGAGTTCAAGGTCGGCGACGTCCGCCTCGCTGCCGCCGGCGTGGATGACCCACACCACGACTTGGATGACTACTCAGAGATTGCCGGTGCGCCGAACGAGGACGCCGACCTTTCCCTGGCACTACTGCATTCCCCGGAACCCCGCGTCCTGGAGAAATTCGCCGCCGACGGCTACCAGCTGTCCCTGTCCGGGCACACGCACGGCGGCCAGCTCTGCCTGCCTTTCAAGGTAGCGGGCTCGCGCTCCATCGTGACCAATTGTGGCATCGACCGCGTTCGCGCGGAGGGCCTGCACCGTTTCGGAGAGATGTACATGCACGTCTCCAACGGACTGGGCACCTCGAAGTTCGTTCCCTTCCGCGTGTTCTGCCGCCCGTCGGCCACTCTCCTGCACATCACCGAGAAGGCCGCCTAGGGATACCCCCTACACGCTGCCGTTTTGTCCTTTCAGGCTGGGGTGCGTTACAGTAATCCGGTACCGCTTAGAGCGAGACACCGGGATATGGCGCAGCTTGGTAGCGCGCTTCGTTCGGGACGAAGAGGTCGCAGGTTCAAATCCTGTTATCCCGACCACAAACCCGCAGGAAACTGCGGGTTCTTTTGTGTTTTCACCGAGCAGCAGGTGCCGACGGGCAGAGCCGCCTGCCCTGCCTAGAAACTTGAAGAACCACCCGAACCAGAAAAGCCCGAGCTAAACCCGCTGTTGACGCCACCGCTGCTGGAGGAGCTATCGCGGGCGGTGGTGGCATCGCTGTCCCAGGTACTCACAACGTAGAAGGGCACGTAGCCGTGGTAGCCGGAGCCGGCGAAGAAATTGGAGTCATAGATACGCGTGCGCTCCGGCCGCTCATCGGCCTCATTGCGCTTCTGCAGCTGAGACTGAACGTGTTCCGACAAGAGCGCGGAGCGGTCCAAGAGCTCCAAGTAGCGTTCCATGAACTGCGGATGATTCGGTTCCTGGGACAAAGCAACGGCGGCACCTTCCAGCTCCTTGGCGTGACGCTCCAGAGACGAGTCGATATCCGCGGCCAAGTATCCTGCCTGGGCCAGGTCTTTACCCAACTCATAGAGCTCGAAGCGGCGGACATCGACATCAGCGTCTTCGATTCGGCGCAGCTTTTCAATGTTGACTTCGGCGGTTTCCACGCGCTCACACAGTTCGCGCGCGTGAGCGATGGGTTCGGCATGCGAGCGGAACTGGTCATCCGGCGCGTCAGCCGGTATCGACATAAGGGATCCCACCTGGGCATCGATGGCCAGGAAGTCATCGCGCAGGCCCTCCCAGTCCTCACGTAGGCGCTCATCTACCAGCCCCGATTGCAGCGAGTGCGCCCGGATATCGATCTCCCTCAGACGCTGCGCCACATCGGTATAGGTCTGCGACACGTAGTCCCAATCCTCGCGCGCCTGCTGCGCCTTCTTCTGCCGGCTGCGACGAGCACCGCCGGCGATGCCCGCGCCCGCGCCACCAACGCTCAGTCCCGCCGCCCCCAGGCCAATGGCCGCCCCAATGCGCCCATTTTTCGCGCTCTCATACTGGGTATCCGCAGCACGGTCCACATCGATCGCTGCCGCCGCACCCGCAAAGAGACCAGCAGGGATGTTGTCATCCCGCACGCCCGGCTTAATGGCTTCGATGGACTGCTCCAAATGGCTGTCACCCTTGCGCAGCTTCATCCGATCGGCCACGTCCTCACCCACGAAGATGAAGGCCTGTCGCGGGTCAAGGCCTACGCCGACGAAGACCTGACCATCGGCAAACTTGTCCTTGCCAATGAGCTCCGGGTGATGATCGCGCAGGTACGCCTCCACGGAGTCGTTGACGTTTTCTTTGTTCTTGGCAAAGACCATGTAGTGCAGCCCCTGGACCACGTCGGGGGCGGCGATCCGGGAGACATCGCCGAGCATGCGCTCTTCTTCCTCCGGGGAAAGCATATCGTCTGGGTCCATGATGTCGGCCTGCACCTCACGCTGCGCGGGCTGCATGAGAAAATCGGAGCGCTCTGGCTCATCGAAGACCGCCAAGCTCGTACCCACACCGATTCCCCCAAGCAGCAACCCGCCCACCAGGGCCGTACCAATAATCGCGCCAACGGAGGTTATTTTGGGGCCGCGGCTGGCAGCAAAAGGTTTGATATCGCGGGAGTCGGTCACGGTGATCTCCAATTCCTGAGCGGTCGTTTCCGCCAACTTTACCCCCACAATTGGAAACGACGCGGTGCCCCTACAGCAGCCGCGTCGCCCCTATTCCCTATCACTCACAACGGATTGGAGAAACCGTTTGCCTACCCCCCTAAGTAGGCTTTGTGAGCGCCTCTCACTCTAGCACTCTTTTCATTCACAGCGGTAGCAAAATCTGGAAATGCACGTAACGTATCTTGACACTTATGCGATGTGCCGTCCGCAGACCTGTGAGCTAGGCCTTTTCTTTGCCTTCCCGCCCGGCGGGTGCGCCTACGAGCACGAAGGCCGCGACCGCGATCACCCCCAAAATAGCCAGGGCTGTCCACAGCTGCGGGGACTGCCCACCATTGCCCGCCACGGTAATGGCGGAGGTTGCCCATTGCATGGGGAAGAGGTGTACGAGCGCGCTCATCGCGGCGTTGAGATCGGTGCCGGTCGACGCCGCCTTCCACGCCCATCCCACGACGCCGACCTGTGCGACAGCAAGCACACTTCCCAGGAACCAGCCGCCCGCACCAAGCCAGCGCACCAGCGCGAACACCATGCTTGCCGACGCCACCCCAGCCCCCGCCGCCGCAAGCCCCGCCCAGGCCACCGCGGCCGCGGTCACGCCGGTAGCCAAAAGAGCCACGAGCAGGCCCACGACAACACCGATGAGCACCGCTCCGCCGAGCAGCACGAGGATACGGCGGTCGACGCGCGTGAGCAGAGCACCAATAACGCCCCCGCCCAGAACCGCAATAGCCGCAAGGAGCATAGCGACGATGGGGCTCAGCAGCTGAGCGGGCTCGGCACCGGCCTCAGCGGGCCCGGCGACGGTCGGCATCGCACGCTGCGCTCCCTGCACCTTGGTCTGATTCTGCTTGGCCATGCCGTCGACCTTTTCTGCTCCTTCCACAAGCTTGTCCACGCCCTTAAGAGCCTCATCGACCTTGGCATTGAGCTCACCAATGCCAGCATTGAGCTGTTGTGCGCCCTCCGTGGCTTGGTAGACACCATCGTGATAGGCATAGCCGCTCACGGACAACTGGTTGGAAAGCTCGCGCGAGCCATCCTTCAACTGCGTCAGTTGGTCCTGAATGGACTGATCAAATTGGAAGTTCTCCACTTGGCTGCGCAGATCACCCAGCTGCGAGCGGATGTTCTTTGCCTCCGCCGAGTTATTCCCTTCCAGGTCCTTGAGGGTGCCGTCGATTGCCTGCAGGATCTGTCCGCGAACCACCCCGAGACCGATGACTTGGTCGACGGCTCCGCCGACGCCGTCGGCCAGCTCAGTAGCGCCGTTGCCCAGCTGCGCGGTGCCGGACTGCAGCTGCACAAGCCCGTCATAAAGCTCTTGCGAGCCGCCAGCCAGCTTGTCTACTCCGCCGCCGAGCTCGCCGGCGCCATCCTGCAGATCGCCGGTGCCATCGGCAAGCTGCTGCGCGCCATTAGCCAGGAAGCCGGCCTGGGCATTGGCTTCGGAGAGGGCTCGGGCGACGTCGTAAAGCTCAGCCGGATCGATGGTGCCATCGCTGGGCGCACCCGCCTGTTCCTGGGACCAGGTCTCGGCTGGTTGCCATTCGGATACGGCGGCGACGGCCGCGCCGATGATGAGCGGCAGGATGAGCACGAGGGTGAGGATGAGAGCGCGGGCGCCAATTTTCCGGTTGGCATCTGCAGGGCTGGCTAGGCGTGAGGTCATGTAAAAGAAACTATCGTTCACGCTGCGCAAAAGCGGTCAGGCGCGCGGAAAAGCCCCGCCAGGAACTAGCTTTAATGAACTAGACCGGCGGGGCTTTTGAAGCCACGAGATTAACTCACTGAGGTGGTATTACTTCTTTTCAGCGAAGAGCTCGCGCACGCGCTTGCCCAGCTGCGGGGAGACAGCATCCCAGTAAGCGTAGATGCGCTCCTCGGTCTCCGGGGACACGCCTGCCATGGCATTGGTGATGTTGTCTGCCAGACGCTCCTTGGCGCCATCGTCGTAGACGTTCTCGTACAGGTCGGTGGCCTGTACGGTGTCATTGTCTTCAGCGTGATGGACGTAGGGCGCGCGAACCAGGTCGATACCTGCCGGGTCCGGGTTTACGTAGAGGTCCGGCGCGGTGGTGGTCTCCTGCTCCTTGAAGCGCAGGTTCTCATCACCGTCGAGGTAGCCGCCGCCCTTGGCGTGGCGGTTCGGGGAGTAGACCGGATCCTCCGGGGCGTTGAACAGGTACTGCATCGGGCCCTCGTGCTCGTAGGTGTTGACCTGGTTGAGCGGCTGGTTCACCGGCAGCTGCTTGTAGTTCGGTCCAATGCGGTAGCGCTGCTGGTCGGAGTATGCAAAGACGCGTGCCTGCAGCATCTTATCCGGGGACAGGCCAATGCCCGGGACGATGTTAGACGGATCCAGGGCAACCTGCTCAATCTGCGCGAAGAAGTTGCGCGGGTTGCGGTTGAGCACGAAGTATCCGACATCTACCAGCGGGTAATCCTTCTTGGACCAGGTCTTGGTCAGGTCGAAGGGGTTGAAGCGGTACTCCTCAGCCTCCGCCACCGGCATGATCTGAACCTTGACGTCCCAGACCGGGAAGTTGCCTTCCTCGATGGCGTTGTAGAGGTCCTCGCGGTGGTAGTCCGCGTTCTTACCAGCGATCTCCGTGGCTTCGGCGTCGGTGAAGTTCTCCACACCCTGGCGAGTCTTGAAGTGGTACTTCACCCAGAAGGCATCGCCGGACTCGTTGACCCACTGGAAGGTGTGGGAGCCGTAGCCGTTCTGGTGGCGGGTGGTCTTCGGGGTACCGCGGTCACCCATGAGGTAGGTCACCTGGTGGGTGGTCTCCGGGTTGCGGGTCCAGAAATCCCACTGCATGTCAGCATCGCGCAGACCGTTGGTGCCTAGGCGCTTCTGGGAGTGGATGAAGTCGGGGAACTTGATGCCATCACGAATGAAGAAGACCGGGGTGTTATTACCCACGATGTCGTAGTTGCCGTCCTCAGTGTAGAAGCGCAGCGCGAAGCCGTGGACGTCACGCCAGGTATCCGGGGAGCCTTGCTCGCCGGCGACGGTGGAGAAGCGGCCCATCATCGGGGTCACGGTGCCCTTCTGGAAGAGCTTGGCCTTGGTGTAAGCGGAGACGTCCTCAGTAACGTGCAGCTCGCCGAAGGCACCGTGGCCCTTGGCGTGCGGGGTGCGCTCCGGCACGCGCTCGCGGTTGAAGTGTGCGAGCTTCTCAATAAGGTGGATGTCATTGAGCACGACCGGGCCGTTTTCGCCTGCAGTGATGCTGGTGTTTTCCGTTGCAATGGGCTGACCGGACGGGCGGGTAGTGTTCGGGCCGCCCGGGGCGCGCTGCCCCTTGTCTAGAACCTTGTCTGCCGCGGACTCATTCGAAGCGTTAGTCATGGGGTTAATGCCTCCTAGATCGGTTGATAATTTGCTTTACATTATCAATCACGGACCTTTCATAGTCTACCCATAAAAAATGACCTGCGCAACAGTTTTTAAGGTTGCCAGAGCTCACAGACTTAAGCCCCTAGTGCCCGAGCTCCCCGCCCCCCGACTGGTAAGTTATGGGAGGTGAAACGACACTCCGAACGCGACGATGCGCGCGTCACCGACCTCGCCCTCAAGGCGGGCCGCGGCGACCGCGCAGCCCTCACGGAGTTCATCAAGTCCACCCAAGATGATGTCTGGCGCCTGCTCGCCCACCTCGGCGGCCCAGACATCGCGGACGACCTCACCCAAGAAACCTACTTGCGCGTCATCGGCGCACTCCCCCGCTTTGCCGCCCGTTCTTCAGCACGCACGTGGCTGCTTTCGCTTGCCCGCCGCGTGTGGGTGGACAACATTCGCCACGACATGGCCCGCCCGCGCAAGTCCGCCACCGAGTACGAAGACGCCGCCGCCCTTACCACGACCCCGGAGAGCTCGGGCACGTGGAGCGAGTGGATCGACGCCCGCGCGCTTATCGACGCCCTCCCAGAAGACCGCCGCGAAGCCCTCATCTTGACCCAGGTTTTGGGCTACACCTACGAGGAGGCCGCGAAAATCGCCGGGGTTCGCGTGGGTACAATTCGCTCCCGCGTCGCCCGCGCCCGCAAGGACCTCATCGACCAACGCGGCTAATCGTTATCGAGCCGTTACAAATCGGCTTTGCCGGTCATAGAACCTGCACCTACATGCACCAAACGGCAAATTCTTGCACCCCCGCCACTGCCTATCCTGGAAGAAACCGCAGTCCCAGCTGGAAAATACCTATCGAACACACCTAATATTTTTCGAAGCACACGTGATAAATCGATAGTCGAACCGGGCCCGCGAGGCTTTCCCATTTGCCCGCACCACACCTTGGGTAGTGATGGCATCCCCCGGCGCGTGTGAGATTGAGAGACCTCTTTACTTTATGTGGAAACGCGCAGCGGCCATTTCCATGGCCTTCATTGGTGTCGTCGTCGGCGCCGGCTTTGCCTCCGGCCAGGAAGCAATCCAGTACTTCGTGGCTTTCGGAAACATGGGCCTATGGGGCGTACTCCTTGCAGCCGCCCTCATGATCATTACTGGTGTAGCCATTTTGCAGCTCGGTTCCTATTTTCAGGCAGACGAGCACACGGCCGTCTACGACAAGATTAGTGGCCCCATCGTCTCCCGAGTGCTGGACTGGGGCACCCTAGCCACGTTGTTCTCTATCGGCTTCGTCATGTTCGCCGGTGGTGGCTCGACCATCAGCCAGCAGTTTGACGGCGTGCCCATTTGGGTGGGTGGGGCCGTCATGCTCGTGCTGGTCCTGCTGGTAGGCCTCCTCGATGTGGATAAGGTCAGCAACGTCATCGGCGCAATTACGCCCTTCATCATCATCTTCGTGGTTCTGGCCACGGGTTATACCATCATCGTTACCGACGTGGATTGGTCCTGGGCCAATGACTATGCCATCAACAATGTGGAGAGTCCCCTCAACAACTGGTGGCTGGCCGCGCTGAACTACACCGGCCTCAACGTCATGTGCGCGGTCTCGATGTCCATCGTCATCGGCGGCAACATCCTGGATAACCGCGCCGTCGGTGTTGGCGGCCTCATCGGTGGCTTCTTCTACCTGCTCCTGCTCGCTCTCCTCGTGGTCTCTCTCTACATGGTAGCCCCGGACGTTCACGAGCAGGACCTGCCGGTACTCTCGCTGATCAATAACGTGAACCCAATCCTGGGTTACTTCATGACGTTCATCATCTATGGCATGGTCTTCAACACCGCTATCGGCATGTTCTACGCCATGGGCAAGCGCCTCACCCGTAAGAAGCCGAAGCTCTTCTACCCTGTCTACGCAGGCGCCTGTGTCGTCGGCTTCATCCTCTCTTTCATCGGCTTCAAGCAGCTGGTCTCCAGCGTCTACCCGATTCTGGGCTGGATCGGCCTGCTCATGATTGCCGTCATGGTCATCACGTGGATTACCCAGCGTGACAAGATCACCTCCGAGTCTGACCGCCGCGTGCGCGCCCGCACCCTGGTCAAGCGCCGTCTGGACCCACGCGAGCACTTCACCAAGAAGAACGAGCGCGAGCTGCGCAAGCTGGCAGCGGCCTCCAACATGGAAACTGAAGAGTTTGTCTCCACCGTCGCCGATGAGATCCACGAGGAGCTCGAGGCTGACGATGAGATTGAATACGACCGCGAGGACCCGGATCCCTCCGTGACCTTTGTGGAACACACCAAGCCCGAGGTCCCGAAGGACTAATAGGGTTAAGGGCAAAGCGGCCAAACCAGGCCGCTACTCCCTAAATAACGCCACTCAGCAATTAGATGCTCTAGCCACTAAAACGATGAATGCCCGCGGTAGGGGCGTTCCCCCATACCTTCCCCGGTATGAGGGCCCTACCGCGGGCTTGGTGCACGCAGCACAAGTAGTTCCTAGTTGGAATCATCCTGTACGCTACGGCGTCGCGTTAACCAGAAACCAACGAGCAACAGCACGGCACCTACGCCTACCACGCCGAGGACGTTTGCACCGGTATTAACCAGCCTTGAGGGCGGGGTGTTCTCGTTTGGTGGCACCGGTTGCGTCGGCGGGACCGTGGCCGGCGGGGTGACCGTAGATGGCGGCGGAGTGATTCGTGGCGTGGTTGCCGGCGGGAACGGTGGGGTGGTCGTAGTCGTCACAGTAGTGGGAGGCGGCGGGGTTTCCCTCGGCGAGTCCTTAGAAATCACTACCGCGTCACATTGCCATTCCTTGGATTCCTGACTTGCGGAACCTACCGGAACTACGATCAGAAAGTCTTTAGAGAACCACTGGCCTTCCACTTCTTTCGTGGGGCCCTCCTCATGCACCAGGTACAGGCCTTCCTGTAAACCGGTAGCAGTGGCACGACCGCGGGCATCAGTAACGATTTCTACGGAGTCACCAGAGAGAAGCTTCTTGGCCTCCCCCACGGAAAGCTCTCGTGCCTTCTCCTGTCCCTCGCGCGTGGTGATATCTACACCTTCGATGCGGGTAACAGAGAAGCGGAAGCCGGAAACTAGGTGCTCAGGCAACGCACTGAGCGGTTTGTTTTCGTAATCTCCGCGCGGGGTTTTCACAATCGTTAGCGTCGCGGCACCGGCGCAATCGATGCTCTCTAGAGAAAGACCATCGGTGTTGCCCGTGACCGTACGTGCTTCGGCCACGCTCACACCCGAAATCAACAGACCGGTCACTGCGCAGGCCGCAAGCCCTGCACCCATCTTCGAACTCAGACCGTGCGTCCTCATTGCTGCGATTGACATTATTGCTTTACCTCGCTGGGAAAATTGGTGATTAAAGAAAGTTTATTAAGAACAATGACTACAAAGGCAGTGCAGTTTCTAAGATTCATGCACACCCCTTTCAGCTACCGTGCGACGCCGCTTACGGGCTAAGCGGAACGCCCCGAGCAACATGAGGAGAATCAAAGCCAGAGCAGCACCAATAGCTAGCTTCATCCACCATTGCCACACTAGAGCATCACCGCCCAGGGCCTGTTCGGCTTCGGCGGGATCGAAGTCCACGCGCTCAGCTGTCACGAGCAAGCGGTGTGTATTAATTCCATAGGGAGTGCACGTTACGAGTGTGACGAGATCCTTCCCCTCTTCAGGGGCCAAGCGGTCAAGCTGGTCCGGGAGGATGACCTCTGTGTCACGCACTTCGTACTTCAAAGTTTCGCCAATATTGCGAATGAAGATTGCATCACCAACCTGGACATCTTCCAAGTTGTCAAAGAAGGTGGAGTTTTCAATACCAGAATGAGCCGTCAAAACGGTGCGCCGACCTTCACCGCCGAGCGGCAGCGCCGTACCGAAGAGGTGCCCCACGCCTTTAAGAAGAGTGGTATCACTCGTGCCGTGATAGATGGGCAAGTTCACGTTGATGGAAGGAATAGCGATCTGCCCCATAGCTGGGAAATCATCAAGCACCTTGAGGTACTGCTGATACGCTTCGCTGTCTGTTGGCGCCCCGCTACTCCATGGATCCTCGAGACTCACACCCGTATGTGCCTCATCGAATGCCCGCGCCTCCGCCAAAGCAGCGGCGGCCTGCTCCGGAGACACTGCAGAGGAGTCATCCGAGAACTGGCGGGCCAGTTTTGATTGCTCCCAGTTATTCATTTGCGTGGCCACTACAGGGTAAAGCAGGATGCCCACGCCAAGCAGCGCACACAGCACCATCACGATGGCGGCCACACCCTTGCTGCGGTTCGACCGTTTCCTGGCTGTCGAGCGCGATGGGGATTGCAAATTAGAGGTTGTCATCTGAATTACTTTCTAACTGCTCTTCCCCTGAATCGGACTCATTGCCGGACTCATTCTTCTTTGTCTTGGCCGGAACCATATAGCCCGCGCGCCAGAACAGGAACGCTAGGAGCAAGAAGCCGCCGATGAGCGCCACGGCCCACCATGGGAATCCCACCTTGCTGGCACCGCGAGCAGCATCGATATCAGATTGCGGGGTCGGAGTAACCCTTTCGGCGGTAACCAGAATACGGTGTGTGTTAATTCCCAGCGGCGTACACGTTACTAGCGTAACCAAGTCACGATTCGGATCCGCTTTCAAAAAGCGGGTGTTTTCTGGGTGCACCACGCGTGTTTCACGGATTTCATAGGTTAAAACCTGTCCCGCGACCTCGATGGTAAAGCGGTCACCAATTCCTACCTTGTTAAGGTTCGTGAACATCGTGGCATCCGCTAATCCGCGGTGAGCGGTAATGACGGAGTGCGTGCCTAGCCCTCCGACAGGCAGCGACGTACCTTCAAGGTGGCCGGCACCTTTATTGAGCACCTCATCGGAAGTTCCGTGGTAGATAGGCAAGTCAACGTCAATTTCCGGGATACGAATGCGGGCCATGACATCGGTTCCGTCGATGCGTAACTGGTCCTTGTAGGACATACCGTCCTCATCCAGGTCACCGGTACCGCGCGGCACGTTGGCAAAAGCGTCCAAGGCTGCACCGGCGCTGAGCCGGTCGTTGTAGCGATGCGCTAATTCAATGAGTTGACTAGCACTAAGCGGCTTAGCGTTGTCCAGTTTTGAATCATAAAGGTCAACTAAGCGTGCCTGTTCGCGCGCGCTAAACCAAGACGCGGTGGTGGGATACAGACCAACAATCAAGCCGGCAAAGGCCGTCAGGCAGGCAAACAAGGCAAGGCCCGAAAACGTCCAGGTCTTCTTGTCATCCTGTTCATTTTCTGAAGGAGACGCAGGGCGCTCAAGAAGGGGTGCTGCCATGAAAGTATCCCATTCGTTAATACAGTGCAGAATGCAATTTTGAGATGTAGATAAAAAGACTAGGGAGGAATAGGCCCTCCCGATTGAGGGCCTATTCCTAGCACGGATTATCCGTGTTTAGGCCTCAGCGCGGCGGATGAAGACAACGCCAGCACCGACAGCCACTACGAGCAGCAAACCGCCCAGAACCATGAGCATGATAACGCCCTTGCCACCGGTCAGCGGCAGTTCAGGGGTATCACGCTTAACGTTTTCGACCTTGGAATCGTACTTTCCCTGAGCGGTCTGACCAATGGTGACCTTCACAGGGAAGAGCTGGTTACCGTCAGTCGGGGTGACGAAGCCAGACGGTGCCTTGGTCTCTACGAGGACGTAGCAACGGAACTCTTTAGACTTCGGATCGTTCTGATCATCAGAAACGAACAGGCCCTCGAAGTGAACGTTACCGTTCTCATCAGACTTGACAACAAGATCTTCGCCCTCGACGCCGTTCTTCTTTACCGCGGTAGCGTTCTCGTCGTACTCCGGGGAGCACTCGCCAGCCGGGTACGGATCCTTCGCCGGGTAGATCTTGAACTCAGCGTCCTTCAACGGCTTCTGGGTGCCCTGGTCAACCTTTTGGATTTTCAGGTCGCCCCAGAACTGCTTCACCAGCGGGGTACCACCCGGAGGGGTGGTCGTAGTCGGCGGGGTGGACGGCGGAGTGGTCGGCGGAGTGGTACCCGGGGTCTCCGGCGGGGTGGACTCACCCGGGTTCGAAACGGTGTCGGAGTACACGTATGCCATGTTGAGAATACGGCCGAAGTTATCGCCCTCACCAAGGTTGTCGAGCTGACCAACAAAAACAACCTCAAGCTCTTGGCCTGCAGCGTTCTTCAGCTTGCCCAGGCCCTGCTGGGTCAGGGATACGGTTACCATCCAGTCCTGAATAGCAACAGTGTAGTCGTCGGAGGTCAGGTCGACGCCGCTGAGCTTCACGCTAGCGACCTTCAGGCTCTTCTTGTCGAAACGGGTATCCATCGGATCCACGACCTGGAAGTACTTGAATACGCGATCCCCAGCGATCTTCGGAACGGTCGCGGTCACTGGGAAGTGAACCTCGGAACCGATGTTCAGGCCATAGGAAGCCTGACCCTTAACGGTCTTGCTCAGCTCGGTCTTACCGTTCTTCGGGAAGACGTTGACGTCATACAGCCAATCCTCGGAGCGCTTACCCAAGCGATCGTCGTTGGCCTTGGTGTCCGGGTAAGGCAGGGTGACAACGAACGGCGCTGCGCGGTCAATGATGTCAGCTGGAGCATTGGTCTCAACGACGACGTAGGCAGCGAGGTCAAGGTCCTTGAGCGTAGCTACGCCACCGCCCTCGGTGGTCACGGTCTTAACCTTCACAAGGTTTGAATCAGCCTCCGGGTCCGCCGGGATCTTGTAGGAGTTTACCTTTTCCCAGTCCTCATTCTTGGAGAGATCAATGTCCTTGATCTTGTAGATGGTGAACTCAACGCCATCAATGCCCTCGGCCGGCTTACCTTCGTAGACACCGGTGGCCGGGTCACCTACAGCGGAGGTGCCGTCCTGGTGCAGGTGCTTCTTGATGGTGAGGCTGCCCTTTTTGGTGAAGTCAATGTTGCCGAGTTCAGCAGTCTGGGAGGACTCCGCAGTCGGCTCCTCACCGAGAGCAGTCGGAGCAGCGAAGCCAGCACCGGTGACAATGAGAGCAGAGGCGCCGAGCGCGCAGGCCAGACGACGGCCGATCGTGGTGCTCTTTACACGCATATTAATTTCCTTTCGGACCCCTCTTTCCACTGTGGAAAGGGGGTAAGAGATTTGATTAGGGGAATTAAAAGCCATGGGAGGCTTTGTAGTTTGAGCGATTAGCTGTTACGACGTCGCATTACATGCGCGCCTCCCATCGCTGCCGCTAGAACCCCGAGGAGCGCACCGAGGAGTTGGTACAGGTACGCACCTCGTCCGCCGGTTAGTGGCAGCTCAATGCCTTTACCAAGTTCGTTAACAAACGATCCGGCCACTACAACCTCCTCACTGGTTCCATCATCTTTAATTTCGAAATAGTGTTCTGTGGCATCCAGCTTGTAACCAGCCGGTGCCTTGGATTCCACCAACTTGTACTTTCCGGCCTTCAGATCCTTGACAAGGAACTTGCCTGGCGTTTGATCAGCGTCAGGGCCTGCACAGTCCGCCTGCTCACAGTCGGTGACTTCAAGTTCAGTACCCTTGATGGGCTGGTCCTTGTCATCGACCTGCACCAGCGACCACTCAGAGCCAGCAAGCAAGGTGGTCTTATCTGCCTGGACCTTGGTCCAAGAGACCGCGCCCTTGATGGGCTTGTTCTCCACCGGGTCGAGCTCGATGACCTTGCCGACCGTTTCGGCGTTAACCTCAACGGTCCAGGTCTTGTCTGCAGCGATATAGCCTTCCGGAGCCTTCGTCTCCTTGAGCTCGTACTTGCCACCACCAAGCTTCTCTACCTTGAGGTAACCATCGCGGTCGTCGGCATCGTTCTTTCCGTTATCCACGATGACGATCTTGTTGTCCTCATCGAGTGAATTATCAGAATTCAGCGGTGTCAAGATCCACTCAGAACCGGCCAATACCTTAGCCTTATCCTCTGCATCGACCTTCGTCCATGTGACGTCCGACTCCACCTTGTCATTCACGCAATTTCCCAAGGAAAGGTTCGTGGAGAGATTCTCACGAGTGAGAGAGAATTCCTTACCTTGCTTGAGCTCCTCAGAGATGATGTAGCCCTGCGGAGCCTTGGTCTCGACAAGACGGTAGTCACCTGTTGGGATGGTTACCTTGAACTTTCCTTCGTCAGAGTCTTCATCCTTCAGCTGCTTATCCTTGAGCTGATCAGTGGCATTATCAACAACGGTGTAGGCATCAGTCCACCCGCCTTTATCATCCTTGCGCTGGATCTTCCACTCGGAACCACCCAAGAGCTTAGATGTGTTAGCGGAATCGACCTTATTCCACGTCACCGTGGCCTCATCCTTGGTGTTGGCAATCTTGCCAACGGGGATGCGGACAGCATTGTTTTCTACCTTGTACGGCATTGGCTGCGATTTGCCGTCTCCATCTTTAGTAACACTGTAGTGATTCGCATCTACGACAATGGTGAACTTGAGGTTTTCTTCCGCAAGGTAACCTTCCGGCGCCTTGTGCTCCTCAAGGGAGTACTCGCCTTCACCCAGATCATTAACTGAGAATTTACCAGGTGCTGGATCGAGGTCCCCATCCTTGGCACAGGGAGCCTCCACACAATCCTTGATGATCACCTCAGCAGCTTTACCCTTGGGATCGGACGGCTTGTAAGTCAGCTTCCACTCGGAGCCGGCCAAACGGTTTTTATCGTCAGCAGCGTCGACCTTTTCCCATTCAATACGGCCCTTGTAGTTATTTACTCTGCCTTGAACACCGATGGTCGCCTCAGGTTTGTCCTCCGTTACCTCGAACTCGAAAGTCGGTTGAGTATTCCTATAGCCCTCTGGGGCCTTGGTTTCTTCAATCACCCAAGTACCAAAATCGAGTCCCTTGACTTCAAAGGCGCCTGGAAGTTTGTTGGCATCTCGCCCCTTGTAGCCATCTTGACCCGTGTTGTCCTCAATGAGAACACCAGGTTGCTCTAACTCGCTACCATTCTTCTTGTAAAGCTTCCATTGGGAGCCGCCAAGCAAGAGGTTATCCTTCTCTGGGTCAACCTTGTCCCACTTCACGGAACCCTGAAGCTTCTCATTCAAGATTCGGCCCAAGTTGAAAGTATTAGTGTCCTTATTGTATCGATTCAGCTCATCAAATGAGTCGTAATGAATACCATCACGGTCGAAAGTAAATTTGATCGGCTCGGTAAGCTTCTCATACCCCTTAGGAGCTACGTCCTCACGCAGGTAGTACGTTCCGTATTCTAGGGCGGTCACACGGAATTTCCCAGTTGCGTTGTCGGAGTCAGCACCAGCAGCTTCACAGCCTTTTTCCGTTAGCTCACAGTTAGCAAAGTTATCGTAGCTAATGCCGCGGTACCTAGGGATAACTTCCTTGTTTTCATCCAGAAGGCTCCACACGGAACCACCCAGGGAAATAGTGTTTGATTCCCCAGTCTCTGAGTCAGTTTCCCTAGCCACCTTGGTCCAACGCAGATCACCACGGTAAGGCTCGTTCGTGATAGTACAGGAGATCTGCTTGGCTTCGCCCTCAGGAATCGTTACATCCCAGGCGCGCTCATCATTCGATCCTCGAGTCTCGGAGTCAGGAACTGGATTAATATTGTCGGGCGGCAACGAGTCCCCATCCTGGTCAACACACTCAAGCTTAGGTGCATGATCTTTGTCCAGCGTGTAATACTCAAACTTTGCGTTCTCGTATCCTAGATCAGCTGTAGCCACCTCACTCACACGGAAAGTCTTGCCTTGTCGAGCAACAATCGGACCAGCGATGCGTGACTGAACACCAGCCTTGTCACCGTCAGTCACGTTCCAAGTCAAACGATCCCACTTCTGCTGCGTACCATTATCTCCATAGATTTCTAGCTGGAACTGGTCGCCCTTTGCAGCGCGCCCCCGAGGAAGGTTTTTCTGCAGCTCAAGGGTAGAAAAGTTTGTACAGGAAGCCAAGTCGGTTTGACCGCCGAACAGCCCGTAGGCTTCACCGCCGTTCTCGAAACGAACCTTAGCCTTTCCTTGTATAAAGCTCTTTGTGTCGCCGCTTGTTTCACCCGTCGTAGGGTCAACCATCACATAAGTAACCTTGGGATTGTATACGTTTGCTGAGGTAATCTCTACCACAAGTTCGCCATTCGCCAAGAAGGCAATGCCATTGGTCTGGGTATTCCGACCGGCAATAGCTCCAGCAGGAAAGTTCAGCGTATTCGCGAATTGCGAGTCAATCTGCCCGCCGTTCGCCCCGTCAAGGTTTTCAGAGGTCACCGGCACAATTTTGTATTGGGAATTGCCCAAAGGGTTATAGAGAATATACAGGTTTCCCGCAGGGTCAAAGGCAATATCGCCATTCACTGCCGCTTTAGCCGTTGAGTTCCAAATTGGAATGTCACCAACATGTTTTACAGAAGTCCCATCATAAGAGTAGAGACGGAAACCTTGAGTTGCCGTGACATTAGCCCGTACTTCCGGGGAATAGTACTTATAGCGTTTACCATTGTTATAAAAAGGGTAGGCTAATTCCCCATCGGCGCCAATGTAGTACTTTCGGCCATTATTTGAATCCTTATAGTAACGACCTAGGACGCCCACCTTATCGTCGCTATATAGCTCAGTAACATTAACACTAGGAGGAAGTTCGTTAGTATATTTTACCGCCTCGAGTACTTCTCCTCTACCTTCCTTGATTGGGGCCTTTCCTTCACCGTTTTGGCCGTAGACAAAATAGCCGCCAAAATAATACGTATCATCAGGAGCTACCGCACCGGTCACCAAAGACAGGCGCTTTTCTAGCGTGTAGCTCGCCTCCAGCGTGGAGCCATTTTTGTCGGCAGTGCCGATAATCAAGCTACCGTCAAGGCCGTCATTACCCCCGTCCAGCCTCCTGTACGCATAGGCCGTTTGACCGTCACTGGTAATTCCAAGACCGTTCCACGCCACCTGTCTGCCTTGCTCATCCCATGAGACATACGGATCCCCATTTCTGTTGTAACCTATTCTGAATCTATCGTTCCTAAAATTAAAGCCCGGGTTCTTAATGGTCGGCGTTTCCCAGTTATCATTGTCAACGTTAAATTCCAGAATCTCGCCCCACTTGTGGATGGCGTAGAAGGTTCCAGCCTCACACTTTAGGTCAGAAGACTGGCCCGCACGCACAGCCATAGGCTGCATGAGTTCACCGAATTCGAGCTCATCGGCGTCAAGCTCGCTCGCCTCAGACTGGTCCACTTCGAGTTGCTCGACGGCACCTGCATCCGCATCAACAGAGTCCTGCTCAACCACCTGCGAATCATCCGCAGAGAAATCATCATCCAGGTCAAGGGAGTCTGAAACGGTTGCATCGACATCAACGTCGAGCTCCGATCCCTCCTGGGCGCCCGCCACAACTGGGCCAGCGATGAGAGATCCGGACACCAGTGGAACTAAAAGTGCGGCGCTAAGACGCCTAAGAAAGCCATATCGCTTTCTCTGTAGGTTTTTAGTCATAAGAGGCTTTCTTTCTTGCGTTCCCGTCGATAGACGGAGAAGTCACAGCAAACGAGAGTTACGGGAGCATGCTCCGCGCCTGTTTGCACTCTATAAGCTGGCTTTAAGGTTGTCCAGTTATCTGAATGTTTCCTGGATTTCGCAGATCATAGAAATGCTCCACGCCCAGCACGTGCTGTGTTGGGGCGTGGAGCTAAGTTAACGGGGGTTTCTTAAACCAGGAGCTCTGCAATCTGAATGGTGTTAAGCGCAGCGCCCTTGCGCAGGTTATCGCCGGAGACCACGAAGATGAGACCCTTGTTCTCCTCGACCGTCTGGTCTTGGCGGATGCGACCGACCAGGGAGAGGTCGATGCCTGCTGCCGCCAGCGGGGTCGGCACATCGACGACCTTGACGCCCGGCGCAGAGGACAGCACCTCGCGGGCCTGATCCGGGGTAATCGGCTTCTCGAACTCCGCGTGCACCACCATGGTGTGGCCGGTGAATACCGGAATGCGCACGCAGGTGCCAGAGACCTTCAGTTCCGGGATGCCCAAGATCTTGCGGGACTCATTGCGCAGCTTTTGCTCCTCGTCAGTCTCTTCCGTGCCATCATCGACGAGGTTGCCAGCCAGCGGCAGCGCGTTATACGCAATCGGGGCGACGTAGGGGCCCAGATCCTCCTCGGAGACCTCGAGCGCCGAGCCATCGTGGACGAGCTCCACGCTGCGGTCACCGATGGACGCTACCTGCTTAACCAGGGTTTCCACGCCTGCCAGGCCGGAACCGGAAACGGCCTGGTAGGAGGCGACGCGCATGGTGGTGAGACCGGCGGCGTCGTGAAGCGCCTTCGTGACCGGCATGATCGCCATGGTCGTGCAGTTCGGGTTCGCGATAATGCCCTTCGGGGTGTTGCCCTTTTCCTGCGGGTTCACTTCCGAGACGATGAGCGGCACATCCGGGTCCTTGCGCCACGCGGAGGAGTTATCCACCACGATGGCACCGGCCTCGGCGAAGAGAGGGGCATACTCCTTCGAGGTAGCGCCGCCGGCGGAAAACACAGCGACGTCGATCCCAGCAAGGCTTTCGACGGTCTGCTCCGCCAAATCTTCCACGACAATCTTCTCCTCGCGGAAGGTGAGCTCCTGGCCCGCCGAACGCGCGGAGGCAAAGAAGCGAACCGTATCGGCCGGGAAGTTGC
The DNA here is from genome assembly GCF_030408555.1 of Corynebacterium aurimucosum. Lineage (NCBI taxonomy): Bacteria > Bacillati > Actinomycetota > Actinomycetes > Mycobacteriales > Corynebacteriaceae > Corynebacterium > Corynebacterium aurimucosum. The sequence goes on along the minus strand of NZ_CP047048.1, from coordinate 199,402 downwards.
GCTCCTCCAAGAGGGTGCGCATCACGCGGCCGACCTGGCCGGTGGCGCCTACAACTGCAACAGTGGTCATGACCTTAACTCCTTAATTCTTAGCGTCCGGTACCAGCATAAACGGTGGCCTCTTCCTCGCCACCCAGCTGGAACTTCTCGTGCAAAGCAATGGCTGCCTTATCGAGATCGGCCTCGCGGGTCAGCACAGAAATGCGGATCTCAGAGGTAGAGATGAGCTCCATGTTGACCCCAGCATCACGCAACGCTTCCGTGAAGTCGGCGGTGACACCCGGGTGGGACTTCATGCCTGCGCCGACGAGGGAGACCTTGCCCACCTGGTCGTCGTACAGCACGTTGGCCCAGTGGCCCTCCTCCTTGAGCTTGGCCAGGATCTCCATTGCCTTCGGGCCATCGGAGCGCGGGCAAGTGAAGGTGATGTCGGTGGTACCGGATTCCAGGGAGGACACGTTTTGCAGGACCATGTCAATGTTAATCTCAGCGTCCGCGATGGCGCGGAAGACCTTGGCTGCCTCGCCGGGGCGGTCCGGAATTCCCAAAACGGTGACCTTGGCCTCGGAACGGTCGGTGGCGATACCGGTAAGTACTGCTTCTTCCACGGGGATATCCTCCATTGATCCGGCAATCAGCGTGCCGGGGTCGGTTGAATAAGACGAGCGAACTCGAAGGGGAACGTTGAACGCGCGAGCGTACTCGACGCTGCGCAGGACCAGAATCTTGGAGCCGACGGCCGCCAGTTCCAACATCTCTTCAAAGGAAAGTTGGTCGAGTTTCTTGGCGTTATGGACGATGCGAGGGTCAGCGGTGTAGACGCCGTCGACATCGGAGTAAATCTCACACACATCGGCCTTAAGTGCTGCCGCCAGCGCCACCGCGGTGGTATCTGAACCGCCGCGGCCAAGGGTGGTGACATCACGCGATTCCTTATTGACGCCCTGGAAACCCGCGACAATGCAGATCTTGCTTTCTTCCAGTGCTTCGGTAAGGCGGCCCGGGGTGACGTCAACAATGCGGGCGTTTCCGTGGCGCTCGGTGGTGAGCACGCCGGCTTGGGAGCCGGTGAAGGATTGAGCCTGCGCACCCAAGGACTCCACCGCCATAGCAACGAGCGCATTGGAGATGCGCTCGCCAGCGGTCAGCAACATGTCCATCTCGCGCTGCGGCGGGACGGGGTTAACCTGGGCAGCGAGGTCTAGGAGCTCATCGGTGGTATCCCCCATGGCGGAGCACACGACAACCACGTCGTTGCCCTGTTTCTTCGTCGCCACAATGCGCTCCGCCACCGCGCGAATGCGCTCTGCGCTTTCGAGGGAGGATCCCCCGTATTTCTGTACGACTAGGGCCACTGATGGTCCCACCTTTCCTGTTTGTGAGGGCCAATATCTGTTCACCGCCCAATACCTATAGACCGGCAGCCAACTCCTTTAGCCTACCGCCCTTTGGTTACCATCGAAACACGTACTGGGTATTAATTCCAGGTAAGGTAGAAACGATGCTTTCAAACCTGGTCGCCGTTGCGTTTGCACTGGCCTCGGCACTAGTCGTGGCCTGGGGAACTGTCATACGCCACCGCATCGTGTTGGACGCCAGCTCCCGCAGCGTCATGCGTACCGCAATGCGCACACCCCTATGGTGGATTGGTACCGGCGCCGCCGTTGTCGCTTATGCTTTGCAGCTCATCGCGCTCCACTTCGGCACCCTGCTCATCGTGCAGCCCATCCTTGTCCTATCCCTCATGTTCACGCTGCCGCTTGCCGCCTGGTATTCCCGCCGGCCGATGCCGGCACGAGAGATCTTCTGGTGCCTGGCACTGACCATCGCGGTGAGCGTTATGGTGGTCTACGGGCGCCCCACCGCAGGCTTGACGACGCCCACCTGGTCCCAGTGGTGGCCCGCCTTCGCCCTTGGCGCCCTCACACTCACCGCGCTCTTCGTGGCAGCCTATAACCGCCCGGAAGAGTCCGCACTGGCACTCGGCAGCGCGTGCGGCATTCTGTACGGCTACGTGGCGCTCGTGGCCAAGGCGGTGGTTGATGTCCTCTCCCACCAAGGCATTGCGGCCTTGCTGGCTAGCTGGGAGCTATATGTGCTCATCGGGCTGGCGGCCGCCGGCACTGTCATCCAGCAATACTCCTTCCACGCCGGTGCCTTGGCGCACTCCCTTCCCGCCATGACCATCATGGAGCCCATCGTGGCTTTCGGCTTGGGCTACTGGGTGCTCGGTGAAAAATTTCAGGTCAGCAGCGTTGCGGGGTGGTGCGTGATGGGCGCTTCACTCATCATCATGATCGTCGCCACGATTGTCTTGTCACGCATTCCAGTCAACCCGGGAAGCACTCAGCGCGCAGAGCAAAGCCCGCGTTAGATCGCCCACTCAAAGACCACCAGCATGTACGCGGAAAACCACGCGGACCACAGAACCCACGCGCCGCACGCGGCCCACAGCACGCGCGGCCGCAGGGCACTAGCCGCGCGCACAACCCACGGCAGGATCAAGATAATGGCGGGCAGGAGGAGACGCGGGCGCGAGTGCATGATGCCGTCGGAAAGCAGCACATTCGCGCAGAGCGCAGCGCTAAACCACCAGGCCACCGGGGTAACCCTCCCCCATGCTGCCAGCAGCAGCACAGGAACGCCCACGATCACCAGGGTGGTGAGCAGGTAGCCCACGTCGTTGTTCTCAGTCAGGGTTTCCCACACGAACTGCACGGTTGCCGCACCGCCGTCAAAGGTGGAATTCCAATGCTCAGTTTGAATCCCGAAGTAGCCACCAGCATCTGCCAAATAGCGCTGCGTCCACAGTAGATATGCCGGTAGCGGGAGCGCTGCGACGACGAGGCCAAGCCACGCCTGCCAGGAGCGCCGCCCATAAATGAGCGCCCACAGAGCAAAGACGGCGAGGAAGTCGACGGAGGTCAACCGAACAAAGGATAAGGCGAAGCCGAATGCCGCTGCACGCCACCAGGCGCGATCATCTAAGGCTATAAGCCCCCACACCACCAGCGCCCCGAAGAGGGCCTCGGTATAGGGCATCGAAAATACGATAGACATCGGTGCGCTGCTCACCACGAGGGCCGCCGCACATTGCCCACGACGCTGCGCACCCACGCGCCGCGCCAAAACCATGACTCCGGCGGCCATGACTGCAGTAAGCAGGGTGTTAACAATGAGCGCGGCTATCTCCAGACTGATTCCAGTCCAGCCCAGCACCCGCAACAGCAAGGGAAAGCCCGGAAAGAAAGCCATAGTGATTTCATGGACCGGCCCATCCGTGTTGATGTCGGCGTCGAAATACCCCGCGCGCGCGATTTCCAGGTAGTACTTGGAATCCCAGGCTGTGAGCCGACCCCACATTTCCTGTTCATTAACCCCGGCAATGACGCTGAGAACAGTGATACGCACTGCGGTGCCGACAACCGCGACCAGCACGGCAACTGGTAGGAGCGCTAGCCTCCCCTGTGCACCTGCGGGGGAGGAAGGGGCTGATGAGGCACCTTCTACCTCGGTATCCGCCCCAGGCTCCGGCGTCGTCTTCGTGGAATTCTCTTCATGCACGCCAATCATCCTATCCACACCCCACCACGTCCCAATATGTGAAATCAGTTGCCACACAATGAGAAGCGTTGTATTGTGGCTCACATGACTTTGCGGCACACTCTTCTCCTTAGTAGCCGCGGCGGGATTTAGGTTTGTAGCTTTACGGCCAGCGCCCCGTCGCGGAGCGTGGTGATGCCAACACACACCACAGCTGGCCGTTCCCGTCAATTCGCCCCGTAGTTGCTCATCACAGCAACGCGGCGAAACAAACGCTTCAGGCCTCAGGCCTTCGATAAGGAAGAGAACAAACACCATGTCCCCGAACGATTCTTTCATCTCCGCTCCCCGCGAAATCACCACCCCAGCCGGCCCGCGCAATGACAACCAACCTGCCTGGAACAAACAGCGCGGTTCCTCGATGCCAGTTCACCGCTACCAGAGCTTCGCCGAAGAGGTCGAGCCGGTTAGCCTGCCTGACCGTACGTGGCCGGATAAGAAAATCACCGTGGCCCCGCAGTGGTGCGTGGTGGACCTGCGCGACGGCAACCAGGCCCTCATTGATCCGATGAGCCCCGAGCGCAAGCACCGCATGTTCGACCTGCTGGTCAAGATGGGCTACAAGGAAATCGAGGTGGGCTTCCCTTCCGCCTCTCAGACGGACTTCGACTTCGTTCGCGAAATTATCGAGGGCAACAAGATTCCCGAAGACGTCACCATTCAGGTCCTGGTACAGGCTCGCGAGCACCTGATCCGCCGCACTTTCGAGGCGTGCCAGGGAGCAAAGAACGTCATTGTGCACTTCTACAATTCCACCTCGAAGCTGCAACGCCGTGTGGTCTTCCGCAAGGACCGCCCAGCCATTAAAAAGCTGGCAACGGACGCCGCGGAGCTCATCAAGAGCATTGCCAAGGATTACCCGGACACCAACTGGCGCTGGGAATACTCGCCGGAATCCTTCACAGGAACTGAGCTGGACTTTGCTGTTGAGGTCTGCGATGCCGTTGTCGACATCATGGAGGCAACTCCAGAAAACCCCATGATCATCAACCTGCCCTCCACCGTCGAGATGATCAGCCCGAATGTCTACGCCGACCAGATCGAGTGGATGCACCGCAACTTTGCTCGGCGTGATTCCATTATCATGTCCCTGCACCCACACAATGACCGCGGCGAAGGTATCGCCGCCGCTGAGCTGGGCTACATGGCCGGTGCAGACCGCATCGAGGGCTGTCTGTTCGGCAACGGTGAGCGCACCGGCAACGTGGACATCGTCACCCTGGGACTGAACATGCTGACCCAGGGAGTGGATCCGCAGATCGACTTCTCCGATCTGCCGAAGATCCGCGAGACCGTGGAATACTGCAACCAGCTGCGCGTGCCGGAGCGCCACCCCTACGGCGGCGAACTGGTGTTTACGGCCTTCTCCGGCTCGCACCAGGACGCCATCAACAAGGGCCTGGACGCCCTGGCGCAGGAGGTACGCCCAGGCGCGAACAACACCGAGGTTTCTTGGGAAGAGCTGCAGGAAACCACCTGGGAAGTCCCCTACCTACCCATCGACCCGAAGGATGTCGGCCGCGATTACCAGGCGGTCATTCGCGTCAACTCGCAGTCCGGCAAGGGCGGCGTGGCCTACATCATGAAGACCGATCACGGCATCAACATGCCGCGCGCCATGCAGGCGGAGTTCTCCTCCGTGGTCCAAGCGGTGACCGATGCCGAGGGCGGCGAGGTCAACTCCAAGAACATGTGGGACATCTTTGCCAACGAATTCCTTGAGCGCACTTCCCCGCTGGAGCTGGTCTCCTTCCAGGTGGACAACTCCACCACGGAGGATGAGGACGCTAAGGTAACCGCGACCATCGCCTTCAACGGTGAAAAGCGCATCGTCTCAGGCATCGGCAACGGCCCTATCGCCGCATACGCTAATGCCTTGGAGGATGTCGGAATTGATTTTGAGGTCATCGACTACTCCCAGCAGTCCCGCACCTCCGGTGACGATGCGGAGGCAGCCTGCTACATTGCCGCCGAAGTCAACGGCGCCCAGGTTTGGGGTGCCGGCATCGCCGGCTCCACAACGCGCGCGTCCATCAACGCGATTACGTCTGCTGTCAACCGCGCTGACTAAATCCGCCACCAAGCAAGCAGAAGAAGCTCAGCCCTTCGGCTACCTTGTTCCCCTCCGCAAGCGACTTTGGATAGACATCCTGGAGCGGAGTATTTCTGCCAACGCCGCTAGCCTGCAACTCCGTGATGAGAATGCGCTGTTGTAGGCCAGCATGGCAGGTTATATAATGTATGGACACGACACTAACGCAATGAATTCTAACCCCCGTGTGCCTTAGAGGATTTTAGTTTGCACTATGGTATTCCCTCCTACGCTCGGTTGACCACCGCGCGCATGTGTCGCGGTTTGAGCAGTGAAGGCGAAAAATATGACGGTCACTAACTACGTTGTCCCCCACTGTGGTTTTGGTGAGCCCCGCCGCCTTACGGTTGGCACTGTCAACCCAGAGGTGTTTTTGCAGCTACTGTCTTCAGCAGAGGACAACCTTCTCCCTGTCACTCTGTGCGGGCACTCAAAATCCGGCTTCCGTGTCCGATATGAAGAGGACATCGTCGGTATCATTCCCGCCTCCCAATCCGCCGACTACGCAGAGCTGGATCCGATCATTGGCGCTGGATTAACTCCGCAAGCTACCGCAGAAATCCTTCTCCGTGAAGATGCGGAGACAGACGGAATCCCTTCGTTCGAGGTGCTGCTCCCCGAACCAGGTCTCTGCGTCCCCCAGAATGTCCCTCCAGCACAACGCTGGGGCTTACTCAGCGGGGATCACTCGCTGCACATCACTGAGTTTGCAAGCTCATCCCATTCCCTGCCGGAGCACCCCGCCCAACTCCTCGTGCGTTTGTCGAATAGCCGGCGCTTCTTCCGCCGCGCTATCGAGATTCACGTGGACGATGAGCTTGTTGCCACCATTCCGCACAATCAGGCCACACGGTTGAGCACTACTATCGCGGGTTTCAAACATGAGGGTCTCATCGCAGTTGCCCGCGCCTACTTCACACCGGATCCCGATTCCCCAACTCTCACGATCTACGCCGAAGAAGGAACGCCAGACACTTCTCTCGCCGAGGGAACCGCAAGTGTCATCGCGGCCGCGGCGGGGGCGGCTGCGGCGACGGTCGCGAACGCCGGTAAGGCACATGCAGCAATCTCGCCACTCGGAGGCACCCATGCTACTGCCGTAGCGCACACTGCAACTTCCACTGCTTCGCAAGGCGCGCAAGTTCTCTCCCTGAATTCCGCTGCGGCTAGCGCTACGGCTGGAACACAATTAGCTGCGGCCAGTACCGGTTTTAAGCTTGCCTGCGCAGCAGGTGCTGCTGTCGTAGTCGGTGGCACCGCGGGCGTTGCATTTTTGCCGGGCACACCACGCCCCAGCCATGATCATGTCACCGACTCAGCCATGACGGAGAACGGCACCTCGCTGCACGCTGCCAAGCCGGATAGAGATATAAGAACTAACAGCGAACGTTCCGCTACAGCGGAGGCAGCCAAAGGTACGCTCCCAGGCGCTCGCCGCTCCGAAAGCCAGGACGTCGAAGCTACCTCACGCACGCTCGATCACTCCGCTTTTCCAACCGCGGCAGAAACAACAGTGACAACGAAGCTGTCTGAACCAACGGAACTGCCCGAACCAACGGATCTGTCCGAACCAGCACTCCCGGGAGAGCCTGCAGCACGCACGCCGCATCTTCACGGCAATAGCCCCACCGCTGACGCGGGCACGCCGAGCCCGACGCCAGCCCCGCAGGCGACGCAACCTAGCCGGGCACCTTATAGCGCGCCTCGGACTGCGCCCGCCTCGACGCCAATTCCAGCGACGTCGGCACCCGATACCTCAGCTCAACCTACTCCACACACGCCACCGACCACCGCCCCTCCAGCGAACCAGGATCGTTCGGACGAAGGCGGCCAGGCCCCTGTGACTGTGACCGCTAGGCCGACTGCGACGCGAACCGTACAGCCACCTCAAGAACTCGTACCAGACCACGACGGCGATGTCACCGTCATCGAATTCGGTTAGCCCACGGCACAGCTCGCCTCTCCACCATTTAGATGGTTGACGCCTACGTCACGTGTGCCCTTTCCAGCTTCCTAGCAGTTGGGGACTAAACTGTGAACAATGACTACGACACCCGGCCCCTCCAAGCCTGCAACGCAACCTAGCGCAGCAGGGACGCCGGCCGCGGCGTCACCGAACACCAACGCCCCGAAGCCGGGACCACGCCCGCACCAGGCTGCCCAAAAACAGACCGGGAATGAGCAACAAACGGCCCAGCCGCACAAGGACGACAACAAGGACAAGGCCACCGCCCGCGAGGAAGCCCTCGCAGCTTTCCCCTTCGTGGCGCTGACCATCCAAACCACCGGCATCCACCCTTCCACCGGCAGACTGCTCACTGTGGATGCGCTAACCCTCAACGCCGAAGGCGAAATCGGCCAAGAGTTCCACGCCGTCATCAATCCGGGCGAGGACCCAGGCCCTAAACACCTGCACGGTCTCAGTGCTGAGGAAGTCCAGGCAGGACAGTCCTTTTCCATGCTCCTCAAACCACTGGACCGGCTCATCGATGGCCGCACGCTCATCGTCCACGACGCCCCCTACACCTGGGGTTTCATCGTCTCAGAGGCACGCCGCGCAATGACCGCCGCCGCCCGCCAAAACCGCGCGCGCAATCGCAACCGCGGCAAAGGCCGGCGCCGCCGATTCAAGGTGGGACACGTTCCCACCCCAGTGGCGATCGTGGATACCCTCGCCACGGCTCGTCGCCAAAGCGTGTGGGGCACCGATATTCGTCTGGCAACAGTTGCTCGCGATACCGGCCTTCCAGCGCCTGACCCCACGGCCAGCGTCGAACGTGCGCAGAAGCCGGAGAAGGAGACCTCCCGCGAAGCAACCCGCCTGCTTGTGGATCTTTATCGCGCGCAAGCTTCAGGCCCACTGAGCAGTGCAGCACCGGATGATCTGCGAGCGGACCGTTTTGGGCTGCAGCGTTCCCACGTCCGCGTCGACGCTGCTGAAGCGCCCCGCCAGCACCACAACCCTGGCGCGTATGTGCCCGGCAAGGAGCTCATCCGCGGCATGGAGATCGTTGTAGCCCCGGAAATCACCGAGGACCCCGATACCATCATCGCCGCCCTAGCCCGCGAGGAGCTCAACTACTCGGAAAAGCTCACCCGAGAAACGTCCCTGGTGGTCTGCAACATCACCACCAACCTCGTGGGCAAGCCCATGCACGCTCACCGCAAGGACATCCCCCTGATGTCCGACGTTGCCTTCCTTGCCGCTCTCGAGCGCATCGAGGAACCCACGGAGCCAGAGGAAGAATCCGGGTCTAAGTCAACGGGTAACTCGGGCGGACGCCACAGCAGCGGACAATCCAACCGCAATCGTTCCACGAACAAGAACCGCCGCCGCTCGCGCCGCAAGTCCTCCGGTACTCAGCACTCTGCCAAGCAGGAACACGCGCAGAAGAAGCACCAGGGCTCTTCGTCCGACGGATCTGCGAGTGACAAGCGCGCCCAGTCGGACTCCGACTCGAACAACCGGAACAGGGGCGGCAATAAAGGTCGCCGCCGTCGCCGGCGCGGTGGACGTGGCCGCCGCGGTAGTGGCAACCACCAGAAGCAGCAAAACTCGGGACACAACCGCTCACACAACACCGATAGCTAAGGTCCCCCGACTACTCTGGGGAACATGAATTTTAACTTCCGAAGCGCGTTTTCTTCCGCGCGCACTGCGGTCGCTACCACCGCTGCGGCGCTGGCCACCACCGCCTCGCGCGCCACGGGCCGCGGCGCGGGCGGCATGATTGGCGGACTCATCGCCAATGCCATCGACCCCACCATCATGCAGAACTTGGCCAATCAGCGCCCGGCTATCCTGGTCACCGGAACCAACGGCAAGTCCACGACCACGCGCATGCTGGCCGCCGCAGTGCGCGCCGAACACACCGTGGCCACCAACGATGGTGGCGACAACATGGATGCGGGAATCATCTCCGCGCTCTTGGCCGGCAAAGATGCGAGCCATCTAGTCCTTGAGGTAGACGAGCTTCACGTTCCCCACGTCGCGGATAATCTCAACCCCACCGCGCTGGTGCTGCTGAACCTTTCCCGCGATCAGCTGGACCGCGTGGGTGAGATCAACAAGATTGAGCGCGCCTTGCGCGGCGCCGTCGAGGCCCACCCGGACATGCTCGTCATCGCCAACTGCGATGACGTCCTCATGACCTCCGTGGCCTATGACGCGAAGAATGTCATTTGGGTTTCCGCGGGTGCCGGCTGGATGGGTGAATCCGTCACTTGCCCGCGCACTGGGGGCCACATCGTACGCGAGGGCGAGGACTGGCACGCGGTCAAGCCGCTTGCCGACGGCCGCGCATTCCGCCGCCCCACCCCCACCTGGGCAGTGACGGAGGACGGGCTGGTGAGCCCGGAGGGCGTCGATAAGCTGCGCCTTTCCCTCCCAGGCCGCGCGAACCGCGGCAATGCTGCCCAAGCCGTCGCCGCCGCGGTCGAAGCTTTCGGCGTGGACCGCCACAAGGCCATTGCCGCTGCGGAAGGCGTCGATGATGTGGCCGGACGCTACTCCACCATCACGCTGGGCAAGCGCACGATTCGTCTCCTCCTGGCCAAGAACCCGGCCGGCTGGCAAGAAGCGCTGTCCATGGTGGACCGAGAGGCAGATGGCTTGGTCATCGCCGCCAATGGCCACGTCGCCGACGGTATTGATATGTCCTGGCTATGGGACGTTCGCTTTGAGGACTTCGAAGGTATTCCCGTCAAGGCAGCGGGTGAGCGCGGCACCGACCTCGCAGTGCGTTTGGTCTATGCGGATATCTCGCACGAGCTCATCGCAGACCCACTCGCCGCTATTCAATCCTGCCCGGAGGGCCGCATCGAGGTCTTGGCCAACTACACCGCCTTCCGTGATCTGAAGAAGGCCCTCACCGCCGCAGCAGCAAAGGAGCACTCGAATGACTAGCCTGCAGATTGGCCTCATCCTCCCTGACATCCTGGGTACCTACGGCGATGACGGCAACGCCCTGGTCCTGCGCCAGCGCGCCCGCATGCGCGGCCACGAGGCTGAGATCGTGCCCATCAAGCTAGGTGAGCCGGTGCCGGATTCTCTCGACGTCTACACCCTTGGCGGCGGCGAGGACACCGCGCAGATTCTCGCCGCAGAGCACCTCATCGCCGATGGCGGCCTGACCCGCGCGGCGGCCGCGAAGCGCCCGATTCTGGCGATTTGTGCAGGCCTACAGGTACTCGGCGAGTCCTTCCGTGCGTCCGGCCGCGTGGTGGATGGTGTGGGGCTCATCGACGCCACCACCGCCTCCATGACCGAGCGCGCTATCGGTGAGGTAGCCACGGAACCGACCAAGGCCGGAATCACCGCTGAGCTCACCGAGCCGCTCACCGGTTTTGAGAACCACATGGGTGCAACCATCCTGGGGCCTGCCGCCCAACCGCTGGGAACGCTCACGCGCGGAACCGGCAATGCGGATACCGCCGCCATTCTGGACCTCTCCGACAGGGCCGTCCAGCGCGGTGCCGAGGGCGCGGTACAGGGCAGCGTTATCGCCACCTACATGCACGGCCCCGTCTTGGCGCGCAACCCGCAGCTGGCGGATCTGCTGCTGGCCAAGGCCATGGGAGTCGCGCTCAGCGAGCTTGAGCCCTTGAACATCCCTGCCATTAACCAGCTGCGCACCGAGCGTTTTAACGCCTCGGAGCCGCCGCGCTCGCAGCGCTAGATATCAATAGAAGTAACTAACTGAACCGATTGACCACAACCTTCGGCACACGGTACCGTAGGCAACGGACGCACTAAGGTGCTCCACTTCCGAAGCTCGTGTGAACAACACGAGTTTTCGCGTATCCAGGGGGTGTTCCTATATAGTTTGTCAACCTCGCGGGTGGATTAGCCGGGGTTATTCGGCAGGGCGAAGGCGATCCCTCGCCCACTTTTCGGCCTCTTCAGTCGCAGCGGTAGACGCGTCCAGAGCGTTCACGATGCTCCGTTGCTGGCCACCATCAAGACGATCCTACTGCTCGTTCAAGGCCGCGACGATGATCGCCTGGGCGTGCACGCTGACCCCAATCTGAGTGTTCCCGATACTGCCCAGGAGCAGCGAGCCCATATGACTACTTGTTCAAGTCGGTTAGAATCCAAGCACTACCCGGATTATCCAGAGAAAAAGTGAGAGCAACTGTCGTTGACTCCATGATTAAAGAAGACGGACTTGATGGAGAACACAGATCGAGAGCCTGTCGAGAGAACCTCACCCATTGTTCGCTGTCGCCCTTTCCTCTAAGAAAGAGGAAGTTTTCGTGATCGGAGAAGCCGTGTTCTGGAACAGGGGGATCATCAGCCATAAGTGTTTCTTTGACTGTTTGATACGGAGTGTATGGGCACACGAGCGAAAACTCAGTCCACTCTGGTCCGTAGAGTTCCTCCAGTGTGATGGACTCAGTAACGGGCATTGCATGTCCCGATCGTCCTAGGGACGCGAGATGAGAAGCCAATGGGTCATCAAAACTACAAGAGGAGAGTAATAGGGAGACAATACTAGTGAACCCTATCCGCGCCATCATGCGTCTCATTAACATAAACCCCTTCTCGTGCCTATCCTAGGAAAGTGGAGATAGCAGTCCAATGCTAGCCCAGAGGGCGCACTGGTTCAGAGCAGAAGCTTCGTCGCCACTACTTGCGAAAGCAAATCCAAGAAATCGACCTTGGGCATTGTTATACAGGTCCATGCTGGTCTCATCCGCTGGCCCCTGAGCGACAGTTTCGTGGTTAGTAGCAATGCGTTCAGCTGCATCTGCACCGATTCTCATCGTCATCAGGGCATTCCACGAGCAGTGCCGAAAAACATCGCCCTTTCCATTGTGGAGTGATGTGGCGCCAGGAAACCGGTTCTGCGCTTCCATACTCGCGGTTGTGGCTGCCTGATTGGCGATGCCGCATGATACTACATCGACCAGCGCGATGCAGGACAGCATTTCAAGGCCCTGGATATATATCCGGTAGGGGTCCAACTGGGCGGTCGCAAAAGGCGCTACCTGAGGATTGATGTCAGTGACCCTGGCACGTTCAACTGCAGCAATGATTGCGCGTTGTTCATTAGCTGACAGGGATGCGAAGTAACCGTACGGGTCGGCTCGAAGTAGAAAGCCATCTTTACCAAACAGTTCAGTGCGCAGATTGGATCTTTGCCCTACTTGGAAGGATTTCAGCCTACAAATATGACCCAGATTTCAAGGATTTCGACTGGGCAATCAAGTATTTCGGAAACCGACTAGCCCATGCGAGTAGTCCCCACAGCAAGATTCGTGCCGCAGGAACAGGTCGGGACGTTTATGCGAATCATCTTGGCAGCTACCGCAGTTGTTTTCCAAACCCGAAATCCCCATGAGTCCTACCGATATGGAAGCTCTGGCGAAAAAGTTCAACGGTTAATTCTCTATTTTCTGAAGCGCCGGTTTAAACCGTTAGGCGGCCGCTCAACGCACGCGAAAGCGTCAGCTCATCGACGAACTCAAGGTCGCCGCCCAGCGGCATGCCGGAAGCTAGGCGCGTGATTTTCAGTCCCGGGAAGTCTCGTAGCAGACGCACAAGATAAGCTGCGGTGGCCTCGCCCTCGGTGTTGGGATCGGTGGCGAGGATGACCTCGGTGATGTCCGGGGAGTCGTCGTAAAGCGGCTCCTCCGGGGTGGAGTCCGCCAGCTCTCGGTCCGGTAGCACGCCGCCGAGGCGCTGCAGTAGTTGCGAGATGTTGAGATCCTTCGGGCCCACGTTCGCCAACGGATCGAGTGCGCCGCCGAGCACGTGATAGCGGCCGTCATATTCGCCGGTGCGCTCGATAACCTGAATGTCCTTGGGCTCTTCCACCACGCAGATGGTGGAAGCATCGCGCTGCGAATTGATGCAAATGCGGCAGACTTCCTCGCGGGAAATATTGCAGCAGATGCGGCAGAAGGTCACCCCATCACGCACTGCCCCCAGCGCCTTCTGGAGGCGGTCAATCTCCTCTGGGTCTTGATGCAGTACGTGGAAGGCGATGCGTTGCGCTGACTTCGGGCCAATACCCGGCAGGCGCGAGAACTCATCGATGAGATCCTGCAGAGGTCCTTCAAACACGCAATGCTCCCCTCACTCAACAATCCCCTAAGCCCTAGCGGCTGGAGACACAACAAAAGGCCGCGCCGCCCTCCGCAAGAGGGCAACAACGGCCTTTAAGTCTAACGCGCGGCTTACTGGTTACCGCCGAAGACATCCTGGATGGACGGACCATCGTAGTTCTGCTGGGACTGCCCCATGCCCTGGGACAGCGGGCCAATCTTCTCCTGGGCCAGGCGGCCAGCAGCAGCGTGAGCCTCCTTGAAGGCGCCAACGATGAGGTCCTGAAGGGTATCGATATCCTCCGGGTCGACGACGGACTTATCAATGGACACGCTCTGCAGCTCAGCGCCGCCGGTCATGGTGACCTTCACTAGGCCATTGCCAGCGCTACCCTCAACGGTGGCGGCCAGGATTTCCTTCTGAGCCTTCTCCAGCTCAGCCTGGACACGGGCGGCCTGCGCCAGGATCTCGTTCATGTCATTTGCCTGCTGCATCGGGTCGTTCTCAGTCATGCTAAAAATCCTTTCACACGGTTATTTTCACTACGGGCCAAGTGTACAGATGCCACGCTAGAGCCGCCGCGCTCCCAACTCCTGTGCGAGGAGCTCCATCGCGACTTCCGTGGCATTGCGGTGGTCCATCTCGCCGGCGTTCTGCGCGGCCTCCATCATCTCGCGTTCCTCATCCGCGCGGGTGTATTCTGGCTGCGGGGCGGGAGCTTGTTGAGGCGCAGGCTGTTGTGGCGCGGCAGGCGCTTGGCCTGCGCTTTCCGGCGCCCCACCCATCCCTGCCGGCGGACCGTAGTCCTCCGGTGGTGCTTCGAACTCACCCTCGTCCGGGCCCGGCTCCGGCGGCAGCGGAACGCCGTTGCCAAACTTGGGAACCTTGGAAAACTCTTCATCCCGCTGGGCCGCTACTTGGCTCGCTTGCGCGATGCGTGATCGCCATTGGCTGCCACGGGCCTCCCTCTTTGGGGGCACTGCTGCCCCGCGCGGGGCAGTCTCCGGTCGCGTGCCTGCATCCTCGCGCGCACCGTGCTGAGACTGGGGCTGATCCGCCGTCATTTCAGACGACGGCCCCTGCTGCCCGATCCGACGCGGCGCGCCCCACGGGTCATCGCTAGCGTCGCCGCGTTCCTTCACCTCGGGTTCGCTGGTCTTGCCGACCTCTTCAGATTCTGTTTCTGCTGTGGAAGCTGGCGCAGTTTCGGAAGAGTGCGAATCAGTAGCGTCGTCCGGAGTCTCCGGACTCTCTGCCTCCTCGTCGGGCTCAGCGGGCTCACGTGGCGGTTGGTTGGGGTTCCACTGGGTACGTTGAACTGGCTCAGTCACCGTGAACCCGTGGGCCTTCGGGTCGGTGCCGATGACACACGTGACCTTCAGGGTGCGGTTGAGCTCCTCCTGAAGGACGGTCACGATGACCTCGTTGGTGCCTGGAGAATTGATGCGTTCCGCCAGCGCACCGGTGGTGTGCCCAAGAACCAAGGTGTCATCACGCACGCCAAGGACACGGGCTTCGGCGAGCATGATTTCAGCGACCTTGTTGCGACGGCCAATGGTGGCGCGCAGGTCCGACCAACGCCCGCGAATCTCCGCGGCTGGGTCCTGAGGCTGCTCAGCCTCAGGATGCTGTTCTCGAGCCTGTTCTTGTTGTTCCGTCTGCTCCTGTTGCTGCTGTTCGTGCTGTTCCTGTTGCTGGCGCTCCGGCTGCTCTTGGCGCTGTTTAGGCTGCTCTGGCTGCGGCTCAGGCTGCGCCTCCGGCTGTGCAGAACGCTCTGGCACTTGGGGCTGCGAGTCCTCGGGGGCTGGGGTCTGCTGCGCCTGCTGGACTGCTTCCTGAGCCTTTTCGGCCTGCTGCGGTTGCTGCAGTGGTTGCTGTTGCTGGGCCTCTTGCTTTGCTGCTTGACGGCTGCGGCGCTGCGCGATGATAGCCGCAGCGGCGGCCGCGGGATCCTGGGCGCTGGCGACCGCAGATTGCTGGCGCTGAGCAGGCGCGGTGGGCTGCCCTGCGGGTGCCGAAGGCTGCGCTCCCGCACCTTGCGGGGCAGCGGTGGGTAGCTGACCGGCCGCTGCCGCTGCGGGGGCGGCACCAACGATGAGGTGCGCACACAAAATTTCTAGAAGTAGCCGTGGGGACGTCGCTCCCCGCAGGGAGGACACGCGCTCGTTGACGGTTTCCGCCAGGTAGGCCAGCTGCGGGCCGGAGAAACGCTGCGCCTGGGCGGTAAGGACCTCCCCGCGGTCAGTCGGCGCAGAGACCAAACCTTCCTCGAGGGCGGAGGGGACGGCCTGCAGGATCATCAGATCCCGCAGACGATCCAATAGGTCAATGGCAAAGCGGCGAGGATCGTGGCCCGCCTCAATGACATCGTCGACAAGCCGGAAGAGCCCAGCCTTATCCTGGTTCGCCAGGGATTCAACCGTGTTATCCAGCAGGCCCTCGTCCGTGACACCCAGAAGCGGACGGGCCACATCGTAGGTCAAGCCATCGGGACCCGCGCCCGCCAACAGCTGGTCCAGGATGGACAAGGTATCGCGCGGCGAACCGCCGCCGGCCTGGATGACCATGGGGTACACGGTGTCATCCACGTGGACGTTCTCCGAGGCCACGGTGCGCTCCAGCAGCCCCTTCATCGCCGGCGGGGTCAGCAAGCGGAAGGGGTAGTGGTGGGTACGCGAACGGATGGTGCCGATGATCTTCTCCGGCTCCGTCGTGGCGAAGATGAAGATGACGTGCTCCGGTGGTTCCTCGACAACCTTGAGCAAGGCATTCGCACCGGAGGCAGAAATCATGTGAGCCTCATCGATGATGAAGATACGGTAGCGTGACTCCGCTGGCGCGTAGTAGGCGCGGTCACGCAACTCACGCATGTCCTCGACACCATTGTGAGAGGCGGCGTCGAGCTCCGTGACATCCAAGTTGCCCGGCCCGCCAGGGGCCAGCGAGACGCAGGAATCGCACACCCCGCACGGCGCGGAGGTGGGGCCCTGTTCGCAGTTCAGCGAGCGGGCCATGATGCGCGCAGACGACGTCTTTCCGCAGCCACGTGGGCCGGAAAAGAGGTAGGCATGGTTAATGCGCCCCGCATCAAGGGCAGCGGACAAGGGCGTGGTGACCTGCTCTTGGCCTACCACTTCCGCGAAGGTTGCTGGACGATATTTCCGGTAAAGAGCCACGGTTAGTCAGTCTAGCGCCTCGCCCCGACACGTCACTCCGAGCGCTGCCAATCCAGTAGATCGATGCCTTGCTCCGCCACCGCCTGCTGCAGCGCCGGCACGCCTTCCTCGACGGCATAGGCATACTCGGCGTCGCTCAGCATGAGCAACTGGCACACCAACGTCAGGCGGCCCTCTTCCGCCACCTGCGGGGTCTGGCCGCCCCACAGGTACGGGGCGATGAGCATGCCGTGGCGCACACTTAAGTGCGCAAAGCGCTCATCGCTTTCGGCGAAGAGCTTGGGCAAGAGCAGACCAGGTTGCGCGGGCAACAAGCCTGCGGACTCTGTGAGCAATGCCGCTGCCGCACTCACTGCAGCAGCCGCTTCAGCCTGGTTGGTGCGGGCGACGGTGAGGAGCTCACAGCGTACGTCGATACCTTGCTCGGCGTGCGCCAAGCCGGTATCGACGTCGGCGAAGCCACAACTGACCGCAAGAGATTGCTCACCCTCCAGCGAAGCTAAGCCCAAGCGCTGCCCCTCGACATTCTTAAACGCCAGGTCAGCGGGAATAATCTGGTCGAGCCAGTAGGCCGTCTCGTCAGAGTTGATTGCCTTATGCCCCCAGCTTCTCCAGTGCGGCGAGCAGCACACAGGTGGCCACGCCATCCATTGCTGCCTCAACCTCTTCCTGCGGCGGCAGGGACGGGGCCAAGCGAATGTTGTGGTCCTTGGCATCCTCACCGTACGGGAAGGCAGAGCCAGCCTGGGTCAGGAGAATGCCAGCGTCACGGGCCAGCTCCCACACGCGGGTCGCGGTACCCTCCATCACGTTGAGGGAGATGAAGTAGCCGCCCTTGGGGTGGGTCCAGTCCGCGATCTCATGATGGGTGAGGTTCTTATCCAGGATACGGAGTACCGCCTCGAACTTCGGCGCCAGCAGCGCAGCGTGGCGGCGCATGATTGCGCGCACGCCCTCCGCCGAACCGAAGAACTCGTAGTGCGCAAGCTGGTTGATCTTGTTCGGGCCGATGCCGCGGATACCGGCGTGCTCCAGGTACCACTCGAGGTTGTCTTCGGAGGAACCGAAGAAGCTCACACCGGAACCGGCGAAGGTGATCTTCGACGACGAAGACATAGCCCAGAAGCGGTCCGGATTTCCTTCCTGTTCCGCAATCTCCAGAATCGGCAGAACCTCCGGGAAGTCCTCGGTCAGCGTGTGCACGGCGTAAGCGTTATCCCACACGATGCGGAAGTCCGGTGCGCCGGTCTCCATCGCTGCAAGGCGGCGGGTCTTCTCTTCAGAGATAACAGCGCCCGACGGGTTGGAGAACATCGGCACAACCCACATGCCCTTGACCTGCGGGTCCTTAACCAGTTCCTCCACTGCTTCAATATCCGGGCCATCTTCTTCCATCGGCACCGTAACCAGCTCGAAGCCGAAGGACTCCGTGATGGCAAAGTGGCGGTCATAGCCTGGGGTAGGGCAGATCCACTTGATGGTCTCTTCCTTGGACCACGGCTTCTCAGAGCTGTTAGTACCGAAGGTGTAGGCCCACAGGATGAGGTCATACATGATGTTCAGGGAGGAAGAATCCGCCGCGATGAGGAGCTCCGGGTCCATGTTGGTGAGCTTGCCCCACAGATCACGCAGCTCTTTGATGCCCTTCTGGTTGCCGTAGTTGCGCAGGTCATTGCCTGCGGCGTCAGTGTAGTGACCGCGGCCCGGCAGGACGAGCAGATCATTGGACAGATCAAGCTGGGCCTTGGACGGCTTTCCTCGGGTCAAGTCAAGATCCAAACCCTCAGCCTTGAGGGCCTCGTAGTCCTTGCGTACCTGCGCGGCAAGCTCAGTAAGCTCGGACTTTTCAAGATTAAGAAGAGACATCCGTCTTCCTTCCGGGACGTAGTGCGGACATATGGCAACCATACTAACGCCCCGTTACATCCCCCGTGTTAAAGCACACAAAATAAAAGGGGACCCCGCGCACCCGCCAGAGCCTCCTGACCCTTGCTGCATTCCTGCCCTGGGGGAGTTCAGAGGATGGACGCCACGCGGAATCCTGCGGTCTAGCCTAGCGCGCCTTGCTTGTCGACGCCAAACCGCTCCCCCACCGCCCGGCTCCCGCCCCGCTTCCAAGCGCACTTCTTACCTCGCGCCCCTAAATCCTCAAGTTCTTCGCGCTGACCTGGCGATTTTGCTTCATTAGGGGGCTCATGTAATGTTTTCCAGCGGAGGATTCGACTAGCGGCCTATGTCACACGCCTGGAACGCGTGCGGGAGTCACATCCCTCAGGGGTTCAAATCCCCTATCCTCCGCCACTGGGAAATCCCGGGCTTCACAGCATCACGCTAAGAGGTCCGGGATTTCTCTCATTTAGCACTGCGGACCCTCCAGCCGTGCAATCCAACCCAAACGCTGTTAATCGAACTCGGGAGCCTCGTAGCCGTCTTCCTTGAGCCACTCCACGTGTGGCGGGGTGTTCATGCCCCACTCGGTGCGGGCAAGCAGGAAGGCCTCTTTCACCTCGGCCTCGCCATAGCCGCCATCGCGCAGGTACTGGCGGAAACCGTTGGGCCCCGGTTCTTTGATCCACAGCCACACGTAATCATCCAGTGTGCTATCCCCCAGGATGTCTTCCATGCCCGCCGGTAGCAGCTCACGCCCGGCGCGCACGCGCTTTTCTAGGTCTTCTTCAAAGAAGTCATAGAGGTAATCCAGGCCGTCTTCCAGATGGGCGTACTCAAAGGCTTCCATGCTGCTCCGTTCTACACCGTTCCATCCCAGACGAAGGGTTCTTGTGAAAGCTTATCGGGGATAAAGCGTTCGAGGAGGTCCGCGGCGGTATTAATCCCTTCGGCGTCATATCCCAGCGAGCGGGCGAGCAGGCGGATCACATCGCTTAGTTCTCGCCCCGGCTCCGCGAGTAACTGGCGAAGAGTTACTGCCCCATCACGCTTGGACAGGCGGACGTTGTCCGAATTCAGCACGAGCGGGACATGAACGAACTCCGGCTCCGGATAGCCCAGCTTGTGCGCCAAGTAGGCCTGACGCGGGGCGGAAGACAGCAAGTCATCGCCGCGCACGATCTGATCGACGCCTTGGAAGGCATCGTCGACGACAACCGCCAAGTTATAGGCCCAATCCATACCCTGGCTCGGATCCACCGGGGGCTGGCCGCCACGGCGCAAGATGAAGTCATCCACCTCCCCGGTGTACTCGCCGGCGAAGGCGTCGTGGATGGTGAAGGAAGAGACGTCAGCAAGCAAGCGTATGGCGGGCACGCGGTTCTGGGCGGCGAGTTCGACGCGTTTGGCCTCGCGCTCGTCCTCGCTGAGATCGCGGCACGTTCCCGGATACTGCCCGGGGATGGCATGCGGAGCGCGGGAGGCTTCCTGAATATCTTTGCGCGAGCAGTAGCACTCAAAGGTAGGAAGCTGCGCCAGCGCCGCCTCATAAGCCGCATAGCGATCCTGCTGGTAGATGACTTCCCCGTCCCAGTCCAGGCCGAGCGCAGCAAGGTCCTCCAACTGGCGCTGCGCCGACTCCCGGGAGGAGCGCTGCGTGTCAATGTCTTCCACGCGCACAAGGAAGCGGCGCCCACTGCTTCGGGCGTATAGCCAAGCCAGCAACGCCGTGCGCAGGTTACCCAGATGCAGATCTCCGGACGGGCTCGGGGCATAGCGCCCAGCGGGGCTGAGAAAATCCATGGCACCCAGTCTACGAGGAGTCCCGCGCGCGTCGGGGTCCTCTACTAGAATCTCCCCCATGGCTTCTGATGCGACGTATCCCCTGCTTGATTCTGCCGACGCCGAGAAGATGCTCGCCTTCGCGCGGGCCCAGGCGCCGGGGGTTTCTCTCCCCACCGATGAATCCGCCCACATTGATGAGCAGATCAACCGAGTACTCGCAGATGACAGGTTCTTGGGCAGCGTGGAGGACGCCGTCCCCGCCGCCCAGTACCTAGAAGCCCGCGAAACCCTTCGCGTGGCTGCCGGCACCATCGAGAACATCGACGATTCTCTCACCATTGCCTCACTGGGCGCGCTGACCGGACAGCCTGCGCTCGTGGCTACCGGCTATACCCGCGTGGCCCGCGCATGGCTGGATAACAACAACACTGAAGCGGCAGAGAAATTCGCAGCCAAGGCCGCTGCAGCTGGCGACGACACGGCGTTGAATGAAATTGCCGCAGCGCGCACCGTGGCCAGCCAAAAAGACTTCTCTGAATCCGCCCCCACCAGCGCGGAGGTGTCCTCCGGCTCCGCCAGCAACACCTCAAGCACCGACAGCAATGTATCACTGGCCGTGCTCCAAGAGCGCCTAGAATCTGCCAAGAGCGGTGAAGCGAGTGCAGTGAAAGGACACGCTGCTGAATTCGTGGCTATCAACGACGCCGTCACTGGAGGAGATTTCGACGGCGCAGGGGCCACGATGGGTGACATCCTCCGCACCATCCTCGAGTCCGCCGTGGGCGCGCTGTGGGCATCTAATTCTGCCGCCGACTGCGAGCGCGTGGCTACGCAATCTTTCACCATCCTCTCCAACGCACGGGCGGACGAGGAGTACCAGCAGCTCCCCGCAGTGATGCTAGCCCGCTTCTATAGCGATGCTGCACAGCACTCTTCTTCAGACTTAGAGCAGCGCGTGGCCTGCTTTGCCGCTGCTGCCCGCGAGTTCCAACGCTGCGGAGACCTCGATGGCGAGCTCCATGCTTTGCTCAAGACCGTGGCCCTCGATGTTCGCCACAGCGATCCAGAGGAGGCCTATGACATCTTGGCCTCGCGCTACGTGGATTCGCTCAAGCTCCAGAGCCTTCCCGTATCCGCCAAGTGGACCGTCCTGTATTCCGAAAGCCTCCGCTTGCAGGCGCAGGACATGTTTAAATCCACCCAGGTTTTGCTCGATTTCTTGGACCGGCATTCTGTCGCCGAAGCCACGACGCCGTCGGAGCAAAACGCCATGGCGGAGGTCGCCGAACTTTTAGGTGATCGCTACTCTTCCGCCGACGCAACAGACCGCGCGCGCAAGATGTACCACCTTGCGTTCAACCTCTTTGCCAAGGCCAATAATGTGCGCGCTCTCGAGGAGCTGCGCAAGAAGGCCTAAGCCCCGCGGTGCACGGGGCCTAGGCTTGTCACGCTTGGCCGCCGAACCACTGCCGGTTCGCAGGCAGCCACAGCAGCACAATGACCACCGCCGATGCGATGGACGCGGGCATGACCGAACTCGCCGGAATGAGCAGCACCACGATGGCGCTGATAACGGTCAGCGCAATCCGCGCGGACTGCTGCGCGTGCAGCACATAGGTGGTGAGGGCACACACCAAGAGAACCAGTACGGCAAGTAACACGCCGAGCTCAGTGGAGAGCTGGTCCGTGCGGCTTACCGCCGCCGGGCTGTTTTCAAAGGCGATGAGCCGGCAGATGTTGTATACCGCGTAGCTCGTGATGAAGACCTCCAGTACCGCTGCAATCTTCAACGGCCACGGTGCCCATTGCGCCTTCATATCGGCGGCACGGCGGGTCTGACGGACAGAATCGGTGACTGCACCGTAGCGATAGTCCGGTGCGGGCGCGGCAGGCGAGCCTGTCGGCGGGGTTCCTGGGGGTTGTGGGCTACCGAAAGTCATGACACATCCTGCGCAAAGACGCCGCGTTGGCTCAGCAACCAACGAATGGGATCCAGAACGCGGTAGGGCGCAATGCCGCTGCGGGCTAGCTGGCGGCCCGTCGGGGCCTCACCCAACGCGGAGACCACGAAGAAGCTACCGCCGCGCGGAGCTGCCGAATAGATCTTGTTGATGAGGTCATTAGCACCCAAGAAGCGCAACAGCGATTCGGCTTCAAGGTGGACCATCCAGCGGTCCGAATCGCGGAAGTTCCACCCGGTATCCCGGCGGAAAGCGGAGCCGCGGTTGGCCATGAGTTTCTTCCAACGCACGTCATCCACCTGCTCAAGTTTCTGCACCGTGTCGAACTTCGAGATGGTCACGGCCAGTGGCGGCGGGGTATCCGTATCGAGCAGCGCCAGCAGGTTGTCCAGAACCCGCAGGGAATCCGCACCGAGCTCACCAATATTGGGAATCAGACCGTGGATAAAGTCCTGAATTTGCTGCACACGCAGCGGGTCAAAGAGGAAAATCACCAAATCCGCGTGGGAGAAGAAAGCGAGGTTCTCGCGGTCGGCTTCGTTCTCTGGCGGGTTCTCCAAGTCTTCGCCCGCCACGTCGCGGAAGACCAAGTAATTCATGCGCTCGTGTCCCTGTTCATCAGGCCACTTACCGAGCTCAAAAATCAGTGGGTCGCGCTGGTAGGCGTCGGTAGCCACCGCACTTGGCGTGGGGTCCATGGCACGCATCTCCTCAAAGAGCGGCTTCTCATAAACCTCGGCGTAGCGCTCGCGCGTGGATTCATCCGCCGCTTGGACGGAGCGGTTGTGCTTGTGCGCCAGCTGCTTGAGCTGCTTGATCATCACCGCGGTGTAGAGCGACTTACCGGAGTTACGCGCGCCGGCCATGGCCACGCAATGTGTCACGGCGTCGGTCCATCCCTGCGGCAGCTCCCGGTTGGTGTATGGGCTTACCGTCACACCATCCTCGAGCGGTTTAAAGGTCCACGGGCAACGTGCCTGGCTCATTAGTTCCTCTCTTTCAGCATGGCAGTGACGCGGTCAGTCAATTCCGAAAGCTCCGTGTTCGCGCCGGATTCGAGCTGCTTGACGACGTCCCCGTCGATCACCGCGTACGCCACATGAGCCGGGGTTCCGTTGATTCGCGCGAGCTCCAGCTCCTGGCGTCCGATAGCGCTCGTGATGAGCACCACGGTGGGCACCTGGGTTTCCAGCATGGAAGTCACGGGAGAATCGGTGACGTAGATGACCAGCGAGGACGTGGAGGTGAGAGTCGGCAAGCGCCACGGCCGCTGACCTACACGCTCCGCTCCACTATCAATGACGTCCGCGATGAAACGGGTCAGCTCATCCACCTTATGGGTCTCGATGCTGTCCTGCCCATCAGTGGCGCGGAAGTGCCGGAAGGCATCCGAGAGCGCATCGATATATTTGGCGGTCGCCTCGACGATCTTCGGTGTGACATTGATCTGCATGGAGGCGGAACCATCGACGACCACGGTGACATTATCAAGGCCTGCGACATCCAGCTCCGCGCGACGCATCTTGGAGCGCACCTCGCGGGCGGAATCGGTGATTCCGGCGCCTTCGGTCGTGCCGAATGCTTCTAAGTGGTAGCTGCCGGATTCCGGGGTGACCTCGGCGAGGCGTTCGGCGGAGTCCTCGGCGGCGTCGATAAGCACGCGCGGGAACGTCACCGAATCACTCGAGTTGCTCACCGTCAGGCGGACCTCGCTGCGCAGGCCGAAGGTCCCATTCCGCTTCGGGCGCACGACGATGGTGGCGCGCTCGGGCAGGGAGTGCACCATGATGGAGAGGTCGTGGACGCGCACGGCATCAACGCCTTCTCCCAAAATCGCCAGCTCCATGGAGGCGCCGCCGGTTCCCATCTCGAAGGCTTCGACGCGCAGGATGCCGTCTGAGCCGATGCGGCGGGACTCTCCGTCCCGCAGTGTGTATTTAGCCATGACGCTTATTTCCTTCTCTTACCTTCCGTGGAATCCCATGTTTCGACCGTGCTCACCGAGAGCTGCTCCCCGGTGTTGCCATGCTGTGTTCGGTTCAAAATGCGATGGGCCCGGTCGTTGCTGCATGGGAGCTGAGCGCTCCGCCAGCAACTGTGTCGTGCCATCTAGCAACATGGCGACGCGCCCCGTGGCATAGCGCTCGCAATGATCCAGTGCGATGATTCCGGCGAAGTGCGTAGCGGTGAGGTATCCGATGTGCTCGAGCTCGCGGTCCTCCCAGGGCTGCAGGGCATCCTCTGCTAGGAGGTTGAAATCCCGCGGGAAGTAGAAAACCCAGGAGGCAACAATCGCGGACATCAACAGCTTGTCCAACCCCTCACCCAACGAGTTTTTATCGAGGCAGGCCAGCTGGATGGAGCGACCACGGTGGGTATCAAGGTGCTCGATCCACCAGCGCGGATCGAATTCCTTGAGCCTATGCCACTCCTCGGCGCTGAGCCCAGGAACGTTGGCGTTGCCGCCCGACGCCGTTGCCGGCGCGGTGTCTGCACCAGCTGACGGCGCGGCCTCCGCCTTCGTGGCAAAAGGGTTCTCCTGCGCCGTGTTCGGCTCAGGCGCATCGAGGGGATTTGGCGGAGTACCCGCGGGTCCATGACCCGGGAGCGCAAAAGGTGAGGAATCTGCGATAGGTGCTCCGAAATCAGCTGAGTCCTGACCCCAAGAATCGTCAAAGCTCTGCGCGTCTCGCTGTGCAGGTTCGCTACCCGTTGCAGCGTTCTCCTCTGCTATGGGTGTCGTAACAGTGCGCTGCTCGGCCTGCTCTTGCTGTGGCTCCGGAGCCGCAGACTCAGCTTCTTCCGCGGCATTTTCTGCATAGGAGCTGACGTCTGGCAGGGCCTCATCGAGGGCGAACACGACCGGATTGCCGGGGATCGCCGTCTCCGCGAGACGCTGCTTCTCGCTCGGCGGCACCACGAGCATGGTGGAGGTGCTCAGCGGGAACTCATTGATGGCGGCGGCTTTTTCAAAAGTGGAGAAGCCGAAACCATCCTCCCCCACCTCGCGGGCGGTGGCAGCAATCCACAGCGCTGCCTGGTTATCAGGGGCCACGAGGATGACCAGGCCGTTGCGGGAATTCAACACTGTGGCCATGGCAGAAACCAGCGCACGGTTGAAGCTCGGATTCGGGTTCGGGGCTACCGCCTTGAACGGTGCGGGAAGCTTCTCTGGGTAGCGGAATTCGCCATCCAAAAACTCTTCCAACAACACGTCCGAGTGCAACGGTCCGCGCGCTGAGATCTTTTCCGGAATCTGCACCTTATCCACCTCGTAGATGGAAAAAGGTGCTGGGATGTCAGGAGAAAACAGGACCGTCGCCGGTGCCGGCGGGGTTCCCGTGCGCGAAATCGAGGTGTAGGTAAAGACGTTGCCGCCGCGGCCGGTCGCATCCAGGCCCGCGGGGACGGATACCATGGTGACCCACTTTTCCGCCTCAGGGGTGAGCGCAAAGACCGCAGTACGGCGAACCAGTTCCGCGCGCTGCTGGGCAGAGGGGAAATCCGGGATCGTCGTGCCGTTGTTGAGAGAGGTCGGCACGAAGGACACGAGCTCAGCCAACTCTTCTTGGGTGATATCACCGGCCTTCTGGCCTACACCCCAGCCACCGGCGCGGCCATTGGCACGGGAAAATGATGCATAGCTAAAGGCGCCGCCCATAACTACTGGCCTCCTTGAAAGTACTGATCCTGCGAATAATCCTGCCCGTAGTTCTGCTGGTCGTAGTTCTGCTGCTCATACTGCGCCTCATAGTTCGGAGCCTGATTCTGCACGGGTGGGTACAGCCCCAGTCGGTAGGACACATCGCCTTCTACCACCACAGCTTTATCTGATGCGCTCAGCGTCGAGGAAGCATCGCTGTAGCTTTCCGAGAAACCACTGAAGGCATCATCACCACCGAAGCTGTCGAACGAGGTATCAACCTGGCTATCAAAGCCCTCGACGGCGAACAGGCGGATGAAGCCGCCGCGCTGAATGCGCTCGCCTAATGCCACCGTGAAATCTGGGTGCTGCCCGCGCATCGGGCCCAAGCCATGAGCCACGTGCGTGGTGCTCTGCAGATTGGTCTCCACAATGCCGAGCGCCTCGCCGTCTTCGGGGAAAAGCGGCAGGCGGTCAGCTCGGTAGACCACCTGGCAGGAGAACTGGCGCTTATCGCCGTTGCCCAAGCTCCAGAGGAACACCCTGGCTTGGCCTTGGGAGGAATCGACCTCAAAGTCATAAGTCACTGGGCGCAGACCTTCGTACTGGATCACGCGCTCATTGCCCTCGGTGCGCTTGCCTGCGAAGACCGCATAAGGCTTCAGCCGCACGGTATCACCGTGCTGATCGAGGTGCAGGCGGATGCCTCCCTGGAGGTCGTAGTCCTCTTCGCGGATCTGATCGTGCTCGCGGTTGGTGGAGTACTCCACCGCCGTTGCACCCTTCGGCCAATCGAAGGTAATGAGCTGGCTGTCCACGCGCTCAATGAGCCGGAACTGGTCATCCTCAATGGATTGCACGCGCTGCAGCACCTTGGATTCGCCTACCCAGGCATCAGCATCGTTGAAGTTCACTGGGGTGATGTAAACCTCGTACCAATCTGGGGGCCACGGCACCGTGGTGGTTTGGAAGGAACCCGGTTCGGACACACCGCGGGTCTCACTGATAGCACTCGACAGTGCGCTTTCGACGTAGGTCTTCGGCACTGCGGACGTGCGCAGGTCCGCCTGCGGGGCGGTGGGCGTGAGATAAATCTTTACCTCGCCGGTCTTGGGCGAGTACCAATCCACCTCGATGGTGTCCTGTCCGTATTCGCTGCGGCGCTCGCAACGGGAGAGCTCCAGCTTCTCCAGCTCGCTGGCGAGCTTCACGGAGCGCTGGACTGCGACTTCGTCTTGGCTTTGCTCAGTAGCGCCGTGGAACTCCGCCTGGCCCAGCAAGGAGATGACGACGGTCTGTCCGGTCTCTTGCACCGGAATAGTCGCCTTGCGCCCGCTGCTGTCCACGTCTTGTTCGAAGCGCGGGGACAGCTTTTCCTTCTCGCTATCGCGGCAGGCATAAACCATGGCGCTCGAGTGCCCCGGCAGCAGGTCCCAAGACACCTGAATGGCGCCCTTGATGGTGGACACCTGAACGTTCACCGGCGGGAAGACCACGCCCGTGTCTCCCATGAATACCGGCTGGCTGTTGACAAGCTCACGAAGGTCGCGGCCCTTATAAGCCCATACCGCGTAGTGGCGCAAGCCTGTCTCGCCCGGCTCGTGTTCACGGTAGGCGGTTCCCTTCGTGTAGACGAGGGTGTCACCGGCATCCGGGGACGCCACCATCTCTGCGTCATCGGCGACGACTCGGTAGAACACCACCTCATCCGGCGCGTGCTCGAGCTCCGGCCACCACAGGCGCACCGGATGGCGCTGATCGGAATCCTCCGGCTCCGGTTCTGGCTCTATGCCGTAGCCAGGCTCTTCTTGAGATTCCTGCTCCAGCGCCGCCTCTTGCGGCACCTCGACTTCAAACTCGATGCCGGGGGCTTCCCAGTTCGGGTCCTGGCGAAACTGGTACTCCGCCTTAATCCCGAAACCAGGGATGGTGATGTAGTCCTCTTCGTTAACCTGAGTCTTTTGCTCTTCCTCTGCCTGCAGTGCCTCCCACTCGGCGAAGAAATCGTGCGGCTGTGCCGCTGCTTGCGCCGGTTGGGGTTGAGCCGCGGAACCTGTCTGCGCTACACCGGCGGCTGCAGCGGCACGCTGTGCTTGCTCGCGTTGGCGGGCCTGCGCTTCAGCCTGTGCGGCGCGCTCGCGTTCTGCGCGCTCCTGTGCCGCGCGTTCTTGCGCGGCACGTTCTTGCGCTGCCCTCTCTTGTGCCGCGCGCTCCTGCGCAGCACGTTCCTGGTCCACCGCAGCATTGCGCGCCTGCGCGCTCAGCTCCGGGTGCTCGACCGCTTCGCCGTTATACGCGGCGGCAATCTGCTCGGCGAACTGCCTAAACGGCGCTGATACAGCTGCACGCACATCATCGGCGTTTACGCGCTTGAGCTGGTGCAGGGACTTAAGCTCACTCAGCGGCACATCCGCAATCGAAGGTTTCTGATTGTGTGTCATCAACGTTCCTTAAGAAGGTCTCGTCAGAAAGTTTCGTCGAGGTCTGAGAGGTCCGGCGCTTCCGGCCGGCCAAACGTCGGCTGCGTAGTCGGGCTTTCGCTATTGCTCTGCCCCGGCGACTTGAAGCCCATGTGGTCCATGTCATCCAGATCATCCAAGGAGAAGTCCGAGGAATCCTTAAAGGACGGAGCACCAGACGCCGCATCCGGGATCAGGTACTTGAAATCAGTGATCCTTCCGTACTGCACCACGGTCACAGAACGTGAGAGCTGACTGGTCAGTGCGGTCTGGCTGTCCACCTCCACGATGCGGGTGCGCGAGCCGTCGATTTCGGTATATCCTTCAGCGCCGCCCGCCTTGGTCAGCGCATTGGGGCTAAAGGCCTGAAGAGCACCCTTTTCCTGGTTCATGCCGTCGAGGAACTCGGCGGTGCTCTGAACGCGGCTGCCGCCTTCCTCGCGGAAGGTCACGCGACTGAGGTATTGCTGCAAGCTGCGGGCCATGCGTGGATCCGTAATGACCTTCTGCCATTCCTGTTGCTTGAGGTCGCGGTCCTGCATATAAGGGTGGTCAAGGCTGCGCGATAGGTTATCTAACGCAGTGCTGGAGCCGAGGCCAGCCATGCCCCACATCTCATTGAGCGCCACGGCCGAGTGGCCAGTGCGGTTGCGCTCAAAGGTGTCATTCATGTCATCGAGGAGGGACTTGAGCGAGCGGTGTGCCCACTCCGTCTGGAAAATGTGGGAGCGGATTTCATCCGTCATGCGCACGGCATCATCGCGGTTGAGCACGGCCTGAGCAATGCGAGCGTTCTCCGGAAGGCCCGACTGCGGCGTCCGCAGGTGATCGCTCGACGTCTCCTTGCGCCCAAAGGGCGCGTAGATAGCGCGGCCCAGCAATGCCGACCAGCTCAGGAACTGGTTATAGGCATTAGAGATACGCGAGATCTCGGCCGAGGCCGTCGCCAGATTCTGCGCGGCGATCTCTTGGTTGCGGTTCAACAGCTTGCGGCGCTGCACGTAGTCAAAGATCTCACGCTGAGCCTTGGTAAAGACCGCCCAAGAACACACAAGGAAAAGAAGAACAGCCAGGATGATGCCCACGACGTACCACGGCCAGTCGAACCACTGCAGGTACTCACCCAACGGCAAGTCCGGGTTGTAGCGGCCGGCCACCATGTAGGTCATCAGAGCAAGCACTACGAAGAACACAATCCACATCGTGCGCAGCTTTCGGGTCAGCGCTTTGTTCTCCGCGTTGAAGTCACGCGCTTGGAAGCTGTTGGCCAACTCTTGCAGTTCACGTGCCTTGGCGTGTGCGTCGCGGTACTTCTGCTGGGCGTGCCCCAGCTTCTCCCACAGGCCCTGGCCCACCTTCCACGCGAAGGTGGTGCTGTTCTTTGCTCGCCACGAAGCAAACTCGTGCTTCTTGCGGCTGACAGCTTCATTGCGGGTCTGCTGGCTGGTGTACTCAATATCGGCGGCGAAGCGCTCGGCACCCACCGGATCGAAAGGCGCGACGGTTGCTTGGGACTCGTGCGTATAGCCCAGAGTGCTGGTCATGAGCGGATGGAAGCCCTCGAAAGAAGCGCTGACATCCTGCACGGACTGGCCACCGTATTGCACGATGTACATGTTGCCCTGGTTATTGCGCAGCCCCTTGGTGTCGATGCTGTCGCGCCAGGATCCGTCGACAAGGCCCAGCGCATAATCGTGATAGGCCTCCCACGTGCGCGAGAGTTGCGGCTCCTGGCCCAAGGAGAACTGCTGCTCGCGGGCAACTCGCATGGTGTGCTCACTGGCTTGGCGCAGCTCGTCGACGCTCGTCGCACCGCTGCCCTTACCGGAGTGCCCGGCCAAGACGACCTCCACGCTGGAGTCCGCACCGTAGAGCATCTTCTGCAGGAAGGTAGCCGCGTTCTTGTTCATTGCACCGCGCTGGCCCTCGACCCAATCCTGCGGCTTGCCCACCACGGTGGACCAGTACAAACGCAGGTTATCCTTTAGCGCCGCCCAGCCGCTGACCTTGTGGGATTGCAGCTCCTCATAAGCAGTCGGAGCGCTCACCAACGGGGAAATCTCCTGGTTGATGAACATCTGGGCGCACTGAGCCGTCAGTTGCTCCGGATTGGCGTAGTGCACAGCGCGGGAAATGTTATTGACCTGCGGCTGCGGCAGGCGCTGGCCGGGATCGAAGACGGCCTTCCTGACCTTGTCCTCGATGTCACTGGCATCGATGGTGCGGTGGAAGGCTCGCACCAGACGGAAGCGCTGACGGTCGCCGGTCTCGATAACGCGATGCGTATCCGGGTCCAGCACTGCCGGCTCGGGCATGCCGCGCCACAAACCGAAGATGCTGGCTACGGCTGGGGCCGCGAATTGTGCGAGCTCGAAACCGTTCGCGGTGCGCTTGATGGGGCGGATGCGCGAGGAGGCCGGTGTTCCGCCCTCCTCCGGGGAAAGCACAAGATTGCTCCAGCCCTGCAGCGGAGCGATGTCCACGCTCTCGCGCGGAAGAGCTGACAACAACAGACGCACGCGCAGGTTGGAGGCCTGAATCAGGCGCTGATCGACGGCTCCGACCCACTCCGTGAGCTTGTCGACGTCCTGCGGTTGTTCCGCATCCATCGGGTCAATGGTGGCGAGGAGGACGTCCCCGCTGAAGCTGCGGAGGGCATCGTCGAGCGTCGACAAGCGCGCCGTGCCCTCCTCCGTGAAGGAGCGCACAACGGCCCCAGTAGTGGGGTGGGCATAGTCGATCCAGAGGAAGTCCTGCAGGAGGCCAACCGCGCGCAAATCGCTCAGGCGCGAGCGGATGTCATCCGCGGTGGCGCCGTGTCCGAAAATAATTACGTTCGTCATTAGAAGGTGTCATCCAGATCGTTGAGGTTGAATTCTGGCGCGATGTCCTGGCCAAAGCCGGAATCGGAGTTCCGCACCTGCGGGGCAGGCTGGGCGACGGGATTCTCCGCCACCGTCTTGGCCTGGTTCAGGTAGTTGCGGATGACCGGGACCACCTCGATGACGTCCAGTGCCAGGTCACGGTAGTACGGCGTGTGCGAGGCGACCTCGCGGGAGCGTACCTCCGCAAAAGGCTTTTCCTTACGCCCCTGCCCTGGCAGGGAGTTGGTGTGGCCCGGCACGAAGTGATCCGCACCGCGGGCGAACTTATCCAGCTCCTCTACGAAGGATTCAAAGCGGTCCTGGATGGAGGTCCCCATAACACCGCGGTTCGGGGCTTCACCGGATGCCAAGAACTGCGCGAGGCGGTGGACCACCGGGTGCGTGGACGCACCGGAGTGGGCGAAGTCTAGGCCGTCGTCGAAAAGCCCGCGCAACAGCTGGTACGGGTAGAGCGAAGAGGCAAAACCATAGTGTCCGGTTTCCTGCACCTTGGCGTAGGCGATGAAGATGGACTCCAGAACCGAAGGCATCCAGTCGGACTTCTTGATCATGCGGCGCGGCGAGATAAGCAGCGGATCTGGGAAATCAACCCAGCCATTCACGCCGCCGTCCGTGTCATCGAAGATGTGGGCCGCTGCGTTGGCTGCATCGGCGTTGGAGATGTAAACGCGTCCTGTAATGCGTCCGATGATCCAGCCGGCCACCATGGCCTGGCGCTCAGTCTTCGTCAGCGGCAGGGCTGCCGGCAGCGGGCGGGTGCGGCGTTCCGACCACCAGGAACCGTCGAAATTGTCCTGCTTCTCGATGTCTTTGGCGATGTAATTGAACATCGAAGAGAAGACGATCGGCGAGTAGTTGGGGTAGGAACCGAAGATCTCGATGTGCTGGACATGGTCCGACATGTTCAGCGAGTTGCGCAGAGCCACCGTGGAAGGCCCGTCAATCTCCGGGCGGCTGAGCACCGACTCCAGCTGGGAGGCAATGCCAGTTTCTGCAGAGCCGAGCTCCGCAAACGGGATATCGGAGAAGGAGTAGGTGTACTGCACGGACTTGCCGTGAATGCGCTGCACCATGTCATCGTTAACAGCGGCCAACGGGCGGGCATAGCTCAGGGCCAGCTGGAAAGCCTCGATAAAGCGGCGCTGGCGCTCTGCGTGCTCGACCTCGTTGATGTCCGGGGTAAGAGTGAGGTAGCGGCGCAGATCCACCGAGTTGAACTTTTGGAACTCATAGTCACGGCGGTTAATCCACTGGCGCGAACGCTCCAGAAGATCAGTTGGGCGAATCTTGGCGTGGTAGTGCGCACGCTGGGATTCGCGGGATTCACCGGTTTGCGGATGGCGCGAGAGGTACTTGGACACCCAGCCAGCACGGTTGGAGTAGGCATCGTTGGTGCGCTTCTGCGGGGCCAGGGTGTCATTCGGTGCCTGGGCCGCATCGAGCGATTCCCATTCACCGCGGATGACCGCACGCACCGCAAAGGGATAAGCCTGCTCGTAGTTGGTGACATCTGAGGTGGACTGCTGGCCCTGGATGGTACGCAGCATCTGGTCACGGTAATCCGAGATGAAGGTATTGACGTCCGTCAGCATAATCTCGTTCTCGGCACCCTTGAAACGGGTTTCCACGACCTCATCGAGCTCCGTCGGCCACGAGTTGACTTCGTCGGTGCGGACGTCAGCCAACTTGTTGGTCTCCGGGCGCTTCGACACGGCCTTCTCCAGCACCGCGTGGGCATCCCCCAACTCACGCTTGAGGTGGAAGAGGTTCTCATCGGCGTAGTCCTGCAGGACATCCTTAAGCAGGTGAGCAATGGCCATGAGGGCGTAGCTGTAGAACTGGTTGAAGTACAGGCCCATCAGAGCGTTAACCGTAGGAGTCGGGTCCGTCATCTGGCCCTTGCCGGTCAGCGGGCTGAGGATTGGATCCGCGCCTTCTGGCTTCGCCAGCACGCGGGTGTTTTGGTAGAAGCCGGAGTACTCAGACAGGCGCGGCAGGAGGCGGTCGGAGTTGGTGAGCACATCCGTGATCTTGGAGAGCATCTCGCGCACATAGGGCACACCCACCGCAGCCAGCTCCGACTCCACGGTGGCGAGGACACCATCGCTGAAGAAATTGGCGTAGCGGTAAACAATGTCATAGGCGGCATTGTTCAGAACCGATGCGATGGCCTGCTCATTGCGAGGATCTGCCATGTTGCCCTCAAACTCTTCACGCCATTCGTTGACGTTGCGGCCCTGGCCCACCGGAATAAAGTTCTGCAGGTGCTTCGCAGCGCTGTCCGCAGCCTGCTGGGCCTGACCGCCGAACACGCTGTTGAGCCAGTTCCAGACGCTGCCGCTATCGATTTGTCCGCC
This sequence comes from Corynebacterium aurimucosum, assembly GCF_030408555.1. NCBI lineage: Bacteria > Bacillati > Actinomycetota > Actinomycetes > Mycobacteriales > Corynebacteriaceae > Corynebacterium > Corynebacterium aurimucosum. Next base: position 165,504 of record NZ_CP047048.1, on the reverse strand, counting down.
CTGCGCCCAAGAAGGATCAAGCGTCATAGAGCTAAAGGCATTGGGCAGACGCTCCTCCAGCTTCTTGGCAATCTGCATCTCACCGGCATCGGGGTTCTGTGGGTCGAGGTGCCCGTTGAAGAGGCGCTCGAAGGCACTGCGGGCAAGACGCTGGGACGAGTATTCGGCAAAGCGGTCGCGGCCCATCGAAACCTGGGCATAACCCAGCGAACCCCAGGGCAGGCGGCCCCACGGCGTGCCGTCTGGGCGATCCCAGCCGAAGAAGCGGCGGCCGCCGTCACCGGCCGGGGTGTTAGTCAGCGCGTAGGACACGAGGTTATCGCTGGCCTTGGTGGAGGCCATCAGCCCTGCGAGCGCGCGGCCCAGGCCGCGGTAGATGGACATAGCGGAACCATCGCCGAAGCGAGCGCTGGTGGTGCCCATCTTGGAGCCAATGGGGAAAATGCGGCCGAAGGTCTGCCCCTCCGGCGGGGTGCCCATGTCGAAGGCCTCGAAGATAGCGCGGTCATGCTCATAGGCGTTGCCCATCTGCGCGGCGACGACCTCACCGAACATAGCCAGCGAGTTCGGCCACGCGCCGGCCATGTCATCCGCCTTGTTATCGGCGAAGATTTCCGGGGTGTACATGAAGATGAGGGTGCCCTGCGGGTTCACGTTCGGAATAGTGGTGAGCACACGGCACACATCTAGGAACATCGAGGCGCCCGCGCCACCCGCCATGGACGAGACAACGAGGACAACCGGCTGGGAATCACCGGTATCAGTGTCCAGCTTGGTCTGCTTGTAGTTAAGGCGGTTGAGCTCCTGGATTGCCTCCTGCGTGAACATCTCATCCACCGCTTCCTTGAGCGACTGGCGGATCTTCTTGAGATTCGGCAGCGTCAGCATGCGACCAATCGCACGGTACTGGCCGGCACCATCAGCCAGCTTCACGTCGTTGGTGGAGGGGTTGCGGGTAGCCCACGTTGCAATCTCACCGAGCTTGCCGGCACGGCCCAGGATGCTGGACACGCCCTCATCGAAAGTGTTGTAGTTCTGGCGGGCACCAATGCCCACGTAGTGGCCGCCGTTTTGGGTAACATTCGGCAGCTTCTGCGGGCCCGCCTCCTCTTCGAGCGGCACGTCGATGTTGACGAACTGCCAGGCCTTGGGCAACTCGGTCATGTCCGGGTCGATGCTTCGCAGCTCGGCTTTGAGCTGGTCCATCATGAACGCCAGCGTCTTGGCGCCGGAGCCACCGCAACCGACGACGAGGAACTTCTTCATCTTTAACTACCTTTCGAAGGGGAGGTTCGCTTCTGTGCTGTTTATGGCTGTTGTGTGCTATTCAACCGGCTTAGCCCTGGGAGCCGAATCCCGGGGCTGGGGGCCAGCCGCCGTTATTACCAGGGTTACCAGGATTGTCTGGGCGCTGCTGGCCAGGTTGGCCAAAGCTCGGGCCGCCGCCGAAACCGGATCCACCACCAAAGTTTGGTGCTCCACCGAAGCCGGGGCGCCCCGGCTCAGCAGCGCGACCTGGCTGGCTCTGCGGTGATGGGCCCGAAGGCTGGGACGGGCCGAAACCACCGGGTTGCGGTGCCTGTTGCTGCCCACCAGGGCGGGGAGCCCCAGGTTGCTGAGCACCCTGCTGCGGGGCGAGTTGCGGCGGCGGACCGCTCGGCGGCTGGAAGCCAGGCTGGTTCTGTTGGACCGGCTGCCCCGGATGGCCGGACTGCGGCGGTGTCTGTGCCTTGTCGGGCTTCTCGGCAGGGAATTCGACCTGGTCAAAGAGCTGCAGAGCCTGGCGGCTGATGTCCTTCGACATCTCGTCATACGCGCTGGCCTGGGCCAGCGTATCGATGGTCATGACAATCTCGCCGGAATCGCGGTCCTTCTTGTTGCCAATGAAGAACCACGTGTTCTGCACCGCAAGTGGCAACACTGCCCGGTAACCGGACTTCTTACCCTTGCCGGAAATAGTGCCATCGCGCTGGACCTCCACGTGGGCCGCAGTGAAGGGGCTCAACCCCATCTTTACCTTGGCATCGTTGCTGCCCAAGCGCGCAGAACGCGCAGAGGTTTCCACCGGAACGGCACCCTGGAACTCATCCTTAGACACCGCAAACGGGCGGCCAGTATCGGTACGCACGAGGTTCGCACCATCACGGCGTACCGGGATGGTCTTCGCAAACATGCGGGGCTTTTCCGGAATGCGGCCGCTAAACCACTTCATGAAGTACAGAATGGCCAGCGGAATCAGCAGTGCTAGCAGTACCGCCAGGACAAAGGAGAGGCCGAAAGCAGACTTGCTCAATGGTGCAGTCATGGAACCCTGCAGCGTCAGCGGCAGCTCCATTTGCTGGTTATCCTCAGCAGATTGCAGGTTAATGACCGGCTCCATACGCAGCGGGCCATCCGCCATCTCTTCCACGCTGAGGGTTACCGGGATGGTCGCCTTCTCATCCTTGGCAAGCTCGAGCGCGGAATCTTCCGAGTTGTGCTGAGAGCTTACTGCAACGGAAGGAACTCCTGCGGGAAGCATTCCGCCCTCAGAATCAATGGTCTGGTCCGCTACCCACACCTTGCCGGGGCCGGTCACGGGGACGTCGACAGTAATCTCTTTCTCCGTCATGGTGATCGTCTGTGCTGAGCCCACCGTTGGCATATTGACCGGGGTAACGGTCAACGGCGTTTCTGCATTGATGGGATCCAGCTTCGAGCCCGGACGCTCACCGGTGTCCTTAGTGGTGATCTCCACGCGGGTGACGAGCTGACCAGATGCTGCATTTTCCACCTTCTCCAGCGGAATATCTACCTGCTGCCCATCAGTGATCGGCGCATTCTCCACGAGGGTGACCGGGGAGCCGTCCTCTGGTACGAACTCCGCATACAGGGTTCCCTCACCCTCTAGTGCACGCGGCTCGCCCTTGCCATCGACCAACTGTCCCTTCAGGATCTGGTCAGAGTTGATGCCGCCTTCTACCTTGGCCCCATCTTCGGTCTTGAGGTCTAGGTTGAGGCCCGGCACCATGACGACGGATGCGAGGTACTCGCCTTCCGTGCCCTCAGCCACCTTGTACCCAAAAGTCCACGCGCCTGCCCAGGCATCGCCGTCCTTTTCCATGGCGATATCAACCATGCCCGGCAGCTTGTTGTTCTCCGTTACGGAAACCTTCGCGCCGGCGACGCTGGCGGTATCCGGCTTGAGCTCCACGGTTTCGCCATCGGGACCAGTCAACGTTGGGATGAGCTCGCCTTCATCCACCGAATTCTTCGGCACCGCCGACAAGCGCACAGGGGACACGGAGTTATCGAGGACGAAATCAAACTGGTCTTTGAAGTTGCCGTCCTTGGTCACACCACCTGAGGTGGGGATGAGGTTACGGAAGGCTGCGAACAGCGCTGCTGGGTCCTCACCCGCGTCAAAGAATGCACCGTTCGGGGCACCCTGGCCGCAGTCTTCGCCCTCCGCCATGCGGGTGAGCTGGCGGACCTGATCCTGGGCTTCCGCAGCTGGCACGAGGCCCACGTTAAAGAGACGGATATTGGAGTTACGGAACGCGGTGACAGAGGAATTGACCTCACACAACTTATCCTGCGCGCCCTGAAGATCGTTGGCCTCGGCGTCGGTGTAGTACTTACCGTCGGTAAAGAACACGATGCCGCGGCAGCTACTGCCTTGGTGAGAAGCGAGTTCCTTCAACGCGCCTTTGTAGGCCGCGCCATAGTTGGTCTCTAGATCCGCAACGCGGTCCTCCTTGCGGAATTTATCCAGTTCACCCTGCAGGGCATCGCCGTTACCGGAGACGTTGGTCCATCCGCCGTACTCGGCCGGATCGCTGTAGTAGTCAGAGCCGAAGCCAGCGAGTTTCACGTTGATGTCTGCGCCATTGTCTTCACCGAGGTTGGCCAGCTGCTTTACGATGTCCGCCGTGGCATCGACGCGGAAAGCATCGGCATCCGTCGGCTGCGAGCCCTCATACCCCACCAAAGACGCTGATTGGTCAAGAACGAAAAGCAGGTCTGCAGATTTCTCGCTGGCAATACAGGAGCCGAAATCGGACAAGTTCTTTTGCGATACCTCAGAGAGCGAGGATTCGGAACCGATTCCCTCAGGGCGTTCCTCCGGCTGAGCTTCTGGGGCTTCAGGAGCTTCTGGAGGTGGCGGCGGAGCGTCCTGCGCTACCGCTCCCAGGCTGCCACCGAAGCCAGCGATTGTCATCGCCGCGGATAGGGCAAGAACTCGAGTGAACTTCTTCATTAGGCGCCAACCGCCTTTCCTACGTAGAAGGCGATTTCCACCGCAGCAACAATGACAAGAACAAAGCTTCCACCCATGATGATGCGGTAGAGCAAGGTTTGCGTGGTGTCCTCAACATAAAAGGTCTCGGCTTGGCGCTGCGTGTTCTTCAGCGTGTACAAGCCCAAGAGAATAAAGGACACGATTCCGGCCAGCAGCCATCCACCGATAGCCAGGACAAAGAACAAAGTCTGTGTCGGCGAAGCGATGAGCGGTGCGATCACCAACAGGATCAGCGCGATAACCGCAGAAACGCCAGCGGCGATGAGCAGCGGCCACGGCCCCTTCGTTGGGCTGGTCGGTGCTGTCACCTGGCGGCGATAATCCGGCGCCGGCGAGGATTCACCGAAACCATCAGACGAGCCCGGCGCGCCAAAGGAGCCGCCTGCACTCGAACCTGGGTTAGTCCCCGCGGCGCTTCCCGGGGCCGAACCGAAACCAGAGCCCTGGCCAAAATCAGCACCGGGGGAAGGCTTCTGCGCTGGGTTCTGCGCCGGATTCGGGGCACCAAAGCCACCAGGGCCCCCAGACCCACCGGGCGCGCCGAACCCGGAACCTGCACCTGGCTGATTAGCTCCTTGCGGCGGGCGCCCGCCAAACTGCGGCGACGATCCTGGGGAACCAAACGTCATATCGATGACCTTCCCTTAAACGAAGTTGGGCCACCGGCGAACCTGGTGCCTCCCCCATCTAGCGACGCAGAAGGTAGAAGATCCGCCGGACAGCTCTAAGGACTAGAAACCAAGGTAGCCGCACCCCCTGACACGACGTGTCTTTCACGGCCTTCGAAATTCGAACGCGCCCGAATCACTTCGAGCGCGCACCGTGCACACAATAGACAGGAAACGTTCAGGGAATACGAAAACGTTGCAAGCAAAAGAATGCCATACTAAAGGCGTTTTTTCTGCCCACTTCGTAGATCTTTATGGGCACAGTGCCGCAAGTGCACCCCCGAAACTGCCAGTTCCGCTGCCTTTTCTCAGGAAGCAGCCGGGTGAGGGAGCGCTCCCCATTGAAGGAGAATCAAACTCCCCATTTCTAGTTCCTCCAGTTTCGTGGAAAAATGCTGTTCCATGACAACTCAATCGGCAACCGCAACCACCACAAACGGTGGCGAGAGCATCCGATTCATCCCGGTACATTCCACTTTGTACCCGTGGCTGGTCTCGGTGTTCGTCGTTACCTTCCTCATCTCGAACATCAACGCCACCAAGGGCGTCCAGCTCGGCCCGCTCATCACCGACGGCGCCTTCTTCCTCTTCCCCATCGCCTACATCGTGGGCGATGTTCTCTCCGAGTGCTATGGCTTCAAGTCCACCCGCCGCGCCGTTTATATCGGTTTTGCTATGGCGCTTCTAGCCGCAATTTCCTTCTATATTGCAATCTGGCTGCCCGCGGCTGATTTCTACGAAGGCCAGGAAGCCTTCGCCGCCACGCTGGGCCTGGTTCCGCAGATCCTGCTAGCTTCCCTCGTCGGCTACGTCGTAGGCCAGCTGCTCAACTCCTTCACCTTGGTCAAGATGAAGGCCCGCAGCGGTGAAAAGGGCCTCATTGCCCGCCTTGTTACTTCCACTGTCGTCGGCGAATTCGGCGATACCCTGCTGTTCTGCGCCATCGCAGCGCCCGTCATCGGTATCGATTCCTTCAGTGGCTTCCTGAACTACGTCATCGTGGGCTTCCTCTGGAAGACCGCGTGCGAGGTCATCATGCTTCCGCTGACCACCCTGGTTATCTCCTGGGTCAAGCGCCGCGAGGACTACGTGCCTATCGACGAGGCCAACACCCCTAAGACAACGCCGTCTAAGTAGCAGCGCCGCATCCCAGACTTTCGCCCCCTTGGCACGCACTGTGCTGAGGGGGATTTTTCACTCTTCCCTTCACCCTCCCCATAGAATACAATGTATTCACAATGGTTAAGGAGGAGATATGGCTACTTTGACAATTCGCATGGATGATAGCGACGCTGAACTCGTTCGGAATCTAGCTACCTTTGAGGGCCGGACGATATCTGATTTTGCCCGAGCAGCGCTTTTAGAACGGGTCGAGGACTACTACGACCTTCAGGAACTGCGCGCAGCAATGGCAGAGGATTCTGGCGAGCGGTTTAGCCTTGATGAGGTCCTAGAGGATCTCTAAAGATGTCGGAGGGAATCACTTCATATCACGTCGAATTCACTTCGAAAGCCCGCAAGCAGCTGAAGAAGTTTGACCGATTCGATGCGCGAATCATCGTGACGTGGATCCAAAAGAACCTCGAGGGCTGCGAAGACCCTCGAGCTCTCGGAAAAGGATTGACTTCAAACCGTTCAGGTGAATGGCGCTATCGGGTCGGTTCTTACCGCATTCTGGCGTACATCCACGATCAGGTAGTTACGGTTGAGGTATTTGCTATCGGCCACCGGAAGGACATCTACGATGCATAAGCGTCTACGAACTTCCCTCCTCCCTATCCTCGGCCTGACCACAGCCTTCAACCTTGTGGTGTGCTCGGGTACAGAGGAAGCCACCACGTCGCCTGAAACGACGAGCCACGCGGCACCGGAAACTACGACGGTGAGCAGTGGGGCTTCGCCAAGCGCAGCGCCCAGCACCACCCCTACCCCGCCGCCGCTCAACCAAGGCCCGGCGCCAGCCCTGACCGGTACGTTTGAGATGGGTGGCCCGGCCACCATCACGGGCGCGACCTACGATTCAATGCCCTTCGTCCTGCCCCTCAACCCGGCCGGACCGCAGGAGACCATGGTGCGCTGGGTGCAAGACTGGGATGAGTCACCCGCCACGGCGGAACGGGGCACCACCTACGTCTTGGGCCATGCGTGGGGCCAGCAGAAACTGGTATTCAACCCCTTCTCCGAGGTGGTCACCGCCGACGTGGACCTGAGCAACCCCACCACTGTGGAGGGCCTCGACGGGGCGCAGGTGCAGCGCTTTGCGACGCCCATCCTCAACGGCTCCCACATCCGCATGACCTCCGAGGGCGGTGCTGGGCGCGAGTGGATTGTCGATAACGCTTTCCTGGTGGGCAAGGAACAGCTAGGAAGCGACGCGGACCTGATGAATACCGAGGTTCCCGGGCGCATCGTACTCATCGCCTGTGCGGTAGATGGCGCAACAGACTTGGAGTACAACGTCATCGTCACCGGTCACTTGGCGTAATAGCGCCCCATAAACTCATCGCGATAAGCCTCGTAATAACCGCCGTCGATGGACTCCCGGATGTTATCCACCAGGCGGATCATGAACTCTAGGTTGTGGATGGTGCATAGCGTTCCCGCCAGGAATTCCTTGGCTTTGAGCAGGTGATGGATGTAGGCACGGGAATAGTTCTCCGAGACATAACCGCCGAATTCCTCATCCACGCCAGCAAAGTCCCGTTTGAAACGTGCATTGGTGAGGTTGAGACGTCCGTCCAGGGTGTAGACGCCACCGCGGCGCGCCAGACGGGTCGGCGCCACACAGTCGAAAGTATCGGCACCAGCCTCAACGGCGGTAAAGATGTCATCCGGTTCAGAGATACCCAGCAGGTGCCGGGGCTTATCGACGGGCAGCTCATCGCACACCCAGCCCACAATCGTGCCGAGATTCTCCTTCTCCAATGCGCCACCGATGCCGAAGCCACCGAAGCCGCGCCGGCCATTCGCCTCGGCGCGATCGGAAAGCTCCACCAGCCCGCGAGCGGCCTGACGGCGCAGGTCCTCGTATTGCGCGCCCTGCACCACGCCCCACAGGGACTGGCGCGGCTTCTGCGGGCCGCGGGCAAGCGTCAAGCGGTCGTGCTCATCCAGGCAGCGCTGCGCCCAGCGCCGCGTGCGCTCCACGGATTCCTCCTGGTAGGTGCGGGTATCTACGAGCGTGGTGAGCTCATCGAAGGCGAACATGATGTCCGCGCCCAAGCCATGCTGGATCTGCATGGAGACCTCTGGGGTGAAGCGGTGGGAGGAGCCGTCGATGATGGACTTAAAATCCACTCCATCCTCATCCACCTGCGCCATACGTTCCTTCTTGGCCGCGCGGATATCGGAGTCCGTCAGGTCCGCCACGTCCATGGCCAAAACCTTCTTGAAGCCCACGCCGAGGGACATGACCTGGAATCCGCCCGAGTCGGTGTACGTCGGCCCATGCCAGTTCTCGAAGGCAGCCACGCCGCCGGCCTCGTCCACGATGCCGTGGCCCGGCTGCAGGTAAAGGTGGTAGGCATTGGACAGGATGGCCTGCGCGCCGGTCAGGCGAATCTGCTCCGGGGTCAGCGTCTTCACCGTGGCCTTGGTGGCCACCGGGATGAAGGCCGGAGTCTGGATGTCACCGTGCGGGGTATGGATAACGCCGGTGCGGCCGTGCTTTCCCGGTTGTGCTGGACCGCTTAGGTCCAGCTCCTTCTTCACGTCGAAGGAAAGGTCGGTCTCAAGCTGCGGCTTAGGGTGAGTCATAGGGAACTATTCTACGGGCTGCGCTGCTTTATCCTCTGCTTCACGGGATGCTGCCGCGTGTTTGCGCTCCCATTCTTCCTCGAGTGCAGTGCCCTCGATGTCCAGCTGCGGGATCAGCTTGTCCAGCCACTTCGGCATCCACCACGTGGTGTGCCCCATGAGGAACATGGTGGCGGGGACAAGCGACATGCGGACTAAGAAGGCGTCGAAAAGCACGCCCGCCGCCAGCGCGAAGCCGAAGATCTGGATGAAGGGCAGCGGCTGGCTGATAAAGGCCACGAAAACGGAAATCATGATGATGGCCGCGGCGGTGACCACGCGGGCACCGGCGGTAAAGCCAGCGATGGTGGCCTCATCATTGGCGTTGTACCGACTGTACTTCCCGCCGCTGCCCTGCGGGAAACGGGAGAAGTGCTCACGCATGCGGGTGACCAGGAAGACCTGGTAGTCCATGGCCAGGCCGAAGGTCACGCCGATGAGGAAGATGGGCATGAAGGAAATCAGCGGGCCGGGTGCTGGCACCAAGCCGGTGAGGCCGTCCTGCCACACCAAAACGGTCAGACCGAAGGCACCGCCGACGGAGAGCAGGAAGCCCAAGCCGGCCACCAGCGGGACCAAGATGGAGCGGAATACCGCCAGCAGCAGGAAGATGGCCAGGCCTACCACGATGGCAAGGTACGGCCCCATGGCTTCCTCGAGGCGCTCGGTGATGTCGAGCTGCACTGCGGTCAGGCCGGTCATGCCGATCTCGGCACCGGTGGCATCCTCCAGCTCCGCACCGGCGGTGCGCAGGGCGGAGGCGGTGCCAATCGTGGCCTCATCCGTTGGTGCTGTGGTGGGGCTGACCATGATTTGTGCTGCCTTCATATCCTGGCTCACGCCCACCAGCTGGGCGTGCTTGACCCCGCCCACCTGGTTGAGGCGCTGCACAGAATAGATGAAGGAGGAAAGTGCGGCCTTCTTCTGCTCATCTTCCTCGCCTTCTTGGCCCTGGATATAGGGCTGCAGTGCCGCGGATTCCGGGTTGGCATTGGCGCCATCCACGATCACCAGGAAGGGGCCGTTGATGCCAGGGCCGAAGCCCTCGGACAGGAGGTCCGCTGCCTTGCGCTGGGTGGTATCCGGGTTGGAGGTGGTATCCGCTGGCAGGGCCAGCTCCATGTGCAGAACCGGTGCGGTCAACGCTCCGAGGCCAAGCACCACCAAGGCCATGACGATGCCCGGGGCGCGCTGCACCGTGCGCACCCAACGGTTACCCATCGTTGGCTTCGCGCGGCGCGGGCGGCGCTTCGTGGGGTTGCCGGCAACGCCGGGGATGCGTCCGGCGAAGGCCTTATCACCGAGCAAGCCCAACATCGCGGGCACCAAGGTCAGCGCCACAAGCACAGCCATGAAAACCGTTCCTGCAGCGGCCAAGCCCATGGCAGTGAGGAAGCTAATGCGCGCCACGAGTAGCGCAAAGAGCGCGATGAAGACCGTCGCGCCGGCAAAGACCACCGAGGACCCCGCCGTGCCAACAGCCATGCCGGCGGCATCCGGCCCGTCCATGCGGGAGCGCTCCTGCCGGTAGCGCGACATGATGAACAGCGCATAGTCGATGCCCACGGCCAGACCGATCATGACGGCCAGCACCGGAGTGAGGTTGTTGAGCTCCATCCAGTGGGTCGCAATCATGACACCCATCGCTCCCAGGCCCACGCCCACGACCGCGGAGATAAGCGGCATGCCCGCGGAGGCCAAGGAACCGAAGGTAATAATGAGGACGATAAACGCCACGGCCAGGCCGATGACCTCAGAAATCGAGTTGACCTGGATTTCATCACCGAAGCCCGCGCCGCCGGCCTCTACTTCCAGACCCGCCGCGCGGCCGATATCCATGGCTTCATGGACCACGTCTTTATCCGCTGGGTCTACCGAATAGGGGCTTTCCGCATCGAAGTCGAAGGTGGTGTAGGCGATGGTCTCATCGGCATTGACCATGGCCAGGTTATCGGCATCCGCCCGCGCGGTCTCCTCCGGCAAGCCCATGGAGGTGAACTGCTCGATGACCTGCTGCTGCAACGCCGGCGATACCTCGAGCGGGTTGCCCCAACGCTGCTGGCTACCCTCTGGGATATCAAGGCCTTCAGCAATGTGGTGCACCACATCCTCGACAGCTTCTTTGTTCTGCGGATCGCTGAGCTTCTGCCCTTCCGGGGCCTTGAAGACGAGATTGACCGACGGCGCATTGGCCGGGTTACCGTTCTCCGGGAACAGCTCCACCGCGCGGCGGGTGGCGTCAATTGCTGGCGTGCCGCTGATGGAGTACTCCGTGGTCATCGGCTTCATCAAGCTCAAGGTCGCTCCGCCCGCGGCCGCCACGATGAAGATCCAGGCGATGATGACCTTCCATCGATTGATGTAAGACCAGCGGCCTAGGTGGTAAAGCAGCTTTGCCACGGAAATTCCCCTTCACATGCGCGATTATTGCTCGCGGAAGCTTTGGCGGTGGACACGAATGTGCACCAGTTTAACCAGTCGGGCTGTGAAGCCCTAACGGTCTCGTAAGAGTTCAACCAACCCTCCAGAGCGTGGCCTGCGTTACAATGCAGAAGTACTGAAATACCCTAGGAGACCCCCATGTCTACTTTCGTCATCGTCGCCATCGCGGCCATCCTTCTCATTGCTATCCCAGCAGGCATGATGAGCCGACGAATTCACAAACGCACGGAAGACCACGACCCCGAGGCACGCCAAGCCGCGCTGGATTTCCAAAGAGATGTTGATAGAGGGCGGACCGGCTTCTAAAACATAAAAAGTCCGGCACTCCAGAGCTAAGAACTGGAGTGCCGGATGTGGCGGTGGCGGCGGGATTTGAACCCGCGGTTGGGGGTTACCCAACAATCGCTTTCGAGGCGATCACCTTCGGCCGCTCGGACACGCCACCGCGTTCCAGATTACGTCGAGTAACCCCGAGCGACAAAATCGCTGCCCACGCCAGGCGGCGGAGACAGCGATTCAGCTATTTAAGGCAAGGGATTAGTCCTTGAGACCACCGATGACCTCGTTGGCCTTATCCTTGACGCCCTCAACGGCATCGGAAGCCTTCTGCTTAGCCTCGGAGGTGACCTGGTCGGCCTTGCCCTCGTTCTCCAGCTTCTCGTTGTCGCTTACGTTGCCAGCAGCTTCCTTAGCCTTGCCGACGAACTCGTCCTTCTTGTTCTCAAAATCACCCATGATTTTCTCCTTACTCTCTACTTCTCTCACGTGGACCACCCAGCCTACACGCGAATCGGAAGACGGCTCCGGGGCCACTAACCAATTCAAGGGTTAAGCGGCTCTTCCGGTTTCGGGGTGCGTAGCGGGGTGAGGTAGAAAACGACGGGTTCAGCGGGTCACCACAACATGTAGGGGTCCCTGGTGTGAAGATGAAAGTTCCTACACAACCATCTAAACCCACCAGGGACCCGTACTGTGAAGCCTACTGGAAACCTCGTCGCCGACACTATCTGCCGTACCGCGGAAATCGGACTTGCCATCACCGGTGCCGCTGATACCGGAGCGTTGACCATCATTGAGGCCACGCCAGTAGCCGTTATCGGCGTGTGCCCGGACTGCGGACAGCCAGGAAAGCTGCGCGACCACACCACCCGTCGACTCGTTGATCTTCCTGTCGTTGGATTCCCCACTAGGCTGCACGTAACAGTCCCCAGATTCTTATGCACAGCCGTCTCATGTAAGAGAAAGATCTTCCAAGAATCTTTAACCTGCGCGGATGACGGCGCCAAACTCACTTATCGGGTCACCCGCTGGATCTTGCAGCGCCTTGCTATTGACCGGATGAGTGTGTCAGCTACCGCCAAAGCACTCGGTGTGGGCTGGGACCTGGTCAACCAGGTCGCACTGGATGCCTGTCGCCAGCTTGTCTACGGCGACCCCTGCCACCTAGACGGGGTTCGCGTCCTCGGAGTCGATGAACATGTATGGAAACACACCAGAAAACCAGGTCAGGCATCAAACCTGGTGACCATACTTGTTGACCTCACCCCGCTGGTGGACGGGCGTGGGCCTGCTCGTTTGTTAGACATGCGACCGGGCAGATCCGCCCACGTGCTCAGCGGGTGGCTTAAAGAGCGCGACCCCAGCTTCCGGGAGCAGATACAGGTGGTGACCATGGATGGGTTCACCGGTTATGCCACCGCAGTTGAAGAGCAACTACCACAGGCGAATAAAGTCATGGACCCTTTCCATGTGGTGCATCTGGCAGCCGACAAGCTCACCAGTTGCCGACAAAGACTCCAACGTGAGACAACCGGGCGCCGCGGACGCAAAGATGACCCGCTGTACAAGCACCGGCGCACCCTGTTGACCAGGACGAACTATCTCACCGAGCGGCAAAAGCAACGCTTAGAAATGCTGTGGGCCACCGATGACGACTACGTGGCCCTAGAAGTAACGTGGCTGCTCTACCAAGACGTGATCGCAGCGTACGCGCATCCGAAGAAATCGGAAGGCAGAAAGCTCATGGAACGCATCATCCACACCCTGCGTAAAGGACTACCAAAAGGCTTAGAAGAGCTCGCCCAACTGGGACGCACCCTGTGGCGTCGACGCAAAGATGTGCTCGCCTACTTTGATATCGGCGCATCCAACGGTCCCGTTGAGGCAATCAACGGCAGACTCGAACACCTACGCGGCATCGCCCTGGGATTCAAAAACCTCAACCACTACATCTTGCGATGCCTCATCCACTCCGGACAACTACAGGACAAAATCAACGCACTCTAAAACCGGAAGGGCCGGTTAAGCGCCGCTGCCTCGAAGACCCCCGAAGAAGCCCGTGAGCAGCTCCGCGCATTCCTCCTCCAGCACACCGCCGCGCACCTCGGGAACGTGGAGAGCGCCGGGGGCGCGGAGGACGTCGACAAGCGAACCGCACGCCCCCGTCTTCGGCTCAAAAGCACCAAAGACCACTGAGGACACCCGGGACGCCTGAATCGCGCCAGCGCACATCGCGCAAGGCTCCAAGGTGACAACCAGCTCGCAGCCTTCCAGCCGCCAACCATCGCCATGCACACGCACCGCCTGGCGGATGGCTTCCACCTCTGCGTGCGCTGTTGGGTCATTCAGCTGCTCGCGGCGGTTAACACCGGTGGCGAATTCGTTGCCGGAGGCGTCGTAAAGCACGGCACCCACAGGGATATCCCCCGCCGGCGTTGCGCGAGCAACCTCCAGGGCGCGGCGTATGCGGGCCTCCGCGCGCACCAGCCCCTCCGCAGGTTTAAGAATCATCCGAGTCGAGGCCGTCGATGAAATCCTCCAGCTCATCGCCAAAGCCCAGCTCGCCGGCGATGCGCAGGAGCATGTCGGAAGGCCAGTCCTCATCGTTATCGATGATGTAGCCCAGCTGGTCCTCATCGAGTCCGAGGTCAGCGAAGATATCAAAGTCGCCGTCGCCGTAGGGGTCGGCGTCCTCCCACTCGTCCTCGTCCAAATCCGGGATATCGATATCACGCAGGTCGAGGAAATCCGCGGCGAAGTCGTCTTCGGCGGCATAGGTGGCGTCGGAAAGCAGCATGCGTACATCCCCCGGAACCGGGCGCACGACGACGAAATAGTCATCCTCCACGCACAGCAGCGCGAATGCCGCGCCCTCCGAACGGAGGTTGCGCACCGCCTTGATGGAGGTGTTGACGTCGGTGTAGTCATCCTTGAAAGGGCGAATCACCCAGCCGCCTTCGGCACTGGCGACGGTGATGGCAAAGGACAGATCGTCGTGGCTCATACCTCGTCAGATTAGTCGGGTTGTGCCACAATTGTCACCGTGAGTTCTCAAGATGTTCAACGCCCCGTCTGCATTATCGGCCTCGGTCTCATTGGAGGTTCCCTCCTGCGTGACCTAGCTGCTGCACGCCATTCCGTGTACGGCTACAACCACTCCACCTCTGGTGCCCGAACGGCCATTAAGCAGGGCTACGACGTCACCGATGATCTGCCGGCCATCCTGCACCGGGCCGAGGAAGACAACGCGCTTATCGTCGTCGCGGTGCCCATGGATGCGGTTGCTTCGGTCCTCGACGCCATCCAGGCACACGCCCCGAGCTGCGGTTTGACGGACGTGGTCTCGGTCAAGACCGAGGTGCGCCAGCTCATCGTGGAGCGCAACATGCAGGCGCGCTACGTGGGCGGCCACCCCATGGCCGGCACATCTAAGTCCGGCTGGGAGAACTCCCACACCGGGTTGTTCAACGGCGCTGCCTGGGTTATCACCTATGACTATGCCGCCGAGTGCGAGGCGCGCGGCGAGCGCATCCCCGCCGCATGGGAGAACATTTTTGCTGACGTGGTCCGCATGACCCAGATGGTCCACGCGGAGGCGGTTCCGGTGCGCGTGGCTAACCACGATGCCGCGGTTGCCCGCATTTCGCACCTGCCTCACGTGCTGGCGGAGACCCTCGCGGTGGTCGGCGATAATGGCGGCATCCTGGCACAGTCCCTGGCGGCTGGCTCCTTCAAGGACGGAACCCGCGTGGCAGGCACTCGCCCGGACCTGGTTCGACAGATGTGCGAGACCAATGCACCCGCACTGGTCCAAGCCCTCGACGAGGCCCTCGAGTTGCTGCAGGATGCCCGCGAATCGCTGGCCTCGGAGCAGCCTTCTATCGCCGCGCTTGCCGACGCTGGCTTCCGCGCCCGCACCCGCATCGAAGCCCGCTCCGGTGCTCGGAAGGAATCGGTCTCCCCGGTGAAGATCTCTTCTCGCCCGGTCTTGCGCTTGCACCCGGGTGCGCCGAACTGGGTGGCGCAGCTGCGCCAGACCGAGTCTTTGGGCGGGCGCATCGAGATTTTCTAGCCGGCTAGTGGGCTTCCAGGCCTGACCTTCTGCCCCAGCAGGCGGTTTCCCAACGGGTTCCCCTCACCTGGTTCCAGTCAAAAGGTTTCTTTGCCCCCAAACGAACCTTCTAACTGGTTAAAGATGGTTTACTTGCCCCCAATGGAACCTTTTGACTAATGACTTCTGAGTGGAACCTTTTGCGTGCTGCTGGGCATGGGGCAGTTTCCAAAAGGCATCTTGCAGATGGCATCTGTCAGAAGGCGTTTTCTCGCCTGAAAACGCCTTCTGGGGCGTGCAGATGGCGTTTTCAGCCCCAAAGATGCCTTCTAGTGGATGCCTTTTGTGAGATGCCATTTGGCGACGGTTTGTGGGGTGCCATCTGGCGGCCGACCGTTGAGGAGCGTGCGCGGCGGCGTCGGGCGGCGTAGAGCGGTGGCATGGGCCGGCGTGGCCGCTTAGTCGCGGAAGGTGTCGTCGCGGCGCTTGCGAGCTTGGGACTCATCGCGCGTGATGCCGAGGAGCGGGTAGCCCATGAGGCCCGCTGCCAGGCCCACCGGCAACAACCACAGCATGCCGGAGGCCAGCCACAGCACCAGGCCGAAGATGGCTCCGGCGATCAGGCAGGGAATGAGTTTCTCCTTCATGGAGAAACAGCCTAGTTGGTGCGCTTCTCAGCGCCAGACTTGCGGTTAAGCACACGCGAGAAGATGGCGATCGCGATAAGTCCTACTACCGCCGCAATGCCCGCTGGCCACGCGACAAAGGCACTGACCTGCATTGTGGTCGGCGGCGCCGGGGAGTTGTCGGCGTTAAGAACGCCGTCGGTATCGCGGCCACTGGTAACGTCCTCGATCCAGTCGCGGACCTCAACCACCGACGTGATAGCAGCAGTCGGGGAAGGCAGGTCCGGATCTGCATTCGACGTGCCCGCGGTGGCCACGCCCACCAGGTGGCCATTGACGAAGAATGGTCCGCCGGAGTCGCCGCCCTGCATGCCTTCACCATTGAGGGACTTCACGTCCATGATGGCAGCGGCAATCATCGGCCCCACTCCCCCAAGCTCACCAGCTGGGATGCTTTCCGCACCGCCTGGGCCCGAGGTGATGTCTGGCATCTCGCCGCCCTTCATCACCTGGGGAGCGTCGGGCGAGCCAGGGGCGGGAGCGACCATTCCGCCAGGGCCGTTCGGGGCGGAAACGGCCATGCCGCCAGGAGCCATAGCACCGGAATCACCCGGCGCAGTCGCTTCTCCTCCTGGCGCTACCGGCGTCATTTTCTCGCCCGACTCGTCAGGGCTCGCCGGCGGGGTGCCGCCAGACAGTAGTTCGCCGACTTCCATCTCGGCCATCGGCAGCTGACCCTTGCGGGCCATTCGGGAGCTGCTACTCCAGCCATAGAAGTGGCCTTTGTCGCCGGCGGTGGGAACCGCATCCGCGAGCTTGGCGGGCTTGATGCCCTCGACAGGTTCGGTCAGGTGCATAAGGCCGGCGTCGATAGTCGGTGAAACCGCCCAGGAGTCCACGTCATACACGCGGGTGTCTTTGCCCTGGCCAAAGCGCGCTTGCGAGCCCTCGTTATTGACGGATTCGAGACAGTGGCGGGCGGTCAGCACCCACTGCTCGGCCACCAGCGTGCCGGTGCAATCGCCGAAGTTTCCGATCTTGCCCATGCGCAGCGCAGCCACGGCGGCGCTTTCCTCCGATTGCGGAGCAGGCTGCGCAAACTCCAAGGCCATGGCCGGCGCAGCGCCTAGCCCCACGATTAGAGAGCTGGCCACAACAGCAGTTATTTTTCGTGCCTTCATTACGCGGCTACCTCCTTGATTACCCAGGCCACGGCCCTTTCAGCCGGGCCTTTTCCGAAGAACTTCTTCCACAGCGCGCTCAACAAAAGGAATGCGAGCACAAAGCCCACTGCTGCCATGGTGTTGTGCAGCGAAACATGCGCCTGCCAATAGCGTGCGGTGAGAATGTGCAGGATATAGATGGTCAAGGACATCGAGCCCAATGCCGCAAAGGGGAAGGTCAAGCGCGGCAGCTGACGGCCAATGATCAGGCACAGGTGCAGCACCACCGCGGTGACCGCCACGGAGAGAAGGATTTCACCAAGCACACCCGTATGCCCGGTAAAACGTAGCCAGCCAGGGATATCCGGGTTGAAGCGCTGCCACAGACCGATGCCAGTAACGACGACGGCCACCGTGGTCGTGATGGCTTGGGTGCGGGTGGGGCGGGTGAGGTAGACGTCGTAAAGCAGCATGCCCGCCACCATGTACGCCAGGAACGCCACGAGGGGGTAGACCTGCGGGAGGGTGTACGGCGCGTATAGCACCGTGGCCCCCGCGGTAGCCAGCGCGAAAAGCAGGACCTTCCAGCCGGTGGCCAGCGGCGGCACCCAGGCGGTGAGAGCCATGGCCGCGCCCATGACCACGAGCACCACCTGAATCTCACCGCCCACGGGCAGTAGAACCACGCCGATGAGCATGACGAGCAGGCCGCGGGTAACCAGCTTGAGGAAGACCCGCAGCGAGTAGTCACGGGCAAGAATCATCATCGTGGTACCTGCAATGATGGCGAACCCCGCCGCCGGCAGCCCGGAGAGCACCACTTTGGTGCTCCACACCAGGTTGGCCATGTGCAGAATAATCATCCCGATGATGGCCAAGGAACGTGCAATATCAAGGCCCACTATTCGGGCGCGCGCTGACACCTATTCATCTCCTTGCAGTCGAAAACGTCGAAAGACCGACCAGTGGCTCTGGCCGGTCTTCCTATTTGTGTGCGTTTTCAGCTCTGCATTTCACTCAGCGCTGCGTGATATGCGTCTCAACGGCTAAGGGCGATAGTCCTTTCATCACGCCGTGTTAAGCCACGCTCATCTACGATGTGACAGCCACCGTACCAGTGCTAGAAATGCCCCCTATTTATCTTGCAATGGAACGTTAACGGGTTCCGGCGAAGGGGGAACCACCATTTTCCCAATTCGGCGACAAATCATTGCCATCAGTGATTCAAGGGGGCCTTTCCCTACCGTGAAATACCATGCCGAAGAAAGAAGCATCATGGATACAATTTGGGCGAAAAACCATATGACGGCATGTTCATGAATGGACTCCAGGAAAGGAACGAACAACAGCAAGTGGGAGACATACAAAGTCATCGACATTGAGCCAGCGGTAATAAGAGGGAAAAGTAATCCCGATAGCGTTCGCGAAATCACAAGCAGGACCCCAATTACGAACAAGGCGACGCCTGCAGAAAGCATGATCGAGGGAGTTGTTTCTGTATGCGGACCACTAATCGCCAGCCACCATGCGGTGTCAGTGGGAAGGTGCCCATCGGGGCCGAATTTAAATATCTCTAGAATATCGTGTGCACCGTAACCATCGGTTTGCCCATATAGTTTCGCAAAACCGCCGCCGTAATCAAGTGCAAAAGTAGTGAATATGGCGCTAGAAGCAGCAATAAGTCCACCGCATACAGTGAGACGGATCTGAGTCGTTAGCCATTTTAAGTTCATACGGCACACGGCCATGCCTAAGCACAAGTACGCCATCCAGGTAATCGCAGGATATGTCCCGCCTATTAGCAAGGTGATAACAACGTCGAGCGGAGTTTCAAATACGTCGTAGAAACTCGGATTAAGCGTGGTTAGATAAACCACCCTCGAATTAGTAGCGAAAATTACTAATGGACCAATAAAAGCAAACAGTAGGGAAAGCGACAAAAGGTGCCATATCCGCAGTCGAGTTAAAGGTACTGCGAGAAGAAACATCAAGCCATAGTAGGGCAGAATATTATAGACATCTACGTCAAACTGGTCCAGTGCTAGGCCAATTCCCAGAATAAGCAGAGCGCGGGTTATTAATGAAACACAGCTGCGACGCCACTTTATGCCTACATGCGGGTTATTGGCACCTGTCATTAAAGCTACGGATATTCCTGCCAACACTGCGAAAAGTGCAGCAGAATTGCCAGCGCACATCTTCCAAATTGCGGTTGGTTCTCCTGTGTATTCATTAGAGGAGGGAAGAATATGTACGGCAATCATTCCGATAATCGCGACACCACGAGCAGCGTCAAGCCCGACGATTCGATTCGGGCTAAAACGTGGGCCGAAAGCGCGGTCAGTACTCCATGTAGGGGGACCCGGATCGCTTAATTCGGAAATGCTGGCTGGCAGCTTCTCTTTCTCTCCATCCCAGATGGGACGGACATCCGTGGGGCCAGGCGTGGGGCGATTCTGTGTGGTTTCTGGGGGCGTGTTTTGTCCGGTCACAATGAACCTTTCTCTGCACGAAATGGAATTAGTCTGTTGAGGGGAACTACTTAAAGTTTCAGTTTGGCTTCGAGATCAATTGCTCGACCGGTTCATCCAAGGCAGAAATGGGGTTGCCTTGCCAGATCGTGTCCCGCGGAACTTCATCTTGGCGCAGCACCAAAGAACCTGGATGTACAGTGACACGCTCACCAAGTGCGGAGCCGGGAAGCATGAAACTATTAGCACCTAGCGTTGCGCCGCATTTGATGTGCACTTTTTCAAGTGCCATCACACGGTCATGAAACAGATGGGTCTGCAGGACGGTGCCTCGATTTACGGTGGCCCTATCTTCGATGGTGATGAGATCAAATTCGGGCAACCACCACGTTTCACACCACACATGCTTGCCAATACGCGTCCCCATGAGGCGCGCCCACCAATTGAACAAAGGCGAACCGAGCGACATACGGACAAGTGAAGGAACTGCAAGCATTTCAGTAAAGTTGTCAACAAGTTCACCGCGCCATACGAACGTGGAGAATAAGGTGTGATTTCCAGCTCGGAATTTTCCTACAAGAGCCCACTTTACAAGGATTGGCAGCAAGCTTGCAATAACGCCGGCAGCCAGAACAATCGGCGTGGATAGCAGCACAACAGCACGCATTCCGGCAGCATCCATACCCCAATGCATATACACAATGGTCCCGACCCACACGATAAACAGATCTAAGTAAGCGGCGATAATCGCTGGGACGAATCGAAACAGCTCCACGAAAGCACGGGCAAACTTAAGATAATGCGGGGGATTAAAAGTTTGTTCCTTATCCGCGCTCACCTGTGAACGTGGAATCTGTCGAACGGATCGACCTAGCCAAGAGGAGCCACGCGCTGGACGTTCTGGGGTGGAGGATAAAACAGCAATGAGCGAATCTGTCGGGAGATCGTGGTCAGCACCGACAATTCCAGAGTTTCCGACAAAGGAACCATCACCGATTACTGTCGTCCCAACATGCACCCAGCCTCCTCGGTAGCGCGCAGATGTACATAGGGAGTGATCGGCAAGGAAGCAATGATTCCCTATAGACGTTAGATGCGGGATGGTTTCTACCGTGGAAATTTCGGTGTTTTCACCCACACGGGCCCCAAGCATCCGCATGAATGCTGGAGTAATCCACCCTGCATAGAGAAAGTAGGTAGAGGTCAAAGTCTTTTGCAACAAACTGTGCGTGAGCCAAAGAGCCCAGCCAGTAGAAGATTGCTGGAGGAAATACCCCGGCTTAATGAACACAGAGCAAAGACGTACCGAAAAAATCACAAGCGTGACCCATGACAATACTGTCAACAAGGTAAATACTGGCACCCATAGTGCCAACAGTGGAAATACCTCTTCGTAACGCTCGTGTTTCACAACCTGCGGCAGAATCACCAGCAAGCCCGGAAGAATAGCCAGTACTGGGAGCAGCGACATCCATCCTAGGCTCAAGAAGTACAGGATCCGCATCCCAAAGGTACTTACCTTTGCCACTGTGCCTTCAACAGCCGCCCTTTCCGGATGAATCCCCGGCCAGGTTAATCCAGCCTCACCGTGGTGGGATAGCGGCGACCCACCATATAGCTGTCCACTCGGGACATCAATGCTTACCGCAGATCCAGGCAAGACTTCTGCATAATCTCCAACGTGAACGCCCGGGTGAACGAAAGTGCGCAATCCTAGGCGCGCACCGTTGCCAACAGCGATTTTACCAATATGAACTTCATCGCCATCAATCCAATAACCGTTTATATCTACTTCCTGTTCAAGGGCGGCGTAGTCACCGATCTCGGCAAGACCCGTTACAGGCGGAAAAGTAGCCAACTGTGCACCCCGTCCCACGGTGCACCCAAATAGGCGGAACAGCAAGGGTGCTAAAGGAGTACCCAAAATTGGTTCTAGCTTAAGAAATGTGAGGAACCGCTCTGCTGCCCATACGCGCAAATGAGTCCAGCCTCCTCGGCTATAAACTCCGGGTTTTATCCCAGCGGTGGCTAGCCTAGCGACGATGGTAATTTGCGCTATTTTTCCAGGAACCGAAAAGAGCAAGAACCACCCGACGGCGAGCGGCCAAAAAGAAATTCCCGGCACCCAAGCAGCATTAAAGAAGAACTTCAACGCCCAAACAACTAGCAAGGATCCCACAATATAGCGTGCCGCGTTTAGCACGTAGATTAGACAAACGACCGCCGTTTGGAAAAGTCCCGACCACCATGGCATCTTGCCTGGCATACGCCGTTCACCGGAGGATTGCTTGAGTCCTGAAACGTATTCCGCCATGCCAGAAAGGGTGGGGTTTTCGTACAACGCACCAATATCTAAGGTGGGATAGTCACTGCGCAGTTCTACTGCGAGCTTCGCAATAGCCACAGAGGAACCACCCAGATCGAAGAAATTCGATCCCTCGTCCATTGGAATCTTGCCTAGCTGATCCGACCACTTTTCAGCTAGCCACTGCAGATTGGCAGGCAACTCAGAGCCAAAGTCGTCGGAATCCGGTAAAGGCCATGGAAGGGCCTTACGATCCACTTTGCCGGAGGTTTTGGTTGGCAGGGAATCGACAAAGCATAATGTCGGGGCAATGCCACCCGGCAGCACAGTCGCAAGATGACGTCTAGTGTCAGCCATCGAAATCTCCCCATCAGGGACAATGTAGCCAACAATGACATCAGAACCGGCTGGAGTCTTTTGCTTAGCTGCTGCAGCGGCTAGAACACCGGGAGCGCCAGCAAGCGCACGATCAATTTCTCCCAGCTCCATACGACGGCCGCCGAACTTGATTTGATCGTCATTGCGGCCGGCAAAAATGAGTCCTTCTGTCTCTGCTACAACAAGGTCTCCAGTGCGATAGGCACGTTGCCACTCTAGCGCCTGAATCGGTGCGTAAGTTTTTGCATCCTTTTCTTTATCCAGATAACGCCCGAGGCCTACACCGGTGACCACAAGTTCTCCAGTTTCTCCCCAACGGACTGGTTCTTCTGTCTCTGGGTCAATCACGGCTAATTGCCAACCTGGAGTGGGGCGCCCAATACGAACAGGCGTGTCACTGTCCATCGGAACCATCCGGTGCCCGGAGCAAATAACAGTAGCTTCGGTGGGGCCGTAGGTATTCCAGAGCTCCCTACCTGGAGTTGCTAGTCGATTAATCAGCTCTTGCGGCAGAGCCTCACCGCCAAAGATGAGAAGACGAACTTTCTCAAGTGATTTGGTAGACCAGAAGGAAGCCAGTGTTGGCACCGTAGATATAGCTGTGATGTCATGATCGGTGATCCACTTTCCCAAAGCATCAGCAGAACGCACGATATCGCGTGGTGCGGCTACCAATGCAGCTCCATACCGCCATGCCAACCACATTTCTTCACAGGAAGCATCGAACGCCACGGAAAGACCAGCCATAACCCGATCTCCGGGGCCGAGCGGTTCATCGGTGAGGTACATACGCGACTCTGCGTCTACTAATGCCGCAGCAGAACGGTGTGTGATTGCTACGCCCTTGGGCTTTCCAGTGGAACCAGACGTAAAAATAATCCAGGCATCATCGCCCAACGTCGGCGCCTTTTGTTCCACTCCTTCTTGAGATTCTTTCTGCAATTCCAGCGAGAGCTCAGCCCCGTAGACAGCAGTAACGTCCGCTTCTTCCCACACAGTATCGGCACGCGAGTCAGGATCGTCCCAATCCACGGGCACGTAGGCGGCGCCCGCACACAGAGTGGACAGAATAGCAATGTATAGATCTAGCGTCCCTGACGGCACCCTGATGCCCACGCGATCGCCAGGCCCAACACCAATACTGTTGAGACGCTGCACCTGCGCCTCTACCCGTTGGGCAAGCTCGCGGTACGTAAGCTGCTCAGATGCCTCGAGCGCAATTTCATTGGGATAAGCATCAACCGTAGCTTCAAAAATATCTACCAATGTCCGAGGCTCTGGCACGTCCTCAGTCCCAAAAATGGCGTACTCAGAGTGATCCACAGGCGACATGCACGGGGAGCTTTCGTAAGTCAAAATTCTGCCTTTCTTAACAGGCATCAGCTTTCCTAGGAAAAGTTACGCCAAACCACCTTAAACTATTATTTGCATTTCATCTACATATATATTTTCTCATTTTTGAACGAGCGTGAAGGAATTACCTCCCCGGTGCCCGCTCGAGAAACCCTTGAGCAGACTCCCCCTGCTAAAGGAAAGAGCCGTCCATCCCCCTCAGGCAAAATGGCCGCCTGATACGCAGACAGCAGATGACTGTTGCAGTGCCCATGCGCGATTACTGCCGAAGCTAGAGCCGCTCTCCCCTCCTCGAAATCTAGAGGCTTCTCTTCTTATAGCTACAAGGTTAAGCGCCCTAGGCTTAACTGGGCCCAGGCGGGTAGCCTGGCAGCATCCGCTTGGCAATTCGCGCGCAGCGCCCCATGAGTTCCGCGCCATTAGCGTGCAATATCTCCCCCGAAACATGCACGTGGGCGGGATACATATGTCGGTTGTGAATATCGCCCTGTGCAGGGGATTCGCAAGAAGCAAAAAAGTCAGACCCTCGCAAAGTGGGTCTGACCTGCAATTTTGTGCGCCCGGAGGGATTCGAACCCCCAACCTTCTGATCCGTAGTCAGATGCTCTATCCGTTGAGCTACGGGCGCAGTCCGTTGGTTTGCAGTGCTTGACGCCGGAGCGTGTGCGCTCTGCTGTGCAACGAGGAATAACTATACCCACACTCCAGAGAACTAACAAATCCCGATGTCAATGCATGTTTTCGCCCCAGGGAATGGGCATAGCAATTCACCCCGTGTTCACCTTAATGACGAGCTAAACAAGGGCGGCGACTTCGGCGTCGGAAAGCACGGCGTCGCTGAAAGCCTGCAGGGTGGACTCGTGATCGAAGTCGATTCCAATGAGCACCAACTCCGTGCCGGGAGTAACCCCGTTGGCCGCCCACAATGACGCCGGCATAATTTGCAGGTTGGGCCCTGCTTGCTGCCAGGCATGAGCCACGCGCAGGTCGGTGTCAATCCAGCAATAACCTTTCGAACGCACCAGGCCGGTGCTGCCCCTCAACGCAGCCAGCAAGCGCTCACGATTAAAAGGCCGATCAGAGCGGAAGACCACGGAGGAAATGCCGTATTCCTCAGTTTCCGGAGTGTGCGGGTTAGCCAGCTCTTCGACATAACCGTGGTAGGCCGCGGCGGTTGCAGTGTCATAAAGATGGGCGTCAAGGACCAGCGCAGGGTCGATAACCCCGTTGGTTACGGGCACGACGCGAGCGCGGGGGTTCATGGCGCGCACGGTGGCGATGACGCGTTCGGTTTCGGCGGCCTCCACCAGGTCGGTCTTCGTCACGAGAATGAGATCGGCGAATTCGACCTGGTCCACAAGCAGGTCGGCGATGGTGCGGTCGTCATCAGGCGTGGCCTCGATATTCTCAGAGACCAAGCTGCGGCCACGGCGTAATTGAGAAAGGAACGTGGAGGCATCCACGAGGGAGACCATGGTGTCGATGGGGGCAACGTCGGCAAGCGTGGCGCCGTCTTCAAACTTCCACTCAAAGGTGGCGGCGACGGGCATGGGCTCGGAAATACCGGTGGATTCGATGACGATCTGATCGAAACGGCCGGAACGGGCCAGCTTGCCGACGGACTCGATGAGGTCCTCGCGCAAGGTACAGCAAATGCAGCCGTTGGAGAGCTCAACGAAGCGGTCTTCGCCGCTTTCAAGATGGACCTCGCCAGCGACGAGGGCGGCATCGATATTGACCTCGGAAAAGTCATTAACGATGACCGCCAGCTTGCGCCCCTCGCGGTTGGCCAACAGGTGGTTGAGAAGGGTGGTCTTTCCGCTGCCTAAAAATCCGGACAGCACGGTAACGGGTGTAGCCATCCCGTAATGATAACGTTTTTCATCAAGGGACGGCTACGTCAGCTAGACCGCGAGGCCGAAAATAGGCACCGCCAGCAGGTAAACGGTCAGGGTAATGAGGAAGATGCCGATGATATTGAGACCCAGACCGCCCTTAATCATTTCACCAATCTTGACGTAGCCAGAGCCGTACGCAATGGCGTTCGGCGGGGTAGCCACCGGCAACATGAATGCACACGTTGCCGCGAGCGCCACCGGGATGGTGAGGAGGAGGACGTTGACGTCACCGTCAGCGGTCAGACCAACGCCCACCGCGACACCGCCCATGATCGGAATGAAGGTCGCGGCAGTTGCGGTGTTAGAAGTGATTTCCGTAAGGAAGAGCACCAGCGCAGCCACGGCAGCCACGATGAGCACGACCGGCAGGACGCTAAGCCCCTTAGCCATCTCACCAATCCATAGGGACAGGCCAGACTGATTGAACATTGCCGAAAGCGATAGGCCACCACCAAACAAGAGGAGCACGTCCCACGGCATCTCGTTCGCCGTCTCCCAGTCCAGGAGGCGGATACGGCGCTCGTTGTCCGCCGGCAAGATGAAAAGCAGAATACCGGCTGCAATACCTACGATGGCGTCATCGTAGTTGTCGAATTCCTTAAGCACGAGCGGCAGGGTCACCCAGGAAGCGGCGGCGAGCAGGAAGATAATACCCGTCATGATTTGGGGGCGGGTCCACGGGCCGAGGGCCTCAATTTCCTCATCAATAAGCTCGCGCCCACCCGGAATCTCCTTCATCTCCGGCTGAAAGATGGTGATGAGCAGGAACCACGCGATGAGCAGGAAAATGGCGGCCAGCGGCACACCTACAGCCATCCAGCGACCAAAGCCCAGGGTCACACCCCAGGTATCCGCCATATACGCATTGAGGAAGGCATTCGGCGGGGTGCCGATGAGCGTGCCCAGCGAGCCAATGGACGCCGAGTACGCGATACCAAGCATGAGAGCAGTGGCGAACTTCTTCTGCTTATCCCAACCACCAACGGTCTCCGCAGTCAGCGCCAGCACTGACGTACCAATCGGCAGCATAACCACGGCGGTTGCAGTGTTAGAGACCCACATGGACAAGAATCCAGTAGCCACCATAAAGCCCAAAATGAGACGCTTGGGCGAGGTACCAATCAGCTTCACCACGTAAAGTGCAAGGCGGCGGTGAAGGTTCCAGCGCTGAAGCGCAAGGGCAATAAGGAAGCCCCCCATGAACAGGAAGATAGTGGCGGAGGCATACGGTGCACCGACTTCCTTGATGGCACCCACACCAGCTAGCGGGAAGATAACCAACGGCAACAGTGCCGTAGCGGCCAACGGAATGGCCTCCGTCATCCACCACACGCCCATCAGAATGGTCACGGCGGCTACAGCACGCAATGCACCCTGGGTGTATTCGGCGTCATCCTTGGCGCCGGGGGATTCCAATACCGTGTCGACAGCGTTGCTGGGGAAGATGAACCACACGAGTATGGCCAATGCGAGACCGACAATGAGGCCAATGGCCATGCGGCGCCAGTCTTTGCGGTCGACACCGCGATCGTCCTCGCCCTCCGTGTGCGCGGTTGAGACGTGAGTTTGCGGGGTAGTCATCTGCCCCCTCCTTTTCCTGGTTAACCAGCCCCCATTCAGCCGAGAGAGTTATCGGGATCACCGAATGGGCCTACACGTTCAGGCTATCGAGACCACAGACAACCAACAAACACTTTCGTCTCATTACCCCCACTAAAGAACCAAATTCACCCCTGTTTGCAAAACTTTTTGCAGATTAGCTGCAAAGAATTCTCACCAATGTGTGGGCAACCCCTTTAAGATTCGCGTTGAGCACCGCTACCAGATAGCGGCGAAGGCCACCGCGCCAAGAAGCATCGTCCCCAGCGTAACGGCAACCAGCGCTGGGGCCCCGGGCAGGATAGGTGATGAAGTCCGGGCAAGGATCTCGTCAGCATGGCGGAGCTTAACGGTGGCCAACCACAACACAACGGCCACCACTACCCCGACAATCAGGGCGGCCCATGGCGCAATGGAACGCACGACAAGCAAACCCGCAACAAGGCCCGCGAGCCCCGTGCGCTGCCAGGCCAGGCGGGTGCGCTCGGGTTGGAGGCCGGGATCAAAAAGCTCGCTCACGCTAGCAGCTCGCCCACCAGAATCATCAGGCCAATAAGGATCACCACGCCGACAATCAGCGCCAACGCCGGGCTAGCCGGGAGCGGACGCCCATGGCGCATCGCGCGCTCAGAGGCACCCCAGTGAAACCACGCCACCGCCGGCAGGACGATGGCCACGATCAGCATGATGACGGAGACGACGCGAGTCAGCGTGGTGTTCAGCGGCAACTCGAAGGTCTCCAGAGCCACGCCACCCGCGATAAAGGCCAACGACGTGCGGATCCACGCAAGGAACGTGCGCTCATTGGCCATGCTGAAGCGCGGGTCGGGTTCCTCCCCTGTTCCATACACCGAGCCCGGGAAACGTGCCTTCGTCATAGGCGCTACTGTAGCGCCCCGCTCCTCACTGCACAGTGCGAGGCGCCCAGAGCGCGCCGACTAGGACTGCGAGAAGGCCTCCAGATCCGCAGGGCTACCGGCAACGACGATGAGGTCGCGGTGGGTGAGCTCGGTGCCGTCGACAAGCGGACGCCATTGGCCCGGGCCCTCACAGCGAGAAATGAGCTGAACGTTGTGTGCTTCCCACACCTGGTGCAGGTTGAGCGGGCGCTTGCTAATCGACGCCGGCGGGGTCATCGCCGTCACACCATAGTCGGTGGCGATCTCCGCAAAGTCCTCGAAGCGTCCGCCCAACAGGTGCGCCACGCGGCGGCCCGTATCGCGCTCCGGTCGGATCACGTGATGCACCCCAAGCTGGGAAAGAATTCGGGCGTGCGCATCCGAATCTGCTTTGGCCCAGATATCGCCCACGCCCAGCTCCACCAAGTTCGAGGCGGTGAGGATGGAATCCTCCAAGTCGGAGCCGATGGCCACGACCACGCGTTCCACTTCATCAACGCCCAGCTGGCGGAGGGCCTCGGCGTCGGTCGTATCCGCGGTCACCGCCTCGGTGAGATACGCGGCGTGCTCACGCACGTGTTTCTCCTCGGCATCGATTCCGAGGACCTCCACGCCATGCTCCATCAGCTCGCGGGCCAGGGAAGAACCGAACCGCCCCATACCAATGACGACGACCGGCGGGATATTGATGGAAGACTTTTCACGTCGCAGGGCGCTGAACATGTTAGCCAATGAACGGCCTTTCTTCGGGGTAGCGGTAGCGCAGGCTAATAGTCCGGGCGGCCAGTGCCGCCACGAAGGTGGTAGGGCCTACGCGGCCAACGTACATGATGAGACACAGCATAAGCTGCGAGGGTGCGGACAAACTTGCGGTGATCCCCGTGGACAACCCCACCGTGGCGAAGGCGGACATGACCTCAAAAGTGACCTGGTCCGCGGTGAACTCGGGATCCCAGACGCGCAGCGTCGCCACGCCTACGGCAACGACGATCATTCCGGCGGCCGTTAGCGCGAGGGCCTGGCGGAAGGTGGACAGCGGCAAGCGGCGGTGCCCGATAGACGTGTCCTCGCGGCCCAAGAATTCCGAGATCATCGCCGCGCCCAGCACGCAGGCTGTGGTGACCTTGATGCCACCCGCCGTACCGGCGGAGCCGCCGCCGATGAACATCAAGATGTCCGTAACCATCAGCGTCAACGGGTGCGCTTCCCCATAGTCGATGGCGTTAAAACCTGCCGTTCGGGGCGAAGCGCTCATGAAGAAGGCGTTGATGAGCTTCTGGCCCAACGGCATCCCGTTCAGCACACTGGAACCCTCAGAGAGGAAGAAAACAACGGTGCCACTAAGCAACAAAAACGCTGTGGCGCCCAGCGTCATCCGGGCGGTCATGGACATGCGGTGAATGCGCGGCGTTCCACCGCGCCACCGCGTTAGCCGTGCGCGGGCCCGTCGCACGAACTCCGCCAGCATGGGATAACCCAAGCCACCGATGATCAGGGCGAAGGCGAGAGGAATCAGAATCCAGCCATCAGCAGCGAAGGAGATAACGCTGTCTGAATAGGTACTAAACCCTGCGTTATTGAAGGCCGAAATGGCGTGAAACACTCCTTCCCACGCTGCACGCCCAGGTGCTACACCGTGCTCAGTGGCTAGGCGCACACCGATGAACACAGCGACGATGGCCTCGCAAATCAGGGTCATAACCACGGTAAGCAAGAGCGCGCGGCGAATGCCGCCGGAGGCCACGGCGCGGCCCTCCGCAGCCATGGTCCGGCGGGCTTTGAAGCTGATACGGCCGGTCAACAGCATGCCCGACAGCGACGCCAAACTCATGATGCCCAGCCCTCCCAGCTGGATGAGCGCGATGATGACCGCTTGGCCGAAGGACGTCCAATAGGTCCCGGTGTCCTCCACGACGAGACCCGTCAAAGAGACCGCCGAGGTTGCCGTAAAGAGTGCCGGCAAGAACGGAGTCCACTGCGGAACGTTGGCGGAAATCGGCAGCATAAGAAGCACCGTTCCCACAAGAATAAGCAGGATAAAGCCTGCGGCGGTGAGCCGAGCTGGGCCCAGGAAATGACCGCGTTTCACAGCGGTTCAGCCTACCGCTGGGTGCCGTTTCACGGGACCCCACAAACTTGTGAATATCTCCACAGTTTTATGTAAATAGCATCGGCGGAGCGCTACATCAGCTTGGTCTTGTCCAAGGTCTCCACCCAGCCGTTGGTGAACTTCTCCAACGGCTTGTGGAAGACTACGCCCAGAATGAGCATCGGTACGGCAAAGAGCAGCAAGCACAGCAACGCCAGCCAGTAATCACCGTGGTAGGTTCCGGCGATGGCCGCGCGGAAGGCGCGAATGGTGTAGGTCGCCGGCAGCCACGGGCTAATGTTTTGGAACCACTCCGGGAGCACCTGCAATGGGTAGGCACCGCCGGACGAGGACACCTGAATCACCAACATGAGCACCGCCAAGGCTTTGCCTGCGTTGGCGAAGGAGACCACGAAGGTATAACAAATCAGCATGAAGATGAGCGAGCTAACCCAGCCCGCCAACAGCATAAGGATCGGGTGCGCGGGCTCGATGCCCACGAAGAAAATGAGGCCCAAGATGAGCATCGTCGACTGCATGAGACCAACCGCGACGAACATTCCAAAGCGGCCGAAGAAGCGCTGCATCGGCGAGTACGTGTCCTTGTCCACCACGTCGGTGCGCACGCTCACCGCAGTCAGCAGCGCGCCGACCCACAGCGCCAGCGCCGTGTACATGGGTGTCATGCCAGCGCCGAAACTCTTGACCGGGTAGACCGCTTGCCTGTCGACGTCCACCGGAGCCGCAATTGCGTGCGCCAGAGCGTCCGGATCGGAACCGATGAGGTCCGCCAACTTCTTCAAGTCACCGGATGCCGCAGCGGAGTCGATATCCTTCCGCAGGTCGCCGAACTTGTTGGCCTTATCCTGCAGGCCAGAGGCGAGCTTCTGTACCGCATCCCGAGCATCCGTCAGGGAAGAGGAATCAATGGTGACGGGAGTCTTCGCGGTATCCAGATCCGCGCTTACCTGGCCCAGGGAATCCTGCAGCGCGCGCAGGGATTCACGCAGACCAGAGGTGGAGATTCCCTCCACCGCCTTCTTCGCATTGTCGATGCTGGAAAGATCCGGCTTCGTGGGTTCGGGAGCGTTCGCGGCTGCCGTGAGGCGCGCGTGGAGAGTGCGCTGCGCGTCGATGGCCTCTTCGATACGGCTAAGCGCCTTCTCCTTATCCCCGGCAGGAAGCGGCAGGGCCTCAATGTGGCCGTGCAGGTTCTGGTACTGGGCAATGGTGCCTTCTACCTGGCCGGCCAAGGTGTTGAGCGCAGCGACGCGGTCGGCGCGGGAGGCGGAGGCGTCGTCGTAAAGCGCATCAATGCGTTGGCGCACCACGTCATAACTAGCGCTGGTGGCATCGAGCGATTGCTGCAGCGCGTCCGTGGAAACGTTGAGCGAGGAGGACTGGACCTCCGGCAGCTCAAGGTCCGCTGAGTCCGCAATGCGTTGGGCGCTTTCCATGAGCGGAACTGCGGTATCCACGAGTCCAGCCAGGGAGCGCGCGGTACGGGCGGCCATATCGAGCTGGGTCTGCACGCCATCCGCGCGCGCCTGCATCCGATCCAATACAGCCTTGGTATCGCCCTTATTTAAGAAGTCGGAGAGTGAAGTGACCAGATCGAAGGAGACGTCACCGACCGTCGTGGTGAAGGCTTCAGCCACCTGAGCCGACACGCCCTCTGCGCCCTGACCGGTAATCTTCGGCGCCAGCGCATTCTTCTTCTCATTCATATAGAAGGACAAATCCGCGGGCTGGGAACCATCCGTGTAGAAGTTCATCATGTCGGTACTGAAATCTTCCGGGAGCACGATGGCGGCGTAATACTCACCGGACTTGGTACCTTCAATCGCCTCATCGGAGGTGGTCACAACCCAATCCAGCTGCTCGTTCGCGCGCAGCTCATTGAGCACTTGGTCGCCGACGTTGATGGGCACCGGCAACAGATCGCTCTCATAGCCGGTGTCCTTACTGGCCACCGCCACCTTGAGCTGGCTAGTGTTATCGAAGGGATTCCAGCTGGCCAGCACGTTGAACCAGGTAAACAGCATCGGGATGACGACGAGACCCACAAGCATCACCGCACTCATCACGTTGCGGCATGCCGTGCGGATGTCGTTGAGGAAAAGATCGAGTGTTCCACGCATTAGTTATCCCCCTCCGTGGACTCCGCGCCGGCGCGAGCCGGATGCTTGATGTCATCTTCATCCAACGTCACGAGCTCCGCGGACTGCTTCAGGCTGATGCGCAGGTATTCCAGGGTGACCGCGGCGACAATAATGAGGAAGCACCACGCCGTCCAAATACCCAGTAGCAGCGGCTTCTGGTCGGGCAAGAGGCCCGAGACGACGATGAGGATGACCACGCCGATAACGCCCGCGATGGCCACCATCTTGAGCCAGTAGCCCCAGTTATGAGCGCGGCGGTCCAAATCCTTCTTCAGGCCGCTGCGGCTATCCAGCGCCTGGATGACGTCCGCGATGCGGTAGCCGGAGCCGACAACCTGCACGTTTTCATAGTCGAAGAGCTCAGTGTCCCGCAGCTCGCGGTTGAAGATGACGTTGAAGTGCGCCAACGCCTTACGCAGCAGCAGGCCGAAGACAAAGAAGAGAATGAACATGAAGGCAAGCACGCTCATGTTCTTGAAGTAGTGGTTGCCGTAGAACCCACCGATGGTTTCGCGCATGGCATCGATGCCGTACGTGAATGGAAGCAGCGGGTAGATGCTGTGGAAGAAGCTGGGCAGCAGCTCAATCGGGTACAGACCCGACGCACCTGGAATCTGGATGATGGCAAAAACCACGCAGAGGCCGCGGCCGAGGTGACCCAGAGACGTCGACAACCCATAGATAATGCTCAAGTAGGCCAATCCCACGAGCACGCCTGTCAGGACGAAGGCCGGTGCATTCACGGTCTGCACGCCGATGAGCAGATCACCCACTGTCACCGTGACGGCCTGGATGATGACCATCAGGGCCATGAGGAGGAAGCGGCCCAAGTAGGCCTGGCCCACCGTGACGCGGTGGAATCCTTCCTTATCTACCTCGACGCGGAAGATCACCATGAGGACGAAGGCACCGATCCACAGCGAGAGGTTGGTGAACAGCGCCGCCATGGCGGAGCCATAGGTATCCACCGGGTACACGGTTTCGGTCTTCAGCTCGATGGGCTCGGCAAAGAACTTGCCGATTTCTTCCGCGTCCAGCCCAGTGACATCTTGAACAACTTTGGAGTTCATCGCAGCCCGCAGCGAACCCACATCGCCCTGCATAGCTCGCAGGCTGTCCTGAAGGGCTAGGAGGTTGGTATCGAAATCGGACAAGGTGTCCTTTGTGGCGCGCAGCTGCTGGGCCACGCCGTCCAGGAGACCATTGGCCTCCTGCATGGTTCCCTTCTGCGCTTCCAGGGTGGAGCTCAAAGCACTCGCCATGGAGCTCAGATTGCTCATGGCACGGTTGATTTCCGGCACAGCGGTGGTCACGGTATCGCGCAGCGTCTGCGACGTGGCCTTGGTATCTGCCGCCGCCTGGTTGATGGCCTCCGCGCTAGCCTGCACGTTGTCCGCTGCGGCCTGGGTATCCTTGCTCAGCGCATTGAGGTTCCCCACCAATTGGCGGTTGGATTCATTGCCCTCATCGAGGCGCTGGATGGCGTCATCAATTTCCTTGGCCACCTGCGGTGAGAGCGTTGCGGAATCGCGCAACGCCTTGAGCTGCGCAATCGACTCCGCGCTCGCATCAATAGCGGTGTTGGCCCGCTGCGTGGCGTAATCGAAGCGGTCACCGGCCTGGTTCAGGCCCGCAGTGACATCCGCAATGGATTCCTGCGCCTGGGCGGTGCCGTCTGCCACCGCACTTGCGCCACTGACGAAGGCACCTGTGGTCTGGTCGGTGAAGTCACCGATGCCTCCTTGAGCCTGCTCGACTAGGGAGGAGACCTCGGCGAGGGCTGTTTGGGCGTCGCCTAGCGCGGCACTCACATCAGCCACCGTGGACTTGGCGCCCAACGTGGAATCAGCAGCGGCATCAAGCTTTCCCTGGATGCGCGCGAGGTTCTCACGGTTGCCGTCGATCTCCTGCGCGGTCTCCCCGAACGCGGAGCTGGTGTTGTTCATCGCGCGCGTGACTTTTCGCTCGAAGTCGGTACCGGTGTCCTTGACGTTCTCCGCCGCGACGGTGGCCACCTGCTCCTTGAAGGCCGCCGTGATCTGCTTGTCCAGACCATTGGCACCGGTATCCGTAATCTTCACGGCGATGGCGTTGTTCTTCTCGTTGACGCGGTAGACCAGCTGCGGCTGCGTGAACTTCCCGTCGAGCATGCTCACAAGGTTCTCACTGAAGTCCTCCGGAATCGTCACCGAGGCATACACGTCTCCCTCTAAAAGGGCTTTCTCGGCTTCGTCGCGCTCAAGGAATTGCCAGCCTATCTGGTCATTCTTTTTCAGTTTCTCAATGACCTCGCTGCCGACATCAATGTCCCCAGTGAGCTCATTGTTAGCACCCTTGTCCTCGTTGACCACGGCCACCTTGATGTTGTTGGTATGGCCATAAGGGTCACGAAAAGCCGCGATGTTCACCCATGAATACAACGCGGGGGTGATGATGAGTCCGATGAGGATGATCCACGCCCTGGGGACGCGGCCAAGCCTGGCTACATCTCTGATAAAAATCTTCCAACTTTGGCGCACTGAAGGCAGTGTACCCGTTGAAGCTTCGAGTCTCTAACCTGCCGAAACCCATAACGTAATTTCCATGATTAACAATTAAAGGTTGATATGGTTTGCCGAAACAAAACCCTCTCCCACATACCCCCCACTTGTATTGACAAACAAAATTCTCGGCACCCGAAAACCTCAATCCACCCCAGCGCTACAATCGGCGGCCATGATTGAAGTTGCAGCCGTCGTTATTCGCAACCCGCAAGGCCACGTGCTTACCGTGCGCAAGAAGTCCTCCACCAAGTACCAGCTGCCCGGCGGCAAGCCTGAGGCGGGCGAAGCGCTTGTCGACGCCGCCCGGCGCGAAGTCGCCGAAGAAGTAGGCCTCACCCTCGACGCCGAGAGCCTCAACGAACTCGGCACCTTCGACGCTCCCGCCGCCAACGAACCAGGCGAGGTCGTCGTCGGCACCATCTTCACCTGCACCCGCACCGTCACCGCCGACGAACCCCATGCGGCCGCCGAAATCGGCGACACCGCCTGGGTCGACCCAGCAGCGCCCGACCGCGAGCTTGCGCACCTGTTGCGTAACCGCGTCTTCCCCGCGCTGGCTGGGTAGGTCCGTTTTCGTAAATAAGGCCTCAAAATCTCGAAAATCAGGGCCTTAGATGCGAAAATGTACCCCAACCGGGGACAATTGGAGAGACTTGGCTCCAGATGACATCATGTGTCACGTTTTCTACAGCGACCAGCGACCGCCAGTGCCCCCTCGGCTAACATAGACTGCATGAATGCTAAGGCTGAACTCCCCTCTTTCGATTGCGGAGGGCCGGCTCTTATCGATCTCAACGACAAAGAAGCCGTGTGGGAAGCACTCGATGCCCACTAGAAGTCAGAAATGCCTATCTAAAACAACAAAACGCAGAACCCGAGTCACCAGTGAAACGATGACTCGGGTTCTGTAGTTTGCGGAGACGAGAGGATTTGAACCTCCGGACCTACGCAAGTAAGTCAACTCCTTAGCAGGGAGCCCCATTCGGCCGCTCTGGCACGTCTCCAGCGATTCGCAATGAATCGTCCATCACTCTACCTGAGCGCTTCCCCTAGGGACAAAATCGGGCTTCCCTATTCTTTCCCTAAAGGGCCGCATGCAGCTTGAGGGCCACGTAGAGAGCCGCGCAGCGCCAGCCATCATCCAGCACGCCGGGCCCGAGAATCTCACGCACGCGGTCGAGGCGATAGTGCAGCGTGGCGCGGTGAATGTAGAGTGCGGCGGCGGTCGCGGAGACGTTGCGGGAATGCTCAAAGTAGGTCAGCAGGGTGTGCCAGTAGGAATTGCGGGGGTCGTCGAGAAGCACGGCGGCATCCGGGCTCATCTCCACCACCGTTGCTTGGGTCAGCTCCCACCCGCGCAGCAGCCGCCACGCACCGGCCTCCTCCCAGCGCAGCGAATCCTGGCCGCAGAGTTTGGCCACGTCCGCCATGAGCCGCGCCTGCGGGGCCGTCGGCGCCGAGCCACGCGCCACCACCTCAGCGCCGGCGACAAGCGCGGCGCTTTGCAGCTCCTCCATGAGAGCCTCGGTGTCCTTGTCATCGCGGCGGCACTCAATGAGCACGAGGGAATCATGAGAGTCCGCGACCAAAAAGGGCCGGCGCACCAACGGGCGGGCAAGTTCCACGGCCACCGCACGCTGATCGCCTTCCACCAGCACGCGATGCACGGTCAGCTCGCCATTGGAGGGCAGGAGATCGCGCTCCCGGGCACCCGCCAGCGCGGCCGGATCACCGGTGAGCACCTCGCGGGCCAGCTCCCCGAGCTGTTGGGCGCGGGCGGCGAGGGGAGCATCGCGTTCGTCGATAAGCCTGGCCAGCGGAGCTGTTAGCGAACCGAGGCGGACCAAGGGGGCGTCGCCCAGCGCGGGCTCATCGATGATCCACAGGTAGCCCACTAGCCTGTCCTCGTGACGCAAGGGAATGACTACACGGGGCAGCATGTCATAGCGCGGGTTGGCGGGCAGGCGTACCGGCAGCACAGCCTCCTGGATGCCGAAACTCAGCATCCACGGGATGGGCTCCGGGGGCGGGGTGCGATTAAGAATAGAGGCCGCCCGGTTCTTATCGATGGCACCGATTTGCGCACTAGCCGCAATCACCGCGATGGCGGGGGTGGTCACCTCAACGGAGCGCTGCAGGATCTGGGCGCATTCGTCGACGATATCCTGGATGCTCGTCAGCTGCGGGGGCGGTACTTTTGACATATGTCAAAGATACTTCCGAATACTGTCTAGTGACAAACAAAACTGTGGTGCGCCATAATCTCCTACAGTTCAATGACTCACGTCACAGATATACGTTCATGAAGGGCGTCTACATGACCACAACCAACAATTCCGTCAAAGCACAGGACGTTGTCGCCAGCGACAACACCAGTGCAGACGACGGCCTGCAGCGCGGCATGAAGTCGCGCCACCTGCAGATGATCGCTTTTGGCTCGTGCATCGGCACGGGCCTCTTCTTGGGCTCCGGCGCCTCCATCCAGGAGGCCGGTCCCGGCGTTATCGCGGCCTACGCCATCGGTGGCTTCATCATCTTTCTCATCATGCGCATGCTTGGTGAGATGGCCGTGGAGCACCCCGTCGCTGGCTCCTTTAGCGCTTATGCCCGCGAGTACATCGGCCCCATCGCCGGCTTTGTCACCGGCTGGAACTGGTGGTTTACCACCATCGTCGTCGGCATGCTGGAGCTCACCGCCGCCGGAACCATCATGGACTTCTGGTTCCCCGGAATCCCGCACTGGCTTACCGCTCTCGTCGCACTCGTCATCGTCACCGCCATCAACCTGGTGCACGTCGGAGCCTTCGCCGAGGCGGAGTTTTGGCTCTCCCTCATCAAGGTCGCCGCGCTCATCCTCATGATCATCGTCGGCGCGGCCATCGTCTTTGGTCTCACCCCTGAGCCTGCCCTGGGCTTAAGCAATATCACCGGGCACGGTGGCTTCTTCCCTAACGGCGCTACCGGCATGCTCTTCTCCCTCGTCGCGGTGATTTTCTCCTTCGGCGGCATCATCTCCATCGGCACCGCCGCGGGCGAGGCACAGGATCCCGCTAAAAGCCTGCCCAAGGCCATCAACAACGTCATCTGGCGTATCCTCATCTTCTACGTCGGTGGCATCAGCATCATCGTGCTGCTCGCCCCATGGAACGAGCTGGATACCTCTACCTCGCCATTCGTGCGCGCGCTGAGCACCCTGGGCATTACGGCCGCCGCCACGGGCCTCAACCTCATCGTGCTGGTCGCGGCCGTCTCCGTGTTCAACACCATGACATTCTCCGGCGCGCGCATGTTGCGGGATCTCTCCCGCGGCGGCCAGGCCCCGCCCTTCTTCGATTCCGTCAGCGCTAAGGGCGTGCCGGTTCGTGCCTTGCTCTTCAACTCCCTGCTCATGGGCTCGGCGGTGCTGCTTAATTTCCTCTTCGAGGGCAAAATCCTGATTGTTCTCCTCGCCATCATCGTGGGCGCGGAGCTCATCTCCTGGTCCGCCATTGCCGTAGCGCACCTGAACTTCCGTAAACGCTGCCCGAACGCCGCCTTCCGCGCGCCCCTCTACCCCATCGCTAACTACCTGTGCTTGGGCTTTTTCGCCCTCATCATCGCTTTGATGTTCATGTTGCCCGACTACCGCACCGGCGCCATTGTCCTACCCTGTTGGATTGTGACCTTGGCCCTCATCTGGCTGGGCAAGAAGCGCCACGACGCCCGAAACAAATAGAAAGGACCCTCATCATGCAGACCACCATTGGTGATTTCATCCTGGACCGCCTCAAGGCCATCGGCATTACTGAAATCATCGGCGTGCCCGGTGACTTCAACCTGAGCTTCCTCGAGCAGATTGAGGCCTCCGAGGGAATCCGCTTCGTCGGCGCCTGCAACGAGCTCAACGCTGCCTATGCCGCTGATGGCTATGCCCGCCAGAAAGGTGTGGGCTGCCTGCTCACCACCTACGGCGTGGGCGAGCTTTCCGCCCTCAACGGCATCGCGGGTGCACGTGCCGAGCACGTCCCGCTGGTGTCGCTGGCGGGCGCGCCGCCGCAGTATGCGACCGAATTCCGCTGGAACCTGCACCACTCGCTTGCCGACGGCGACTTTGCCAACATGCTGGATTCCTTTGCACCCTTCACCGAGGTGGCCACGCGTGTGTCCCCCATGAACGTAGTCGAGGAATTCGACCGCGCCCTGCACACCTGCCTGCGCGAGAAGCGCCCGGTGCACATCCAGATTCCTTCCGATATCACTCACCTGACCATCGAGGTCCCCGACGAACCTTTCTCCACCGAGCTGGCACCCTCCGATCCAGAGCGCCTGAACGCCGCTGCGGACTACGTGCTGGAGCACCTCGCTAAGGCCAAGGACCCGATCATCCTCATCGACCAGGACACCAACCGCCACGGTTTCACGGAGAAATTCCGCGCCATCATCGACAAGGCCCAGCTGCCCTACTCCCAGCTCTCCTCCGGCAAGGCCATCCTGTCTGAGCGCCACCCGCTGTTCATCGGCACCTATAACGGCGCGGCCTCTGCCCCGGGCGTGCAGGAGCGCATCGAAAAATCCGACTTCCTGGTCACCACCAACCCCCGCTTCATCGAGGTCAACTCCGGTTCCTTCACCCACAACCTGGCCGATGCCCGCGTCTACAACTTCGGCGACCAGCACCTCAACGCCGACGGCGAATACTTCGTGGGCATCAATACGCTGGAGCTTCTCGACGTCCTCCTCGACCGCATCCCGGAAGCCGGGGCATCGACAAGCGCGGCTTTCGAACCCGAGCCCTTCGAGCCGAACCCGGATGCCCCGCTGACCCAGGAACGCATCTGGCCGCAGATGCTCGGCTTCATCCAAGAAGATGACGTGGTCATCGCCGAAGCCGGCACCTCCAATATCGGTTTGGGCCAGCAGCGCATGCCCGAGGGCGTGCAGTACATCAACTCCACCATCTGGGGTTCCATCGGCTTTACCCTGCCGTGCGTGCTCGGCTCGCAGCTGGCCAACCCGGAGCGCCGCCACGTCCTCTTCATCGGTGATGGCTCCTTCCAGCTCACCGCCCAGGAGCTGTCCACCATCCTGCGCCAGGACCTCAAGCCCATCATCGTGCTGGTCAATAACGATGGCTACACCATCGAGCGCTACATCTTGGGCATGGAGCGCGAGTACAACGAGATCCAGATGTGGGATTACACGTCTCTGCCGAAGGTCTTCATGAAGGACACCACGATGGAATCCTACGTGGCCTCAACCGAAGGCGAGCTGGCGAAGGCCCTAGACGACATCGCTGCCCACCCAGAGCGCGGCGCCTTCCTCGAGGTTCGCCTCGACGCTTTCGACGCGCCGAAGGGCCTTCAGGCCTTCGGCCCGCAGACCGCTGATTTCGACTTCGGCCCTCGCGGCCCCCGCAACGCCTAAGGTAGAGAACATGATTCGACCAGACCTTTCCTCCCTGCCCGCCTACGTCCCCGGCAAGAATGCCGAGCACGCCTTGAAGCTCTCCTCCAACGAGGCAACTCAGGAGCCGCTGCCCGGCGCGCTGAAGGCCATGGAGGCTGCTGCCGCGCACGTCAACCGCTACCCGGATATGGGCGCGGTGGAAATCCGCAAGGCACTCGCCGAAAACCTCGGTGTTAGCCCTGAGCAGGTCACCACCGGCGCGGGTTCCTCCGCCATCTGCCAGCAGCTGGTGCAGATCACCTCAGTGCCCGGTGATGAGATTGTCTTCCCGTGGCGCTCCTTCGAGGCTTATCCCATCTTCGCGCAGGTCGTGGGCGCTACCCCGGTCAAGGTTCCGCTCACCGCGGATCACCGCGTGGACTTGGAGGCCATGGCGGCTGCCATCACGGATAAGACCCGCCTGATCTTCGTGTGCAACCCGAATAACCCCACGGGCTCCATCATCACCAAGGAGGAGTTCGACACCTTCCTGGCCAAGGTCCCGAAGGACGTCATCGTGGCGCTCGATGAGGCTTACATCGAGTACAACCGCAACGACGCCGTCCCGCTGGCCACCGACTATGTCCACACCCACGACAACGTCATTGGCCTGCGCACCTTCTCCAAGGCCTATGGCCTGGCCGGCATCCGTTTAGGCTATGCCTTCGGCAACGCCGAGATCAT
This sequence comes from Corynebacterium aurimucosum, assembly GCF_030408555.1. Classification (NCBI taxonomy): domain Bacteria; kingdom Bacillati; phylum Actinomycetota; class Actinomycetes; order Mycobacteriales; family Corynebacteriaceae; genus Corynebacterium; species Corynebacterium aurimucosum. The sequence continues at coordinate 124,393 of NZ_CP047048.1, read as the reverse complement.
CGAGGCGCTGAGCAAGGTGGCCATCCCGTTCTCCGTGAACTCGGTGGCACAAGCTGGCGCTGTGGCCTCGCTGTCCGCCCAGAAGGAGCTGCGTGAGCGCACCGACGAGACCGTGGAGCAGCGCGACCGCCTGGTGGAGCACTTCGCCGACTTTGGTGTGCCGGAATCCCAGGCCAACCACATCTGGTTCGCCGCCGACTCCATTGCGAAGCTGGGCTCCCCGCAAGACGTTGCTGCACAGCTTGCCGAGAATGACGTTCTCGTCCGCGCCTTCCCTGAGGGCGTGCGCGTCACCGTGACCACAGCTGAGGAAACCGACGTGCTGCTTAAGGCGTGGGACGCTGCCTTCGCTGCAGAGGAGTAGTTTCCGCGTTAGAGTGCAGTTGTGAAGACATTTATCAATTTTGCACTCAACGTCATTGCCGTCGCGGTGGCCTTCTGGGCCGTGGTGGCGATTGTCCCCGGAATCGACATCGTCCCCGCTAGCACCCAGAATTTCCTGCTCATCGCGGCGGTCTTCATCATCGTCAATGAGGTCGTCACCCCGGTGCTCCGCTTCCTCGGCGCCCCGCTGACCTGCCTCACCCTGGGCCTCTTCGCGCTCGTCATTAACGGCGCGGTCCTGCTCCTCGTCAGCGCGCTAATGGATTCACTCGTCATCGACGGCTGGGGTGCTGCCATCATCGGCGCGATTGTTCTCGCGATCGTTTCCGGCGTGGTGAACTTCTTCACCAGCCCGCTGCGAAGCAGAAACTAACCCCCAGCAAAGGGCGGGAGGACGTCGACGCGGGAGGCGTCGGCAAGCACGGCGTCCTCGGTAGCGCTCGCACCATCCACCAGGAAGGTGCAGCGCTCCAGCACCTCCGCGAAGCTCATGCCGGCCTCGGTGCTGCCGGTATGACGAGCACGCAACACATCCAGCAGCTCCCCCAAGGTCGCCGCCTGCGCTGTATCCTGCGCGCGCCCCGCGGCGGCGCGGGCTGCGGCAAAGTAATGTATGTCAACCATGGTTGCCACTATGCCAGCCTCCGTGACAGGAAGGAACCTGATGCGCACCTATGAGGAACACCTCGCCGCCGTTCGCGCGGCCCTTCCGCAGCCCCGGGTGGTGTCCACTCCCCTGAGCAGCGCCTTCGGCCGACGTGCCGCCGCGACGTACCGTGCGGAGCAGGACCTTCCGCCTTTTGATAATTCGCAGATGGATGGCTATGCGCTTTCCACATGTGACGGCGGCACCTTCACCGTCGGCCGCACTATCGCGGCGGGGGATCCCCCGGGCTCGCTCGAGCAAGGCACCGCCCTGCCCATCATGACCGGCGCGAAGGTCCCCGAGGGCACCGTTACCATCGTCCCCGTCGAGCACTGCGAGCCCCCACGCTTCCCGGAGGAAGGCGCCACGGTCACGGTGCCGGCAGCCCCTGAGCAGTTCATCCGCCGCGCGGGCTCCGACGTCAAGGCAGGCACAACGCTCATCAACGAGCACGCGCTTCTCGACGCCCCCTCCATCGCCACCCTCGCCTCCCAAGGCCTGACCGAGGTCCTCACCGTCGCGCCCGCCCGCATCCTCATCTGCACCGGCGGCGCGGAAATCGGCGGCGACGGCGAGGCCACCATCCCCGATTCCAATGCACCGATGCTCGCGGCCTTGGCCGCGCAGTATGGCATCGACGTGGCTGGCTTCGTGCACACGAACGACGATCCCGATACTCTTCGCTCCGACCTCGCCGAAGCAGTCATTACCCACCGCCCCGATGTCATCGTTACTTCCGGCGGCATCTCCCACGGAAAATTCGAGGTCATCCGTCAAATCTTTGAAGAGGATGGCTGGTTCGGTCATGTGGCGCAGCAGCCCGGCGGCCCACAGGGCCTGTCCCGCCTTGGCGAGGTCCCCGTGGTCTGCTTCCCCGGCAACCCCATCTCCACGCTGGTGAGCTTCCGCCTCTACCTGGCACCCGTCCTTGGCCGCACGCCGGCTCCTTTCCACGCACACCTGGTGGAACCCGCGGATGGCCTTAACAACCGCGAGCAGTTCCGCCGCGGAACTATCAGTATTTCCGATGGCACAGCAACAGCCGCCTTCCTCGGCGGCACCAGCTCACATCTGATGTCCCAAGCCATCGGCGCTACTGCCCTCATCCGTATCCCGGCTAACACGCAGCTTTCAGCCGGCGACCTCGTGGAGGTGTTCCCGCTCTCATGACCCGACGCGCACTCGTCATCGTTGCCTCAACCCGCGCCGCCGCCGGTGAATACGAGGACCGCTCCGGCTCTATCTTGGTGAACTTCCTCCGTGAGCAGGGCTTCGATACCCCGGAGCCCCTCGTTGTCGCGGACGCCGATATCGACGCCGCCCTGGCCACCGCCTTCGCCGATGCCCCCTCCGTCATCCTCACCTCCGGCGGCACTGGCATCACACCGGATGACCGCACCGTCAAAGCACTCACCCCACACCTTGAGCGCGACTTACCCGGCCTGGCCCACGCCTTCTACGCGCACTCGGCCGCCATTCCCACCGCGGCGCTCTCGCGTACGGTTGCTGGCGTTGCTAACACAACCTTCGCCATGGCCCTGCCCGGCTCTACGGGTGCTGCCAAGGACGGCTGCGCAGTACTCGAGCCGGTACTTAACCACATCATCAACCAGCTGGAAGGCATCAATGAGCACTAACTACGGCCTTCTCGGCGCGCACATCAGCGCTGAGCCCATCACGGCCCCCGACATCGCCACTGCGGAAACGGGTGCTGTCGTTTTATTCGACGGCATCGTGCGCAACCACGACTCCGGCCGCGGCGTCAAGCTCCTTACCTACACCGCGCACCCCTCAGCCCAGCAGGAAATCGAGCGCGTCGCCGGCGAGGTCGCCGCCGACTTCCCGGCCGTCCGCCTCTGGTGCGCGCACCGCACTGGAGCACTAGAAATCGGCGAATCCGCCTTCATCGTCGCCGCCGCCTCCGCACACCGCAAGGACGCCTTCGAAGCGGCCTCTACCTGCGCCGACCGCGTCAAAGCGGAAGTCCCCATCTGGAAGGAACAACTCCACACCGATGACACCACCACCTGGGTAGGCCTGGAATGAACAGTCAGCGAGCGAAAATTTAAGTCCTTGTCGGTCAAAGCTTTGTTGAAACCGGAAAGCTTCCATCGCGTAAAGAAATTATGGCTGAAACAGGTATGTCCGGGTCTACTGTCAAGACGGCAATTGCGAGAACTGCCGTCTTGACAGACGAGGGGACAACCCTACGACGTTAGGTAGGTTGGACTATGGGTAAACATTCATTGTCCACGTCCGGTTGTTTGAGAACCATTTTCCGAGTTTTGCGCCCTTCCTATTAATGCGGTTATGCCTGCGCTCAATAGGGCTATCAAGGCGACTATCCAGCCAATGCCAGAGTACTCAACCTTGAAGGTCGTGAATATCGCCCCAGCAGCAGCGATAAATAGAAAAGAGGCAGTTAGTTGTCTCATTTCTATCATCTATTCCCATGAATTAAAAGCGCATCCCTCAATCACTCCAACTGTTGCCCCTGTAGCTGCAGATATGCATAGAAGGCAAGCCGTGCCTAGTGTAACAAGGCATCCCGCACTGCAAGCAATGCTCAGAGCTGCAACCGCCCATGAAGCGATTCCTTGGCTGCTCAAGCAATCGTTGAGAGCTCCCCAATTCATTCCGTAGGGGGTTACCATTCTCTCGCTGGGGGATGATGGATTGGTTGTCTGAGCGCCAACCTCCACAAACTCTTCCTTTTGTAAATCTCCGTTAACGAAGACGCTCACGGTTCCGGTGGTCTCCGTTGCTTGGGCAAGATTGATTTGAACGGTGTTCTCGAGAGTTCCCGTGGGAGAGAAACCTGCTACGGCTATGCTTCCATCCGTTAGTCCTTTAATCGGGGCGGAAGCATAGTAATATCCCTCAGGCGTTTGCTTGACGGAAATCGATTTATAATCAATAAACTGACCATTTTTCAGAACTGCATCCTCATTAAATGCTTTCTTCATTGAAGATTCGAACGAGGCTGCTTCAGCACCTAGGATCTGTCTATTTTCCTGCTCGGCTTGGGCGTTGTGGGCCAGTGAGTCAATTGCTGCACTGTTTGTAAACTCTGGTTCCGTTTCAGGGGATTGTGTTGATGGTGAGGCTTGGACTGCCATTGCTGGTGGCTGGGCCGTCGCCGTAGATACGGCAATAAAAGCTGCGGCTAGGCCTTTTGCTACTTTATGCATCCTGCGCTCCTTAGAGAATCTAGTTGGTGGTTGAGTCCCACATTGCCGACTGGTGGGATATGCCCATTTTCTACTTTTATGCACTATTTAACTCATGAAACCTGAGAAGAGGATACGAAAGTACCCTATTGGTGAAAAGGGGAACATTTGTGGACGAAGAATGGTTATCCTGAAGGATTATTTTTGGATGATGAGGAACCTTGTTCTCAGGGAAACGTACGGAGTCGGCGGCAGGCGGAACATGGGCATGTTTAAAATCACGCGGCGAGTTGTTGAAAAGAACCGTAGCGATTAACTGTTGCGTGTGGCATGAGTGCAAGGTTTTGGCGTTGCCGCGGAAGTCGCGCACGCGACTTCTTTGCCCCGCGTGATTGTCGCGTCCTGGCGTTCGCAGTCGCGTCTAGCGATTGCCTAACACGACCATAGCCGCCGAAACCTCGGCGGCTATTCTATGCTGAACTCACCGGACGAGTGCTTAGGCACTCTGGGTCATGGAACTCTGGGTCATGGGTCATGGTACATTTGCAGTAAACGTGCTTCCGCACTCCGTGCGGGGCGTGCCAGGGGAGCGACAACCACGTCAACCACCACAACGGCTACCGCCACCGACCACTGGATACACGGATTGGCACCGTCGATGTGGCTGTCCCGAAACTCGCCACAGTTCCTTCTTCCCTGACTGGCTGTTAGAACGAGGGTGTGATTAGTCCGTTGATGGCCAGCGCAGCCGACTTTGCTAACGCGAAAAGACTCGTTAGTTTCAGTGGTGCCCTAAACGATAAAAGCAACATGGCTGAGGCGAAGAAACCAAACAGGCTAGGTGCACCACTCTCACCACGCTCGTCCTATGTCAGAGTTGACGAAAACCAGCGGCTTTCCCAAACTCGCAGATAGGATGATGTTGTGGAGGTAGAAATCGCAACGATCGAGTGGGCCTCATAAGAAATAATTTGGAACGAAGACAAAGCTTAGGAAAACTCGGAGCACTTCAGAATGAGTCCACGCTACGCACGACAGGAAACCCTGTGGGGAACTGACACTCAAAAGCTCCTGGCTAACGCCACCATCGCCGTCATCGGCGCCGGCGGCCTCGGCTCACCTGCCCTTCTCTATCTCGCAGGCGCGGGAGTGGGGCGCATCCTGTTGTTCGACGACGACACCGTCTCCCTCTCCAACCTGCACCGCCAAGTCATCCACAGCACAGCAACCGTAGGCCAGCCCAAAACCGCATCCGCCGCCGAAGCCTTAAACGCCCTCAACCCGGAGTGCACCGTCGAGCAATTCTCGCGCCTAACACCCGATACCGCCTTGGAGCAACTGTGCGGCGCTGATCTCATCATCGACGGAACCGATAACTTCTACTCCCGCCACCTCGCCTCCTGGGCTGCCCACAAACTGGGCATTCCGCACGTGTGGGCCTCGCTCTTGGGATACGACGCGCAGCTCACCGTCTTCCACTCCGGCCACGGCCCGGTCTACGAAGACCTCTTCCCCACTGATCCGCAGGTGCCCTCCTGTTCGCAGGCCGGCGTGCTGGGACCGGTCGTCGGCGTGGCCGGCTCCGCCCTGGCTGTCGAAGCGCTCAAGCTCCTCACGGGCATCGGCACCCCGCTCATCGGCACGCTGGGCTACTACGATTCCCTCGCCGGGACCTGGGAATACATCCCCGTGCGCGCGAACGGCGCCACCCCGGCGCGCCCCGACAACCCCACGGACATCCGCGAGATCCCAGAGAACGCCACGCTTATCGACGTCCGCACCTCCCCCGAGCGCGCCGCCTCCCTCATCCCCGGCTCGCAGCACCTCCCGCTCGATGAGATCCTCGCCGGCCACAACCCGACCCTAGACCCCGCCGACCTTGCCGTCCTCTACTGCGCCAGCGGCCTGCGCTCCGCCCAGGCCGTCGAGGCCCTGCGCGCCCGCGGCTTCAGAAACGTCTACTCGCTGCGCGGCGGCATCGACGCCTGGCAAGAGCACATCTCCGAACTCTCGGCCGAAGCCGACGCCGAGGCGAGCTAGAGACCATTTCTCTTGAAGAACTAGAGGCTGAATGTGGCGTGGAAGATTAGCTTCACGCCACGCGGTGCGAAAGCCTTCCGAAAGCTAGCCAGGCCAACACAGAAGAGAGTCAGCAGGTTTCTTCGCGAAGTCTACGATTAATCAGCCAGCGGGTCAGTTCCGCCGAGCTTCATCTCGAAACGCTCGTAGTCCTCTAGGTTCGCAAAGTGCCGCGAGTAAAGATCGCAATCGCGGTCTACATAACCATAGAGGGCTGGCGCGACATCCACGATGTGCCGTACCTTCACATCCTCACCATCGGCCTGCTCGTTCGCCATCGCTTCAACGCGTTCTCGAGCCTTCTCGTCCGACTCCGCATACACAATATAAAAGTCCTCGCGGAAGAAGCTTTGGGCAGATGAACTGGACTTCTTAGCAAGCTCCATCACGACAATTCCAACATAAGGTTCCATTGCCGGCTACTGTCCTTTCCGGTTCTTGGTCAGCTTGGACTCGACTCTACCTGCTCACCCAGACCACGTAGCGTGGAAAGAATCAGCCGGTCGCCCTTTAAGCTCATTACCAATGAAGACCCATTCCGCACCCACGGCTTCAGCAACGTCTACTCGCTGCGCGGCGGCATCGATGCCTGGCAGGAGCACAACGACACATAGCCCGCACTCTTGCTCAGTCTCCTCTGCCCACATGGCATCTTGTAAAAGGCATCTATCAGAAGGCGTTTTCAGAGCCAAAAACGCCTTTTACCCCCGCGCAAATGGCGTTTTAATCCCAAAGATGCCTTTTGACAGATGCCATTTGCCAGACGCCTTTCGCAGAGGTCCTCGGCCGGTCGCCTTGTAAACTCACTGGCATGAGAAGCCGCCAGTATTACGTCGCTACCGCTGTGGTGTGTGCTCTCACGCTGGTGTACATGCTGCTGCGCTGGGATTCGGTGCCTGATCCCATCCCGGTCCACTTCGATGGCTCGGGCAACCCGGACCGCTTCGAGCCCAAATCTTTCCTCAACGCAACGGTCCTGGTGTGGATCGGCGTTGTGTTCGCCATTGCGCTGCCGCTGTGCGTGCCGCCGATCTCGCTGGCTCGAAAAACAATGGATGTTCCGGCAGAGTCAGCTCTTCCGTTCTCCGAGGCCACCGCACAACGCGCGGAGCTGCTCACGCAGAAGACCGCCACGTTCATTGCCCAAACAGTCCTCACCATGACGGTCTGCGTGTGCCTCACTGCGGTCTGCACCGTCATTCCGGATATCCCGTTCTCTGGCTTTCTCCTCGTGGCCGCGTGGATAGCCTTCACAGTGTTCATCATGATTCAGGGTGTCCGGTTAACGCTGACATCTGCGAAGGCCGTGAAAGCCATTCCCACCGACCATGATGAACAGGTTCGCAACGAAGCACTTCGTTTTGCCGGTGGCATGGGCGTCTACAACGAGCCCACAGACCCCATGTGCATGGCAGTCTTCCCCACGAATCCTTCGAAGCTGCAGATCAACACCGCACACGAACCTGGCCGCCGCTACCTATGGCGCATGGGCATCGCACTTAGCGCATCCATAGCATTCTGCGTGCTCATCGACGTACTCTAGATGCATGGAGCACCTGTTTGAGCGCGCACAGTCGATTCTTTCTGATGCCACCCACGTCGAGGTTTTCACCGGCGCGGGCATGAGCGCGGACAGCGGCATCGCCACGTACCGCGATGCGCAGACGGGCATCTGGGAGAACGTGGATCCGGTGGCGATGGCGTCGATAAGCGCATGGCGTACCGAGCCTAAGCCCATGTTCGCCTGGTACCTGTGGCGCGCACAGCTAGCGCAGCGGGCCGAGCCCAACGCCGGGCACCGCGCAATTGCCGCCGCACGCGGCATGACGGTGACCACGCAAAACATCGATAACCTGCACGAGCGTGCAGGAAGCCAAGACGTGGTTCACCTGCACGGATCCTTGTTCGCCTTCCGCTGCACCGATTGCGACACTCCGTATGACGAGGACATTGCACTGCCGAACGAACCGGTCGAGAGCATCACTCCACCCGAATGCCCCGTGTGTGGTGGGCTCGTGCGCCCGGGCGTGGTGTGGTTCGGCGAGGCCCTGCCCGACGATGAATGGGCCGAGGCCGAGCGCCGCATGTCCACCGCGGACGCGCTGCTCATCGTAGGTACCTCCGGCGTGGTCTACCCCGCCGCCGGACTGCCACAAATTGCCCACGCGCGCGGCATCCCCATCGTGGAAGTCACCCCGCAGCCCACGGACCTCTCACCGCTTGCCAGCGTGGTGGTCACCGCCACCGCAGCGGAGGCGCTGCCGCGCATCCTGGCGGGGCGGATCGGATAAACAGCAACCCTCTATCCCGCGGCCCTTGCCCACCAAAATGTACAAGATGTACATTTGCTGTATGAAAACGATGTCAGTGGCATCCAGTCAATTTCGCCAATCCCAAAGCCAAATTCTTGAAGAGGCACAGCACACACCCGTCGCCATCACTAGTCGTGGAACCCGTGTTCGCGCTTTTGTCGTCTCTCCTTCATTTTTCGCCCGCGCAGTCGAAGCACTAGAAGATCGTGAGGATGTGCAGGCCGCAGAGATTGCCCGAGGAGAAGCCGTAGAGATTTCACACGAAGACCTCAAAAAAGAACTCGGACTCACCTAATCGCCTTCTATGGCTGACTCCACTTATCACATCACCTATAAGGCATCCGCAGCCAAGGAGCTACGCAAGCTCGACAGGCCGACACAGAGGCGACTACTTGCTGCAATCGAAGACTTGGCCGTTACCCCTCGCCCGGATGGAGTAAAGAAGTTAAAAGCCTCGGACGACCTGTATAGAATTCGAGTCGGACACTATCGCGTGGTTTATGAAATCATAGACGGAAAACTCGTGGTGCTCGCCCTGCGCGTTGCTCACCGACGAGATGTTTACCGGAAATAGGCAAAATTCCTCTCAGATAAACAAAACCGGCCAGTCATTCCGCCCCCGAGAGGAGATGAATCCATGCTCTACCTTGTTCCAGGAGCTTTAGCGGGAATCACCTTTTACGCCATTCTCACAGCAGTGAGCTGGGCCATCGGGAAAGCCTGGCCACAACGGCGTCTAGGCGCACATAGCCGGTTAGCCATCCACTGCGTAGCTGCAGTTGCATTTTCGATTTTTCTCGCCGTCGCTGGCGGCGGAGGAAACTGGGCCACCCACCTGCAAATTAGCGGATTCCTACTGGCAGGATGCGTTCTGAGCTTCGTTACAGCCGCGCAGGACAAGAAGCAGAGCCTGAACAAATGACCCCCAAAACAATTGGCGGAGGCGGCGGGATTTGAACCCGCGGTGAGTTTCCCCACGCTGGTTTTCAAGACCAGTGCATTCGGCCGCTCTGCCACGCCTCCTCGTCACGCGTCAGCATGCACCGCGCGCAACACGTTCAGAGTACTAGACTCCGCCACGGGAGAAGAATTCGCCTCATCACGTTGTGCAAAGCGCCCAACACAACCTACTGAAAACCATTGCCGCACGCACCTTGCTCTGGTTTACTCGGGCCCATGCAGACAGTCGATACCCTCATCATCGGCGGTGGCGCGGCCGGCCTTCAGGCAGCACTGGTCATGGTCCGCGCGCGCCGCAGTGTCCTCGTTGTTGATTCCACCACTCCCCGCAACCGCTTCGCCCACGAAATCCACGGTGTCATTGCCCTCGAGGGCACACCACCCCTTGAGTTCCAGGAGCGCGGCAAAGAGCAGCTGCGCAGCTACGGCGTAACAATCGCGAACACCACCGTAGATTCCGTCACCGATAATGACCGCACGCTCACCGCCACGTTGAGCAACGGAGAGACCGTCGCGGCCCGCTCCATCATCGTCGCCAGCGGCGTGGACGATGTGCATCCTGACATCCCGGGCCTCGAAGAAAACTGGGGAGATACAGTCCTCCACTGCCCTTATTGCCACGGGTTCGAGGTAGCAGACGAGGCGCTCGGCATTCTCTGCATCGGCGAGTTCTCCCTGCACCATGCGGCACTCCTGCGCCAGTGGTCCAAGGACATCACCTTCTTCACCAACGGCATGGAGCTCACCGAGGAGCAGCGCGCGGACCTGACTCGGCGCGGCATTGCGCTTGTCGACGGCCCCGTCACCTCCTTCCAAGATGGAAAGGTCCTGGTTGGAGACAGCGAACATGCCGTCGACGCCCTGTTCTACATGCCTGTTCCTCACCCGCACGATGAGTTCCTCGCTGACCTCAACCTCGAACGCCACAGCCCGCCGGCTGCGATGGGCGGAAGCCTCATCAAGGTGGGCCCCGCCGGTGCCACCAGCCACCCGCGCATCTGGGCCGTGGGCAACGTGGTTAACCCGCCGGCACAGGTGGCAGTAGCGATGGGCGAGGCCAACGCCGCAGCCATCGCGGTCAACGCGTTTCTCGTCGAGGATGATTGGATTTAAGTACGGTGGTGTGGCATGAAAGCCATCATTCAGACCAATCTGGAAGACCCACACTCACTGGAGTTGGGGGAAGCCGATAAGCCACAACTCCAAGCCGGCGAAGTCCTCGTTAAAGTCAAAGCCGCCGGTGTGAACCGCGCCGACCTGCTCCAGGCCCGCGGGCACTACCCGCCGCCGCCGGGCGCTTCGGAGATTATTGGTCTCGAAGTCGCAGGCGAAGTCGTCGATGCAGGCGACACCGACGTCGAGGTTGGCTCCAAGGTCGGCGCACTGCTGGCCGGCGGCGGCTATGCCGAATACGTCGCCGTACCCAAGGGCCAGCTGCTGCCCATCCCCAGCGGCTATTCCTTTGCCGAGGCCGCCTCCGTCATCGAAGTGGCCTGCACCGTGTGGTCGAACATCGCGATGGAGGCGAAACTAGACAAGGGCCAGACCATCCTCATCCACGGCGGTGCGGGAGGTATCGGCACCTTCGCCATCCAGGTGGCGAAACAACTGGGCGCCACCGTCGCCGTGACGGCAGGAACCGCAGAAAAGCTCGCCACGTGCAAGGAGCTCGGCGCGGATATCCTCATCAACTACAACGAGCAAGACTTCGCCGAGGAACTAAAGAACCAGTGCGATGTCATCCTCGACATCATGGGCGCGAAGTACTTGAAGAAGAACCTCATCGCGCTGGCTAAGGGCGGCCACATGGTCACTATCGGCATGCAGGGCGGAACAAAAACCGAGCTCAATATGGGCATCCTCCTCAACAAGCGCCTGACGCTGCAGGGCACCACGCTGCGCTCCCGCTCGCTGGAGGGCAAGGCCGCCATCGTTGCGGACACCGTTAAAAACGTCTGGCCGTGGCTGGAGGACGGCAGCGTCAAGCACCACCTGCATCGCACGTTTGCGCTTGCTCGCGCCTCCGAAGCCCACCAAGCCCTCGACTCCGGCGAAGTCACGGGCAAGCTCGTCCTCGAGGTCTAAGCCAGGGACGCGACCACGCGGGTGAGGTGCTCAACGTCGTGGTACGTGCTAAACGGACTCAGCGAAACCGTGACAGCACCGCCGACCTCTTCCACGCCCATCTCCGTGAGCAGCGGCGTGTGCGGGGCGGTGGTCGTAACCAAGCCATTGTCGAAGAGCCGGCGGTGAATCACATCCGCAGGCACATCGCGCACGGCGAAGGTCAGGCGCGGGAGGCGGTCATCGGAGGCGTCGGCTGCCGCCTCACCCGTCACCCCAAGGATGTGAACGGCCGGAAGCGTGCCCAACAAGCTATAGAGATCCCCCGTGAGATCCTCCATGTAGCTCGCGAGGGCTTCCATCGAACGCGTCAGGCGCACGCGGCGCGAACCGCGCTCCCCTCCTGCGAGTTCCGCCAGATGATCCACCAAGGGACCAACGCCACCCGCCAAGCCCGCGGAGACCGGGCCAACGACAAGCTCATCGAGGCGGCGGAACATCGCGGTATCGCGGAAGACCAGCGCCGCCATCTGCGGGCCACCCAGAGCGCCCACATCCACGCCGAGGATATCCGCCCCAATCGCATCAAAGTCGAGGAGACGGTAGGGGGCGATCGAGGAGACGTCGACAAGCACCCAGGCGCGCGAACGCTCATGGACCGAATCAATAATCTCCGAGGCCGACGTGACCGTGCCCAGCAGCTCGTGGGCGGCAGAAAAAGCGACAAAACGCGTCGAGCCATCAACCAGATCAGCGTATTGGAATGCCGGCAGCTCACCCGTACCCAAGTCCGGCTGCGCCCACCGAATATCGGTACCAAGGTGCGCAAACGCGCTCGTAAACTCCGGCGAATCAAAGCGGGAGAGCACCACCGAGGATTGGCGGCGCAGCAGCGGGCGCAGTGCAACGCCCAAAGCCTGGTACAGCACCGGCAGCGACGGGCCCAGGATGACCCGCTCCGCCGTGGCACCCGTGAGATCCGCCACCGCCCGGCGCGCGGAGGCATACATGTCCGCCGCGTGGAGCTCCCCTGGTTCGTGATGCGCCGAGTGCGCGCCCACGGCATCCTCCAGCGGTTTCACCGTGGCGGACATGCGGAAAGAGCGGGCAACACCAGAGGCCACGCGTTCCGCAATCTGCGGCGCGGCGTGTGCGTTCAGGTAGGTCCAACCATCGGACAGACCAGTGTAAAAACCTCGCACGCTGGCGACGTCATACTGTTCCGTCATGCTTCAACCCTTCCTCCCGATGCGGATGAACGCTCCCTACTCTATACGCCCCATGTAAATCTTTCCTAACCCTCGATTTTCCCAGCTCGTTCGTGTTTTCCCAGGTTAAGGGCGTGTGTGTAGGTGTTTGGCGGAGGTGCGCGCTAGGGTGAAGGACGTGCAAGACAAGAAAAACCTGCGTGACGACGTAGCCCGCATGACCTCCACGCCTGCACCCGGTGAGGAGCCGGCCTCGCGTTCCATGACCATGTCGGCGGCCTTCGCCGATCTGTTGCAAGGCGCTCGCCAGCGCGAGCTGTGGTTCAAGCTGGGCATCCAAGACATCAAGCAGCGCTACCGCCGCTCGGTGCTGGGTCCGTTCTGGATCACCATCGCGACCGGCGTGATGGCTGCGGCGCTTGGCCTGCTGTACTCCATGCTCTTCCAGATCCCGGTTGCAGAATTCTTGCCCCACGTGACTGTGGGCCTGATTATGTGGAACTTCATCTCCGGCGCCATCAAGGAAGGATCGACGGTCTTCATCGACAACGAGGGACTCATTAAACAGCTGCCCGCACCACTATCGGTGCACGTCTACCGACTTGTCTGGCGGCAAACCCTCTTCTTGGGCCACAACCTCATCATCTGGCTGCTGCTCATTCTTATCTTCCCGCGCCACTTGGGCTGGGAGTTCTTCCTGTTCATCCCGGCGCTAGGACTCTTCCTGGTTAACGGCGTGTGGGTAGCCATGTTCTTCGGCATCATCGCCACCCGCTTCCGTGACGTCGCCCCGCTGCTGGAGGCTCTGACCCAGCTGCTTTTCTACGTCACGCCGATCGTGTGGATGACCAACACCCTGAAGGAACAGGGAGGTGCCGTGGCCAGCCGCGCGCGCATCGCTGAGATCAACCCGCTCTACCACTACATGGAGATCATCCGCGCCCCTATGATCGGCGAGCCCGTCGCCGGTTATCACTGGCTCATCGTCATCGGCTGTACCGTCGCCGGCCTGCTCATCGCCGGCCTGGCCATGCGCCAGTGGCGCTTCCGCGTCTCCTACTGGGTCTAGAAAGGATCGTCCATGGTTTCCATTGATACGTATAACGCTTGCGTGGACTTTCCCATCTTTGATGCCAAGTCCCGCTCCCTCAAGAAGGCGATGCTCTCCACGGCCGGTGGCTCCATTGGCAAGAATGACCAGAACGTGGTCATGGTGGAAGCGCTCAAAGACATCAACCTCCACCTGCGCGAGGGCGATCGCGTCGGCCTCGTCGGCCACAACGGCGCGGGCAAAACCACTCTGTTGCGCCTGCTCTCCGGCATCTACGAGCCCACCCGCGGCGCCGCCGACGTGCGCGGGCGCGTGGCCCCCGTCTTCGACCTCGGCGTGGGCATGGACCCAGAGGTCTCCGGCTATGACAACATCATCATCCGCGGCCTCTTCCTGGGCCAGACCATCAAGCAGATGAAGGCCAAGATGGATGAGATCGCGGAATTCTCTGAGCTGGGTGATTACCTCTCCATGCCGCTGCGCACCTACTCCACCGGTATGCGCGTGCGCCTAGCACTGGGCGTGGTGACCTCCATTGAGCCGGAGATCCTGCTTCTCGACGAAGGCATCGGCGCCGTCGACGCCGCCTTCATGGCCAAGGCCCGCGTCCGTCTTCAGGACCTAGTGAAGCGCTCCGGCATCCTGGTCTTTGCCTCCCACTCCAACGACTTCCTGGCGCAGCTGTGCGATACCGCCCTGTGGATCGACCACGGCCAGATTCGCTCGGTGGGCGAGGTCTCCGAGGTCGTCGGCGAGTACGAAGGCCCTGAGGTAGGCCAGTACGTGCGGGATTTGCGCAAGCGCTTCGACAACGAGGAAAACGCCTAGCCACGGCCTTTGTTGTCACTGCCATACTGCGCATCAATCATCCACGTTCCGCGCTGTCGGAAGGCCGGGATGCTACCCCGCGCCGCCTTATTGGCGGCCGCGGACCCAGAAACGCCATTAGCCTTTGCCCATTCCGATAGACGAATCACCTTCGGCGCGGTCATGAGCGTTATACGCTTGTGTAGGGACTCGATGAGTTGCCGAGCGATAAGCGTGCTCAGCGCAGAGAAGTCCCCACTAACTGGGTAGCCACGGAACACAGGATAATAGTGGCGCTCTTTTCCCTTGTTCGGAATGATGATGGGCGGCGCCCCTAACTCCAAGAGCTGTTGATTGATAATGACGCGCCCGATGCGCCCATTGCCGTCTGAAAAAGGATGAATGGTTTCAAATTCCGCATGAAACCGCGCGATTCGGTCAACAAAGAAGCTGGTGTCCTCGTAGTATTCGGCAATGGCTGTGTCCACCAGCCTGTCCACGTATTCCGGGTTGGCCCCCATATGAGCGCCCACGCGAACCCACTCCCCCCTTCGACGAAAGCGCCCCGCCCAGTCGTCATTGATGCCGCGAAGCAACATGCCATGCAGTCGCAGAATGAGGTGTGCATCGAGCTTACCGACGCCCCGAATAAGTTCCTCAGTCACGTCCGCCAGGTTTTTGGCCTCAAAGACTTCCCGTAAATCGTGGGCTCTGGCGGTGAACCCCGCCAAGATGTTCTCGGTGTCCTCCAAAGTCAGCGTGGAATTCTCAATGGCGTTCGAGTTATACACCGACTCCGCCACCTCTGCGCGTGCAATCTCCGCAATGGCCTCGGAGTTGTCCTCCCGCAACGCTGCATATTGATCAAGAAGAGCGTCAATTCTTGAGGCGGTCCGCACGTTAAGCATGCCAATATTCTACAAGTTTCCGTGAAAATGAGTAGAAACTCTCCCATTTTCACGAATTATTCGTCATACTGCGAAGTTTGCTCCCAGAAGCTCGCGCAGTTCCTCACTCATCCCGGCCACAATCACTTCCGGCCCCGGCTGGTAGTCCTCTTTGCGCAGCACGGCCTTGTTGCCTTCGATGGTGTAGCCCAGCTTGCGCGATACAGCCTGGGACGCCTCGTTCCCCGGCTCCCATTCTGAACGCAACCGGCTCGCACCCAGGTAATCAAAACAAAAAACCGCAGCGGCGTGGCGGACCTGCGTACCAATGCCGCGGCCCTGAAGGCGGTGGTAGATCCACGATCCGGTTACGACCTCATGGTTATCGGGAAAATTCTTTGCCCGCAGATCCACCGAACCAATGACTTCACCATCAAGATGCACTCCCAAGTCGAGCGACCACTCCTCCGGGGACATCTGCGCGCGGTGCGCCCACCGGAAACCTGGATCAGGCTTCTGCTTCAACCACGGAAACGTGTAATCCGGTAGCGGCTCGCCAAAAATCTCGGCGGCAGTGACACCATGAATCGCAGCGATGTCGCTATCACGCAGCACGCGTAAGGTCAGCTCACCTACGTGAACGGAAACCCTAAAAGGAGCCCACATTTCTTCGATACTTTTTACAGCCATGGCAGCATCGTATAGTTCATTACAGGTGGCACAATAGAACCCATGACTGCCACCCTGTCCCAGGCCGGAAAAACGGCCGCTGTGATCGTCACCCACCAGCGCGTGGAACTGCTACGCGCCTCCCTTGAGCAGGTGGTGAACCAGACGCACCCGGTGCAATGGGTCATCGTGGTGGATAACGGCGCGGAAGCAGCAGTGGAGGATCTCCTCCACGAACTAGCCGGCGAGCGCGGCATCTACGTGCCTTCCGAAACCAATCTGGGCGGCGCCGGCGGCTTCGCGTTGGGATTCCTGACGGCTCTGGCCCTGGGCGCGGATGCGGTGTGGTGTGCGGATGATGACGGACGCCCCGCCGACCACCAGGTGCTCGAGGAGCTCTACCGAGTTGCGGAAAACAACGCACTCCACGAAGTCTCCCCCGCCGTGTGCAATATCAATGAACCCGCCAAGCTGGCCTTCCCACTGCGCCAGGGCCTGGTGTGGCGCCGCTACATGAACGAGCTGGAGGGTGACTTCCTCCCCGGCATCGCCTCCCTCTTCAACGGCGCACTCATCTCCGCAGAAGCCATGGAAATCATCGGCGTGCCTGACTACCGCCTGTTCATTCGCGGCGATGAGGTAGAGTACCACCGCCGCCTGGTCAACTCGGGCCTAAACTTCGGCACCGCGCTGACCACGAGCTACCTGCACCCGGATGGCTCCGATGAGTTCAAGCCCATCCTCGGCGGCAAAATGCATACCCAATACCCGGAGGGCGAGTTCAAGCGCTTCTTCACCTACCGCAACCGCGGCTACCTGTTGTGGCAGCGCGGCATGCGCAAGCTGCTACCGCAAGAATTCGCGCGGTTTGGCTGGTTCTTCATCGTGCAGCAACATGACGTGAAGGGCTTTATGGAGTGGCTGCGCCTGCACAACCGCGGCCGCAAGGAAGATTTCCGCCGGCCCTAAACCTCAAAGGACTTGCGCGTGCTGCGGAAAATCACCCACCGCTGCACAAAGAAGTTGATAAGCGTTGCTGTGCCCTGGGCAATCACGAAAGCCACTGCCAGTGCCCAAGATGAAGGCCAGTCCAGTGTGTGATCAAAGAATGGGAAGGTCCAGCGATACAGCAGAATGTTGATCGCATAGGTCATTGCGTAGGTGGCAAACACGGCAGCAAAGCGGCGCTTCGATGCCCGCGCGTTGAAGGTCCACCGCCGATTCAATAGATAAGCCACCAAGGTGCCGGCGGCAAAGCCAACGGTCCGCGAGGCCACATCGCCGAATACCCCTAAGCCAATTTGAAAGAGCCAGGTCAGGGAGACGTCGATAAGCGCGGCAATGGCTCCCGTGATTGCGAACTTCGCGCCCTGCGCCTGCAGGGAATTCGACCGTGAGAGGCGTTCGGCGCGACCAGCCATGGTTACTTTCCTTTGAAGATGAAGGCGCGCTGAATGGCGAAGTTGGTCACCGTGGCAACGCCTTGTGCGATGACGAAGGCGATGGTGTCCTTGACCGCGCCGTCAAAGCCCAAGCTGATCAGCGGGGCGTTGAGCGCCCAGTACAGGAAATTCTGTACTGCAAAGGTGGACAGGTACAGCAAGCCCACGGCACCGGCGGTGCGGCCGGAAACCTGAGCACCAAAAGTCCACCGGGCATTGGCCACATAGGCGGCGATAGTGCCGAAGACCCAGCCAATCGCCTTCGCCAAAGAACGGTGCAGGCCTAGGTACGTCAGAAAAAGGGTAAGGCCGTAATCAATCGCCGCGGTGAAAACACCGACGGACACGAAGCGCACGAGCTGGGTCTTCATGCTAGAGGTAGGTTCAGTCACGGCGAGATACTTTACCCGCGGACAAGGGCGCGGTAAATGTCCAGGCGGTCCACGGGCGCGACGGCGTTGTCACCATAGGCGCCGAGGGATGACAAAACCTTAAGCGACGCCGAGCACAGCTTCCGAATCGCTGAACCACGTAGTTCCTCGCCATCATCGTCGACCCAGCCCAGAGCGGCCATGGCGGTCTCTACGACGGAATCAGTCAACTCGCGCCCGCCCATGCAGGACAGCGCCAAAGCCATGGACCAAAAAGCATCCTTGCCCTCATTCGTCACCTCGCGCGGCAAGGTGCGCAGCTGGCGGAATGCCTGAGCATCAATGCTTACCTCACGCTTCAGATCCAGCGCTAGGAGGAGCGGAACGAAGTCGTAGAGACGGGTTCTCTCAATCAGCGCGCGAACGGGACTAATGACAAGATCCAACACCTCATCGATGGTTTCCTGGCCCGTGAGCTCCGCATTCACGGCGGTGAGATCAAAGGGGGTCTGGAAAGAACCGGAACCGCCCACGCACAGGGCCTCCGGCGTCCCGCTATCGCGCGGGTAGGTCTCCACCACAACGATTTCGAAGTCCCACAGCCCCCAGGCGTAATCAACCTGCTCGCCTTCGCGGCTCAAGAATTCGCGCACGGTGTGGCTCGGATCGATGCGCTGGCCGCGGGCATCTGTGTGCTCGAAGAAGTGCCACGGTGAATCCTCTTGTGGCAGCCCGAAGCAGATTTCAAGAATGTGGTGGAGCTCTTCCAACGTGAGCGCGTCAGAGAAACCGATCTGGCGGTGCACCTCGGCCTCAGCGCGGACGTTAGACACCTGGCACAGGAGGGTTTCACCACGATTGGCGCGGACCTGCGCCAAATCTGTGACCTGTGAGCTCATGTGCCCCACCATACGCATTTTTAGTTACGTGCGGTGAGCTCGCGTGCTTCGAGCTCGCTGAGGATGAAGACGATGGCAGCACTGATTCCGCCCCATACCGTCCACGGTTTTGCCACGCCGCGGCGGCGAATAAATCGGACCACGCTCTGCTCAGTCTTGATGGTGATCCATCCGCCCAGCACCAGAATGGCGAAGGCAACCGGGATGGCCCACACGGGAACGTCGGGAGTCTCCGGTTCCGGGAGGCCCTCGTGGCTCTCTGCATTAGTAACGGCCACGAGCGCGCCGAACCCGAGGAAGGACAGCACATAGGCGAAAACAAGCGCAGTCTTATTCTTGATCCAGTCAGGGAACGCGGTCATGATGCCCACGGCCGCGGCCTGGGTGATGCGTCCAGCGAGGGTGTCATCCAGCGCATAATTGTCTTGCTTAGGAGAGGTCATACCGCCCCACTTTAGGCGGGCGGTAGGCTACCGTGCATGTACTCCTCTAAAAAAGAGCATCTCACCCCGGCACAGCGAGCAGCGCAAGATGAGCGCGCCGAGGAAGACAAGCGTCACGGCCACTTTCTGGCCACCGAACACACCTCGCTGCCGCTCAATGGTTTTATGACGCGGCTCATCGCGGAGGAACTGCCCATCCTCGACTCAGCTTCGCGCGGGCGCGTCTATGAGATCCTGCGCGGGTACGAAGGCCCGGAGATTACCTCCCAGGAAGAGCTGCCGGAAGAGATCCGCGAGATTATGGATCTGTACTAATTCCGAACTAAAACCACACAACCAGACAGTACAAATGTTCCGTTTACTTGGCTTTTGTACCTAATCTCACGTTTTCACTCACGCCACTGGCACTGCCACCTAGGTAGGGTGGAAAACCGACCCATCACATCGAATCAAAGAGTAAGAGATGGAACTGCATACTACTGAGAAGTCCCTCCACGGTTGGGGCCGCACGGCGGCGACAACCGCCCACGTTTTGTCCACCCCAGACGTCGATGTCATCAAGACGGCCGTCGCCCAGGTGGCTGAGGACAACGCTGATAAGCCTTCCCACCTGCGCCGCGGCGTCATCGCCCGCGGTATGGGCCGCTCCTATGGCGACCCGGCGCAGAACGCCGGTGGCCTCGTCATCGACATGCAACCGCTCAACAAGATCCACTCCATCGATCCGGAGTCGGGCATTGTCGACGTCGACGGTGGCGTCACCCTGGACCAGCTCATGAAGGCCGCCCTGCCCTACGGCCTGTGGGTTCCGGTTCTGCCAGGTACCCGCCAGGTCACCATCGGTGGCGCTATCGGCCCCGACATCCACGGCAAGAACCACCACTCCGCCGGTTCTTTCGGCGACCACGTCACCTCCATGGAGCTGCTCGTCGCCGACGGCCGCGTACTACATCTGAGCCCAGAGGGCTCAGATGAGGATCCAGAAGGAGATCTTTTCTGGGCCACCGTCGGCGGCATGGGCCTGACCGGCATCATCCTGCGCGCGCAGATCAAGATGACCAAGACGGAAACCGCCTACTTCATCGCGGATACCGACCGCACCGATAACCTCGATGAGACCGTGACCTTCCACTCCGATGGCTCGGAGCACAACTACACGTATTCCTCCGCGTGGTTCGACGTCATCTCCCCGGAGCCAAAGCTGGGCCGCTCCACTATTTCCCGCGGCTCCCTGGCCACCCTGGAGCAGCTCGAGGAGCTCGCCCCGAAGCTGGCGAAGGACCCGCTGAAGTTCAATGCCCCGCAGCTGATGACGGTTCCGGATATCTTCCCGAACTTCACCATGAACAAGCTCTCCCTCATGGCTATCGGCGAGGCCTACTACCTCATGGGCGCCCCGGCGCGTAACCAGGTCAAGAACCTCACGCAGTTCTACCAACCGCTGGATCTCATCGGCGAGTGGAACCGCGGCTACGGCTCCAACGGCTTCCTGCAGTACCAGTTCGTGGTGCCGACTGACGCCGTCGAGCCCTTCAAGGACATCATCCGCGACATGCAGAAGTCCGGACACTACTCCGCGCTCAACGTGTTCAAGCTCTTCGGCCCGGGCAACAAGGCCCCGCTGTCCTACCCGATGCCGGGCTGGAATGTCTGCGTGGACTTCCCCATCAAGCCGGGCTTGGGCGCCTTCCTCGACGACCTGGATAAGCGCGTCATGGAATTCGGCGGCCGCCTCTACCTGGCCAAGGAGTCCCGCACCTCGGCGGAGAACTTCCACAAGATGTACCCGGGCCTCGAGGGCTGGCTCAAGACCCGCAACGACATCGACCCGACCGGCGTCTTCGCCTCCGATATGTCCCGCCGCCTCGAGCTGCACTAGAAAGGAATCACCTCATGCTGAATGCAGTAGGCCAAGCACAACACATCCTCCTTCTCGGCGGCACCTCCGAGATCGGCCTGGGCATCGTCGAGGAATTCCTCGAGCGCGGCCCGGCCAAGGTCACTCTGGCGGCACGCGCCGACTCCCCGCGCATCGCGGATGCCCGCGCGACCATCGAGTCCCGCGGTGGCGACGTTGAGGTCATCGACTTCGACGCGACTGACTTCGAGGGCCACGGGGACGTCGTCAAGCGCGCCTTTGAGCGCGGCGACGTCGACGTTGCCATCATCGCCTTCGGCACCCTCGGTGACCAGGAAGAGCTGTGGCAAGACCAGGCCAAGGCGGTCGCCTCCGCCCAGACCAACTACACCGCACCGGTCTCCCTCGGTGTCTTGCTCGGCCAGAAGTTCAAGGAGCAGGGACACGGCACCATCGTGGCGATCTCCTCTGTCGCCGGCATGCGCGTGCGCCGCTCCAACTTTGTCTACGGCGCCTCCAAGGCCGGCGTGGACGGCTTCTTCATCAACCTCGGTGAGGCCCTGCGCGGCTCCGGCGCCAACGTGCTCGTGGTCCGCCCGGGCCAGGTCCGCACCAAGATGTCGGCGGAAGCCGGCGAGGCTCCGCTGACCGTCAACGTCTCCGACGTGGCCAAGGCCACCGTCAAGGCGGTCCTGGATGGCAAGCAGTCCATCTTCGTGCACCCGCTGTTTGAGTACGTATCCTTGGGATTCAAGTTCATCCCGCAGGCAATCTTCCGGAAGCTGCCTTTCTAAAGTTCCGCTAAGTCCACGGCGTGTGGGAGACTACTTACATGACTGAGTCTCCCACCATGTCGTCTCCCACCATTGAATATGACGTCGACCGCCTATCGCGTCGCGCCAGCCTCGTGGGTATCGCCGCCGCCGCTTTAGGTGGCGGCCTTGTTACGTTGATTGGTTTCTTCGCCTTTAAGACGGTCTCCCTCCCGGCGTTCAGTACGTCGATGGTGACCCGCGCGTTGAGCACGGCGGGAACTGCGCTCACCGTTCTGCTGGTGGGCGCTCTGTGCGCGTGGTGGATTATTAGGCCGCGCCCCCGTTGGCGGACGTGGCTCACCACTGCTGTCTGCTACATTTCGCCCGCGCTGCTCACTCTGACCAGTATCGGCCTGCCTCTGTCGGCCTCCCGCCTGTGGCTCGACGGTGTCCAAGTCGACCAGGTATTCCGCACCCAATTCCTCACCCGCGCCACAGAGGCCAGCTCTTATGCGGACATGAACTACGAGGGCCTGCCTACCTTCTACCCGCTGGGCTGGTTCTGGATGGGTGGGCGGCTCGCCAACCTTCTCAACATGCCGGGCTGGGAGGTCTACCAACCCTGGAGCCTCATCTCCCTGGCCATGGCCGGGTGCATCCTGGTTCCGCTGTGGCAACGGCTTACCGGATCCCTGCCCGTTGCCACCGCCATTGCCTTGACCACCACGGCGGTGACCCTGACCATCGGTGCTGAGGAGCCCTATTCCGCCGTCATCGCCATGGGTGTCCCAGCGGTGGCCGTCCTCTGCTCGCACGCTTTCTATAGGGCTTCCTGGTTCTCCACCGCCGCAATCGCTATCTACTTGGGAGTCTCAGCCTGCTTCTACACGCTCTACACGGGCGTCGTGGCGCTGACCATCGTCAGCCTCATTGCACTCGTCACCGGTGTCGCCGAGCGCACATGGGCTCCCTTCGTGCGCCTTGTTGCCATCGCGGTCGGTTCCCTGGCCATCGCCGCGCTCGCCTGGGGTCCCTACCTCTACGGGGTCCTGCACGCCACTGCCCCGCTGGAATCCACCGCGCAGCACTACCTGCCAGAAGAGGGCACCCAAATCCCGGCGCCTTTCCTTTCTTTGTCCGTCATCGGCGTCCTCAGCCTGATCGGCTTGATCTACCTCGTCATGCGCATCGACGAGCCCGAGATCCGAGCCATGAGCACCGCGCTCGTCGGCACCTACCTGTGGACTTTGGCCTCCATGGTCATGACCCTTGCCGGCAGCACGCTGCTGGGCTTCCGCCTCGAGCTTATCGTCGCGGTGCTTTTCGCCACGGCCGGCATTCTCGCGCTGGCCGACGTCCGCCTCATGGGCCTTCCCACGCTTTATCCGGCAGGATTCTCTGAAGCCACCAGCAAGCGCGTAACCCTGGCCTTTGCCATCCTCATGGGGCTTGGCGGCGTTTACTATGCCCAGCAGATCCCGGCGACAAACGTGACCGCCTTGGATCACGCCTATACCGATACCGACGGCTACGGGGAGCGCGCGGACCGCTACACCAGCGATTCTTCCGCTAACTACGGCAAGATCCGCGAATTCATCGATGCCCAGGGCTACGAAGCCAACGACACGGTTGTCCTGACCGATGAGAAGCTCTTCATGGCCTACAACCCCTACTACGGGTTCAACGCCTTCACCAGTAACTACGCTAACCCGCTGGGAGAGTTCATCACCCGTAACCTGCAGATTGAAGAGTGGGCTTCCGAGTCCTGGGAACAAACTCCGAAGGAATTCTCGCATTCCCTCGAGTCCTCACCGTGGCGCGGCCCAGACGTGCTCATCTTCCGCGGTAACATCAAGGAACCCGGGGATGGCTACAAGACGCATTTGGCAGAAGACATTTACCCCAATCAGCCCAACGTGCGCTACCGCGCGGTGTTCTTCAACCCGGAGGTCTTTGAAGAGGGTTGGAACACGCAACAAATCGGCCCCTTCATCGTGGCGGCGCGATCTTAAGAAGCCAAGGCGGTGACGTAGACTAATCGCCGTGTCAGATCGGAAAACCTCTTCATTACGTGCACCGCAGTCCCTGCGACTCACCGCCATCATCGCTGGATTCATTGGTTTCCTGTGCTTCGTGGCGACGCCGCTGCTGCCGGTGAACCAAACCCAATCCTCCTTCGATTGGCCCCAGCAGGGCTCCCTGCAGTCCATCAACGCCCCGCTCATCTCGGTGGCGCCGGAAGAAATTGATGCAGAGATCCCCCTGGGAGCCGTCGACAAGCTGCGCGATGGCCAGGACCTGCTCTACGGCACCGTGCCCCCGGAGTCCAAGAAGGCCTCCAACCGCGGCATGTTTGTTCGCGCCGGCGAGGATGGCCTTTCGGTAACCAGCCTCGATGAGGTCATTTTCTCGCTCACAGCCGAGCAGGTAGCGAAGCTGCCTGAGGACTCCACGCTCCGCATCCAATCCACCGGTGACGGCACCACCGTCTCCTTGGGCAAGCACAAGAAGACCTCCGAGGAGGATCTCCGCCCTCAGGTCACCGGCATCTACACCGAGATCGACGACACCCCGGAAAACCTCACAGCGCTTGGTGACGACCTCCGCATCCATGTGGAGATCAACTCCCGCTTTACCTCCTCCCCGACACCGCTCAAGCTCATCGCCATGTGGCTGGGCCTGGCCATGGTAGTCATCAGCCTGGTCTGCTTGTGGCGAATCGACCGCCTCGATGGCAAACGCCTCGGATTCATGCCCGAAACCTGGAAGCAGGTCCGCCCGCTCGATGGCGTCGTGGCAGCTGTTCTCGGCTGGTGGTACATCTTCGGTGCTAATACCTCTGATGACGGCTTCATCCTCACCATGGGGCGCGTTTCCGATCACGCGACCTATATGGCGAACTACTACCGCTGGTACGGCGTCCCCGAGGCCCCGTTCGGCGCGCCCTATTACGACATCGTGGCATGGCTGGCGCAGTTCTCTAGCGCCTCCATCATCGTGCGCCTGCCTGCGCTTATCTCAGCGCTCATCATCTGGTTTATCTTGTCGCGCGAGATGCTTCCGCGCTTCGGCGCTCGCGTCAACGAGCGCCGCCTGGCGCACTGGACCGCCGCGTTCATGTTCCTGGCTTTCTGGCTGCCCTATAACAACGGCATCCGCCCCGAGCCCATCGTGGCCCTCGGCGTCATGCTGACGTGGGCCTCTTTTGAGCGCGCCATCTCCACCCAGCGCCTCCTCCCGGCGGCGGTGGGCACCATCATCGCCACCATCACCCTGGCCGCAGGCCCCACCGGCCTCACCGCGGTGGGCATCTTCCTGGTCTGCTTGCCCCCGTTGTTCCGCATCATGGGCAAGCGCGCTCCCCAGATCGGCTGGACAGCGCTCATCGCCCCGTTCCTTGCTTGCGGCACTGCCGTCATGGTCGCCGCCTTCGGGGACCAAACACTAGCGTCAGTCCTCGAATCCACTCGCGTGCGTTCCGCGGTCGGCCCGTCCCTGCCGTGGTACTCCGAGTTCGTGCGCTACTCCACGCTCTTCGAGCCCTCCGTGGACGGCTCCCTGACGCGCCGTTTCGCCATGTTCACCATGCTCTTCTGCTTGGCGCTCATTATCTATGCCTTCATCAAGAACCACCGCGTCGTCGGTGCGGAGGCAGATCCCACCAAGCGCCTGCTAGCCATCATGGCGCTCTCGGCCTTCTTCCTCATGTTCACGCCGACGAAGTGGACGCACCACTTCGGCATCTACGCCGGCGTCGCCGGTGTCATCGCCGCGCTCGGCTCCGTGGTCCTTTCCCAGATCGCCATGCGCTCACCGCGCGCCCGGACCTTCTCCATCGCCGCGGTGATCTTCCTCCTGGCCATCTCCCTGGGCGGCTGGAACGCTTGGTGGTACGTGTCCTCCTTCGGGATCCCGTGGTGGGACCGCACCGTACAGTTCAAGGCCATCGAGGCCAACACCGTGGTGCTGGCCATCGGCATGGTGGTTCTGGCGATTGGTCTCTACCAGTCCCTGGTTCACAGCTATCGCAAGAACAAGGCCGAAGCCGACGGCACCCTCGAGAAATTCGAG
Organism: Corynebacterium aurimucosum; assembly: GCF_030408555.1. Taxonomy (NCBI): domain Bacteria; kingdom Bacillati; phylum Actinomycetota; class Actinomycetes; order Mycobacteriales; family Corynebacteriaceae; genus Corynebacterium; species Corynebacterium aurimucosum. The sequence goes on along the minus strand of NZ_CP047048.1, from coordinate 98,317 downwards.
GCCGCCAACGCCGCCAAGGTCTCCCGCTGGGCGGGTGTTATGTCCGCGCCGATTGCGGCGGCCTGCATTATCATCGTGGCCTTCTCGTGTGCCTCCTTTGCCAAGGGCTACGTGGCCCAGGCGGATTCCTACTCCGTGGGCAAGGGCAATCTGGCTTCCTTGCGCGGCGATGTCTGCTCGCTGGCGGATGCCACCATGGTGGAAACCAATACCAACGATTCCTTCCTCACTCCGGTCGCCGGCGACCTCAAGGATTCACTCGTTGACAAGAAGGAGGACAACTTCGGTTTCGGCCCCAACATGATCAAGGAAGATATTGAGCCGGAGAACCTCAACTCGGCGTCAGTAGGCGCCATTGCCAACACCACCGGTGAGGACTCGGCGACGTCCAATGAACAGAAGGATCTCACCGAATCCGAGGAAAAGGCAACCGAGGTCACCGACTCCTCCGCCGGCGGCGTGCGCGGAACCCTGGGTGTCAACGGCTCCGAGATGCACCTGCCGTTCAACTTGGATTACCGGAAGGTCCCGGTCATGGGCTCCTACGATGAATCGCAGCGCTCGACCGCCACCATCACCACCCAGTGGTACAACTTGCCGGAACCTGGCGAAAACACCCCCGTCCTCTCGGTCGCTGCCGCCGGCAAGATTTACCACCACGACGTCAACGGAGTGGAGCAGGAGGGCACCGAGCTCACCTTGGAGTACGGAACACTCAAGGATGGCAAGGTCACCAACAAGGGTGAGGCCGAGCTTTCCGACGTCGGCGCGACCCCCAAATGGCGCAACCTCCGCATTGCTCTAGACGAGCTCCCAGAGGAGGCCAACGTTGTGCGCCTCGTCGCGGTCGATGATTCCACCGATGAAGACGATTGGATGGCGTTTACCCCGCCGCGCGTCCCGGAGCTTGCCACCATCAACTCCCAGTTCGATTCCTCTACCCCGGCACTCCTCGACTGGTCCGTCGCCCTGCAGTTCCCCTGCCAGCGCACCTTCGACCACTACGCCGGCGTGACCGAGATCCCGCAGTTCCGCATTCTTCCTGACGCCGCCGCACAAACCTCCCTCACGGACTTCCAGTCCTTCTCCGGTGGTGGTGCGCTGGCAACCGCGGAGGCAGTGAACTACTCCTATGAGATCCCGAGCTACCTCAACAACGATTGGGCGCGCGACTGGGGCTCCATTGAAAAGTATGAGCTGCGCACCAACTCCCGCGGCGAGGCCCCGCTCGAGGCAGATATCGACCAAGAAATTATCCAGCGCTCCGGCCTGTGGAAGAACTCCGAGATGAAGATTCGACCAGAGGGATCATAGAAACTCGGCCGAATCTTTAATGCGCTGCCGCGCCACGGCCGGGGTCGAAATACGGTGCATGGACACGTAGTCCGCGGTCTGTGCACCGGGGATCTCCACGCGCTCAGCGATCTCATCCTGCGTTGCGGTTTGGACCAAGATGTCAGAATATAGCCCTGGCAGCTTCTCAACATCGAGGACGTAGTCACCGCGGATCTCCTCCGGAAGCTTGGCCAGCGCACCGAAGTCGGGGAAGGTGAGGAGGAGGGCGTCGGCAGGCACCAGCGCTGCGAGCGCGCCGCCGGAGGAATAGCCCCACACCGTCACGCGCTCGGCACCATGCTCGCGGGCATAATCGACGGCCGCCTGAACCGACTGAACCATCTCCGCCACGGTGTGCTCCGGTGCCAACGGATAATCGACATCAATGATGGTGGTTCCGGACAGCTGTGCCGCAGCAGCCACTTCGGGCCGCCACTGCATCTCTAACGCCTTGCCATCACCGCGCCACCATCCACCGGAGTGCAGCGATACCGCCCAGCGGCCATTCTGCTCTGAAGGAACAAAAATCGCTCCCACCTCAGAGTCCTGGGCGCTCACGCCTTCCGTAAAGGCGGTGCCGGGCAGCGAGTGATCCACTGCGGAGCCCAGCACCATCATGGAGGCTTGCACGATGCGGTCCGGAAGCAGCGCACAGTAGCGGTCCGCCTCCGGCGAACCTCCACCGGCCCACGGCGGGCGGAAATCCGGCAGCGGGTAGTGCACCTCCATGTAAGAGGAGAGCTGCTCGAGCTGTTGTTCTGGACTTAGCTGGCGATCCTGGCCGCCGATATTCCACTCACTCATGGCCCCCAAGGGTACTACCAGATGGTGACGCGCTCCTCTGGGACAAGACCACCCTCGACATCAAAGGCCTCGTAGAATTCGTCGATGTTCTCCGCGATGATGTTGCAACGGAACTCCGCCGGCGAGTGCGGATCAATGGCCAAGTACTGCGTGGCCATCTCCGGACGAATAGCAGTACGCCACACGCGCGCCCACGCCAGGAAGAAGCGCTGCAGACCGGTGTACTCGTGCTTTGCCAATTCCGGCTCAGCGCCCGCGGCCTCGAACGGCGCTACCTGGCCGTTGATATCCAGGTCCTTGTCTGCGCAGTAGTTCTTGTAGGCCACCACGGCAATACCCAGTCCACCCAGGTCACCGATGTTCTCACCCAGGGTGAAGCTACCGTTGACACCCGCGGAATCGGTGCCCTCCAACACCTTCGGCACCTGGCCCTGGAACTGGTCCACCAGTTTCGCGGTCAGCTTCTCGAAGGCCGCACGGTCCTCCTCCGTCCACCAGGAGTTGAGGTTGCCCTGGCCGTCATACTGCGAGCCCTGGTCATCAAATCCGTGGCCGATCTCGTGACCAATCACCGCACCGATAGCGCCGAAGTTCTCCGCCGCGTCCGCCTCAGGGTTGTAGAAGGGCGGGCGCAGAATCGCTGCCGGGAAGGTGATGTCATTGACCACTGGATTATAAAAAGCATTGACCGTCTGCGGGGTTGCGAACCATTCATCGCGGTCCGCCGGCTTGCCAATCTTGGCCAATTCATAATCGTGATTCCACGCGTTACCCGCGCGCACATTGGCCACCAAGTCCGCACCCTTCGGAGAAAACTCCAGTTCAGAATAGTCACGCCAGGTATCTGGATAGCCAATCTTGGCCTTGAACTGCGAGAGCTTCTCCAGCGCACGCTCACGAGTAGCCGGGGTCATCCACTCCAGCTGCGAAATCCTCTCGCGGTATGCGGCGGTAAGGTACTCCACCAGCTCATCCATCTCGGACTTCGAAGACGGCGGGAAGTGCTTGTCCACGAAGACCTTGCCAATCTCCTGGCCCACCATATTCTCCGCCAGGCCCACGGCGCGCTTCCAGCGGTCACGCTGCTCAGTAGCGCCAGAGAGCTTGGTTCCGTAGAATTCGAAATTCTTCTTACCGATCTCCTCAGTGAGATACGGCGCGCGCGACAGCAGAATGTGCCACGTGGCCCACAGCTGCCAATCCGCCATGCGGCCGGCGGTAAACAGGCCCTCCAGGTGCTCAAAATAGGACGGCATCATAGCCACCGCGCGGTGCTCCGGCAGTCCCCCACCGTTCAGGATGGCGCGGGTGATGCTGGGCAGCTTGGCGACGTCCCCCGGGTTATACGTCTTCACCGCATCACGGGAGGCCACCACATCCCAGTGGCCGGCCGCGATTTCCTTCTCCAAGTTTACGATGCGCGTAGCGGCCGCCTCCGCGCCCAGTCCGAAGAGGCGGGCGGGATCCAAAAAGCTCAGCATCGCCGCAACGTGCTTCTCATAGTCAGCGAGCGTCTGCGCATGAGCTTCCTCGCGGTAATAAGCCTCATCCGGCAGACCTAAACCAGACTGAATAATGTAGGCCACCGCCTCCTCGGCGCCGGAGTCCTTTTCTACCCAGAAGGTAACCGGGGCACCGACGCCCTCGCGCTCCAGCACACCCAAGTTATGAGCCAGCTCCTCCGGGTCTGCTGCCACCAGCTTGTCCAAGTCTTCTGCTAAAGGCGTGGTACCTGCGGCGTTAACCCCAGCAACGTCCATGTGGGAGGAATACAAAGTCCCCGGACGGCCTGCGTCTTCCTTAACGATGTCATGAACGAGTTCCTCGGCTTCGTCGCGAAGCGCGTGAAAAGTGCCGTCGACACCGCGATCATCGGGGATAACGTGGGACTCAATCCACGGGCCATTAACAAACTGATACAGATCCTTCATGCACTTCACTCTATGTCAGAAGCACGCGTTAGTGTGGTGTGCATGACTTCTTATCGTTTCCCGCCAGCGAAGATGACGGGACCGTTTTTCGCTGTGCTGGGAGTGACCCTCCTCGTGCTAGGCACGCCCGCCGTCCTCAGCTTGGCGTTGCCGGAACACGAGCCGGAAACAGAGCCGGTCGTCCTCGATGATCCGGAATGGCATCAGCCCATCGACGGCGTCGAGTGCAGCGTGAGTTATGAATCCATGGCCAACCAGGCGTGGTACTGCGGCGACACCTTGGTCGAGGCCTATCTCAACGCTGATGTCGACGATGATGAGCTAGCTCTGCGCCGCGCTGTGCGAGCCACAACCTTCGGGTCGATGCCGAAGGAAGAAGTAGAAAACCAAAACGGCATCCTCGTACTTCGAACGTCTACGTACATCCCCGTCGTTGCCTTCAGCGTGGCCAAGGACGATCTCAACTACGAGCTCGTCTTCTCGGACGGAAACCCAGAGGAACTCGCCGACCAGTTTATGGAGGCCTTCAAGTGAGCAAGATCTTCCGCGTAGCACTGTGGGTCTTCATTGGTGTCTGTCTACCCGCAGCTCTTATCAATCTGTTGGGCTCTTTTCTCGTTGCCCCGCTCCCGAGCCTGATAAACCTGCTCATCGGACTAGCCTTCCTAGCACTAGGCCTATACCTGTGGCACCTCAGTCCGATGTGGGCAGCACCGGCCAAGGGCTGGGTCACAGCCAGCGTGTTGTGGGGAGCCGGCACCGCGGTGTCTTTGGCTCTCCTCTCCGCGCTTCCGTTCACCTCCCTCACCAAAGGAGTGGGCTGGGAGGAATCCATGATGTCCTGGTCCGGCGCTTATCCGGAGGAGTTCGCCAAGGCGCTGGGCGTGGTCTTTGTGTTGCTCAGCTTCCGCCAGCTCAACCGACCTTGGCATGGGTTTATCGTCGGTGCGCTTGTGGGCTGGGCTTTCGATGTTTTTGAGAACGTCCTCTACGCCTCCCTCGGTGCTGTGATGCACCCGACCTCTGATTGGATTGGCATGCTGCAGATGTGGGGACTCCGCCTTGTGGCAGGCCCAGGCCTGCACATGTCACTGACGGCCATCGCGGGTTTCGGCATCGGCTGGGCCATTTACGCTGCCCATAAAACCTGGTGGTGGCGTCTCGGCGTAGGCGTAGGAGCGCTCTTTGCTTCCTTCTGTCTCCACTTTGCATGGAACTACATGTGGGATGAGACGTGGCAGTTGGTCACGCAGTATATTGTCGTCGCACTCATCCTCTACCCCACCGTCATCACTCTAGGGATTCGGGCCCATCGTCTGGCTAAGACGGATGATACCTACTCACACTCACCCGGCGCTGCTAGCCTGCAGTGATTTAGTCGAGGTGCCCCCTGCACGCACCCAAGGGTATTTACACAATGGCTACGCTTAGCACGCCTGCGAAGAGCTCGGCACCGCCCGCTTTAGTTCCGCACACGCTCTATCGCGCGCGTCCTGTAGAGGTGTCGGCAAGCTTGGCAACCTCCACCGCTCCCAACACATCCCCCGTGAGATCCGCAGGGGATCCATAGGTATTAGCCGCCACGCTATACCCAGGGCCGAAAGAGGCACTAGCGTGAACTTGGTGGTCATCCGACTAGCCGGATTTGCTCCCTAGGATCCCCGGGAGGCGTGCGGTGCCAAAGTCCTGGCGGTAGCCGTCGGATGCCACAGACGCAGCCGTCGCCATTCCTTTCATGATCGGCACAGCGACCGGATCCCCAGAAATCACCCCGATGAAGCGCGTGAGATCCTCCGTCGACGTCGTGGTATTTCCCCCGTAGCCATTGTGGTGAGTCTCCCCTAGTCGATACTCCCCGATGATGGAGGGAATGGCCTGTGGGTACTTCCGCTCCAAGTCGCTGGCGGTGCCGTCCTCAGAAAAACGAATCATGTTCTCCACCCGAGCCTTATCCTCGGGTGCGCCATATTTCAGCACCCACATACCGAGGTACAGCTTCACCAGGGAAAGCGCGGGGCGAGACTCATGGCTATTCCCAGTGGAAACTGAGTTTCCATCGGCATAGCGCAAGGTCATCTGGGTGCGCGGTGGAACCTTTTCCAGGATCGAAAGTCAGCGCCTGGGCAGAAGGCGCAGTGACGGCCGCCAGTGCAAGGCCGACAATAATGGAACGAGACCTAAACACTTGTATAGATTAACTCAAGTCACAGCTTTAACAGCTCTGATTGGAGGTTCGGCGCTTTAAGTTCCCACTGGAGGGATCGAATGTTCGTTTTATCCGGCGCTCATACCACGGAGAGTGTGGAGCATCAGTTTTCCCATTTGACCCTTTAATCACAACTTCTTTCCCCGGCATGGACTTCCCCCGAGGTATCGAATAAGCTCTATATCGAAAGGGGTTTCGAACGGTGGGGGGGTCATCCCTTCGCAGTAACTCGACCAACAGTAGGGGGTTGAAGTGGCTTCCACTTCAGACGTTGTTGTTTCCTATTTTTCTCATTCCAATCCGAACGACCCAGTATGTATGAAAGGTAAAGACATACGCCAAGCAGACTACGAGTTCTGGTCTAACGTCCTTCCCGCCCTGGACGAAGACTCAGACACAGCGTGTATGCGCCTAGGGTTAAAGACCGGCAAAACGGCCGGAGCGGTTGCTCGCATAGTCATGGGGATTTACCGCCTTAGAGAACTTCCCCAGCTCAAAGCACTACAAGATGCTTATTATTTGCTGGACCTACCTGCCTTGATTGCCATTGACCAGGTCATGGCTAAGCTGGGCCAGCCTTCCCCAGAGGTAGTGGCTGCCATTGATACTTCGTTGGCCCGTTGGTTTACTCCCACAAAGCCCAATCAGGCGTTTCCCACCACATCGCAGATTCGCCGCCGCATGCGAGACCTTGTCAAGGTTCATGATGACTCAATCGCGGTGGAAGATACACGCCCAAAGAATCGATATTCCATACTCACCCGCGCCCAGCGCGCCACCATAGAACTAGAGGTCGATAGCAGTGTCGGGGTCATCATTCATGAGGCCATTAAGGCAGCAGCTGAAAAGCATGAGGTGTCTATGGCCGATGCCCTCATCCTTCTTGTCACCGGAAAGGTGGAGCCAGAAGCTGCCCGGGTAGTGCTCCACACTTATCAAGCCAGTGATGTCGAGGATGCACCTGTATATGTAGAAGGTCATGGCTGGCAGGTAGGCAACATCCCCGCACAAGCCGTAACGAAAAGGGATTTGAGCACCAAGCCGGAGGCCTCCAATAGCTACGGACCAAACACGATGGTGCGCAAGTATGTTGAGGGCCGCGATGGCACCTGTCGTGCAGCTGGCTGCGGAATGCCTGCGTGGCTATGCCAGTTGGATCACCGTATTAACTACGCCGATGGCGGGCCAACGCACCCGGACAACATGATCGCGTTATGCCAGCATCACCACAACATGAAGACCGACGGACGGGCCTTTTATATTTTGGACCCGGATACCGGGGATGTGGTCTGGCTTTTTGAGGATGGGACGTGGGCAATCACCGAACCTTCCGGACCACTAGCCCCTAAGAACAAGCGCTGGGCGCGAAGTGTGGCACAAGATATTGAGGGCTTCCGCGCCCGGAAACACCGTGAGGCCCAAGAGCTTAAAACTGAGCTAGACAAAGAACAACAAGAAGCCGCACACCACGCACATACAGAAAAGGCAGAGAACAAGGAATCTGAAGGCGGAGAGGAGATCCCCTTCTAAGAAAGGTCCGTCGTCTAAAACGACGAAGGGGATCGTCGTCTACCCCATATCGACCAGGAGAACTCCACCGATGATCAGTGCAACCCCTAAGCCCTTAAGCCAGGTAAATGGCTCGCGGAAAAGCAGGAAGGAGAACAGGGCAGTAAGCGCCACGCCGCAAGCGGTCCACATTCCATAGGCCACGCCCAGCGGCATTCCCTGCCGGAGTGCCAACGACAAGAAAATATAGGAGGCCACATAGGCCACGACGACCCACGCCACCCAAGCCTTCTGACCATGTACGGCCAGCATACGCAGGCCCAAAGTGCCGGCAACTTCGATGAGGATGGCAAGGGATAGCCAGATCATGTCTCCACTTCCACGAGCGTTGTCTTCGGCGCCCGGCCGCCCATTTCTACGCAAACTACGCCGGCGATGATGCAGCCGATACCCATCAGCATGAGCGGCGTGAGCTGCTCGCCGAAGAGGTATGCGGAGAGCCCCGCGGTAAGCACCACTCCGGTTGCGCCCCAGATGCCATAGGCCGCGCCCACGTGCATGCCGCAGCGCAACACTTGGTGCAGGGCGGAAAAAGCGACGACGTAACCCGCCACCACCACGACATAGACCGCGGGGTACTCCAGCGCCACTTTGAGGCTTAGTGTCGCCAACACCTCACTGAAGATGGCGATGCTCAAAAAGAGCCAAGCGCGCACTTTCACCCTCCCAGATCCGCCGCATCCAGCCCGCACTCAGAGAGCACCACGCGGTCACCGCGGTGCGGGATTCCTTCTTCATCCCAATGGGCCTGGGCGGCAGAGGTGTGGGCGCGGCCGGTACTGTTGACCACCCGCCACCAGGGCAGATCCACGCTTTTCGACATTACCCAGCCCACATACCGCGGGCCGACCCCTGCCACTTTTGCAATCTCTCCGTAGGTGGAGACATTGCCAAGAGGTATGCGGAGAACTACCTCCGTGACTCTAGAGCTCGATGGGTTCTTCGGGGGCATCCTCGACCTCACACAAGGTAAGTGCCGCGCCCGTGGAATCCTCAATCAAGCACAGGCGGCCGAATGGCGAATCGTGGGGCTCGCGGATAACCTGCCCACCATTGTCCGTAACAGCCTTCGCTGCCTGGTCAATATCCCGCACACCCAAGTAGGTTTGCCAAAAGCTCGGCAAACCTTCCGCGTGCCAGAATCCAGCGAAGGCAGCGCCTTCTTCCTCCGCAACCGCGTAATGCTCATCGCCGCGAATCTCCCAATCGAAGAGCTCGCCATAAAAGTCCAGCGCGGAGTGGAAATCATCCGAGACCGTCAGCTCGTGCCACACCGGTGTGCCAGGCTCACCACCGGCGACGAAGCGGTCGAGCTCCGGCTGCATCAAACCAAACATGGCACCGGACTTATCGAGTACGAGCGCCAGCGGGGCACCTAAAGCGAGGATTTTTCCGCCGAGTTGTTCAACCCGGGCGCAGTCGGCTTCCAAGTCGCGGGAGAGGAAGTAGGTAGCCCAGGTGTCCTGACCCGGAACAATTTCTGCGATGGGAAGGCCCTGCAGCCGAGCAATGCCATCTTCGAATTCCCAGCCCAGCACGGCCGAGTAAAACTTCTCGGAGGCTTTCACATCAGAGCTGGCCAGGGTAATCCAGTAGGGCATTCCTACTTCTGCTTCAAATGCAGGCATTAAAGGTTCCTCCACTTCTCCGGGTCGAAGTCATCATCGGCGGTGGCTTCATCAAAATAATCGTCGTCGTCTTCGACGACGCGGGCGCAGGTGTCGGAGACGCAGATGACGTCGCCAAGCGCCAGCGTTGCTCCGCGCTGCTTAGTCACCTCCCCATTGACGGTGACCTGCCCCTGCTCGATGAGTTCTTTGGCCTCACCCCCGGTGGCGACCAAGGAGGCCAGTTTGAGGAACTGGCCGAGCTTAATGGATTCTCCCTTAATTGAGACTTCTAGCATGTTGACCAGCATACCCAGCTCAAAGCGCAAGAATTCCCTCTGCCAGAATGATGATGCCAAGCAGGGCAAACACGACTCCGCTGAAGATATCTACCCCGGCGGAATTCTTTGCCATCCACTTCGCCACCGCACGGGTGCACAACGCAACGCCGACGAAAATGATGAGGCTTTCAATAATCAGCACAGAACCAACCGTGGCATTCGCGCTCAAGCCCATGCCCGGATCGATGAAGTTGGCGAAGATAGCGCCGAAGAAGATGAGCACCTTGGGATTAGAAAGATCGCTGACTAGGCCCATGCGGTACGCCGTGCCGAGTCTGATGATGCCGTCCGGGGTAAACCCGCGCGGTTGCGGATTGATGGTTGCTGGAGCACGACGCTCTTTGATGCCGCTGCTTATTGCAGAAAATGCCATCCACAGCAGATAGCTACCGCCGGCAACCTGCAGCGCCACAAGGATTTCAGGATGGGCCGAAATCAGTGCGGTAAGCCCCGCCAGCGAAGCAACGGTCCAGATCATTAAGCCAGTCGTGCTGCCGATTGCCGCCCACACCGCTGCTCGCGTGGAACGCGCACCCAATCGAATAATCTGAACCACATCTGGCCCCGGCGAAGCCATCGCCGCGAACCACACACCCATCAAGGCCACTATGGCGCTGAAAGCCACCTAACACCCCCATACTCACATGCGTTTTCACTAACGCATGCCACTATAAGAGGCGTCTCACCTGCAGCGAAACAGGTAAATTAGCTTTGCATACGCGGCTTAATAGTCATGGTGTCAATGTTGACGTGCTCCGGCAGGGACGCCACCCAACGCACTGCCTCAGCGATGTCTTCTGCGGTGAGGTTGAGTTCGCCGTCATAAACTTGTGCGGCACGTTTGGCGTCGCCCCGAAAACGATTAAGGGAAAACTCTTCCGTGGCTACACGGCCCGGGTCGAGTTCGGTGACGCGAACGCCGTGCTCCTCGATACGTAGTGCACGGGAAATCACGCGCACACCATGCTTAGCAGCGTTGTAGCCGGAGCCACCTTCGTAGACGTTCCACCCGGCCACGGAGCCCATGTTGATAATGAGCCCGCCTCGCAGCTTCGGCATGAGAGCCTGGATCATGCGAACGGTGCCAAGGACGTTGACCTCGTACATCCACTGCCAATCCTCGATGGTGGTCTCCACGAGGGGCTCCAAGCCCTTTGCGCCACCGGCGTTGTTGACCAAGAGGTCCACGCGGTCGAGGTGGGAGACGAACTCAGCCACGGACTCGTCCGAGGTCACGTCGAGGGCATATGCCTCGCCGCCGATGTCGTTCGCGAGGGCCTCAAGGCGCTCCACGCGCCGCGCGCCGACGACGACATGCCAGCCGTCAGCCGCCAACGCTCTTGCCGACGCCTCCCCAATCCCCGAGGACGCTCCTGTAACGACTGCTACTTTTTCCATGCGCCCTAGGATAGGGCTTCTTCCAGCTCGGCGCAGATATTTTCGACGATCCCGACCTTGAAATCAGCCGGGGTGAAGGTGCCATCCTTCATGTCGGTATTCAGCGAGATATCCAGCTGGGTGCGCAGCTGCTTCATAGAGAAGTTCGCCATGATGAGGCGCCACGCCTCTACCGCGCGGATGCCGCCGCTAAAGCTATAGCCCACATAGGCAATCGGCTTGGCCACCCACTCAGCGCCCAAGGAATCGACGGCGTTCTTGAACGCACCCGGCACGGAGTGGTTGTACTCCGGGGTAACGAAGATATAGCCGTCGCAGGCATCAATGGCATCGGACCAAGCTTGGACATTCGGGTCCTCGTAATTTTTGTTTGCCGCCATAGGGATGACGGAAGAAGTGAGAATTGGAACGTCGAAGGCCTTGAGGTCAATGAGCTCGTAGTCAACGTCGCGACCTTGGGCCAGGTCAGTGACCCATTGGGCGATGGCCAGCCCGGCGCGGTCGTCGCGGGTAGAGCCAAGAATGATGCCGATTTTTGCCATAAATGTGCCTTTCACATTTTGTTAACGTGTCAACGTTTGAGCGTACGCCGATATGCTCACGCGATCGACATTTCCGCTCAACATGTTTATTCTTTTGCCATGTCACAGGAGAACTTGGCGGATCACGGATCCATTGAGCGCATGACCAGCGGGCAGTGGTTCATGCCCAGTGTCAACGAGGAGGTCAACGCCGAGCACCAGCGCGGATTCCGGTTGGTCAAAGAACTCAACGAGCTGCACAACACCGATCGCGACCGCGCGCACGACATCCTGCGCGCGCTGCTCTCCCCCGAGTCCGAAGTACCCGGCCTCCACACGCCGCTTAACCTGGAATACGGCCGCAACGTCACGGTTGGCAAAGGGGTGTTCATCAACTTTGGTGCGACAATCCTGGCGCAAGCGCCTGTAACCCTCGGAGACCGCGTCATGATGGGGCCGAACTGTTCGCTCATCACGGTGGGCCACCCCGTCAACGATCATGAGATGCGGGCGGAGGGCTGGGAAATAGCTAAACCTATCACCATCGGTGATAACACCTGGTTTGGCGCCAACGTCACGGTCCTGCCTGGCGTCACCGTGGGCAAGAACTGCGTCGTAGGCGCAGGCTCACTGGTGACCCGCGACGTACCGGATAACTCGCTGGTCCTGGGCTCACCGGGGCGCGTGGTGCGCAAGCTGGAGGACAACGAAGATAGGTGGGAGCGCCAAGATCTCGATGTTTGATCTCAAGGCAATCGGCAAGGGACTTCCCGTCCTAGAGACCATTGATTCGCTTCCTTCAGACGGCCACGTCGTGGTCCAGGCCCCGCCCGGCACCGGTAAGACCACGCTTATTCCACCGGCATTAGCGAACCAGGTAGAGGGCAAGGTTCTCGTCACCGCACCACGCCGCGTGGCGGTGCGTGCGGCGGCAAACCGCCTTCAGGAGTTGTCAGGCCAGCGCATCGGCTATGCGGTGCGCGGTGATTCCCGCAAAGGCGCGGACGTCGAGTTTGTTACCCCAGGTGTTTTGTTACGCCGACTGTTGCGGGATCCGGAACTTGAAGGGATTTCCGCCGTGGCCATCGACGAGGTCCACGAACGCCAGCTCGATACTGACCTCGTACTCGGTATGTGCTTAGAGTTGGCGCAGCTCCGCGATGACTTTCGGGTTATTGCCATGTCCGCGACTGTCGACGCCACCCGCTTCTCCCAGCTTATGGGGAATGCGCCGATCCATTCCACTGAGGCTGTCACGTACCCACTCGATATTTCCTATGAACCGATTCCGGGGCGCGCTGCGGGAGATCGAGACTTTTGGAAAGGCGTGGCGAGGGTTGCCGCGCGGCAGCACGAGTCCACGCTGGTCTTTGTTCCCGGCGTGCGCGAGGTCAACCTGGTGTGTGATGCACTGAGTGGCCATAACGTTTTTCCGCTCCATGGCCGCCAGACCACGCAAGAGCAGGATGCTGCGCTTTATACGCGCGAGCCGCGCATCGTGGTGGCGACGTCCATCGCGGAATCTTCGCTGACCGTGCCAGGCGTGCGCACCGTCATCGATGCCGGGCTATCCCGCGTGCCCAAGCGGGATGCGCAGCGCGGGATGAGTGGGTTGGTGACAGTGTCGACGTCGAAAAGCAGCGCCGATCAACGCGCCGGACGTGCCGGACGTGAGGCGCCGGGTACCGTCGTCCGCTGCTATTCGCAGGAGGATTACCAGCACTTTTCCCCGCACGTGATTCCAGAAATTCTTTCTGCGGACCTCACGCAGGCGGCACTGTTCATGGATAGTTGGGGCGCGGGACCGGATTTCCCCTTGCTGGATCCCCCACCGGGGCCCGCGCTTGCCGACGCCCACCGCACCCTAGATCTGCTCAACGCTGGCGAAGAGCTGGCGTTACTGCCAACGCACCCACGATGGGGAGCTGCCCTGCTCAAACATGGCTCCGGTGCCGCTGACACAATTGCCCGCCTGGATGATTCGGATCCGAAGCGGCTTGCCCGCTTGGTGCCCAACAAGGGTCCGGTGGACCCAGGCGTGGTGGTCGCTAGCGCCTTCCCGGAGTTCGTGGCTAAGCGCGTGGGCGACAAGGAGTTTTTGCTCGCCAGCGGTACGCGCGCGCGGTATTTCGAGGATGGTCACGACTGGTTGGCGGTGGCTGAGGTGTCGTTGGCGCGATCTGGAAACGCCATCATTCGTGAAGCAGTGCCCATTGCGGAAAAGGACGCACTCGACATCATCGGCGTGACCGAAGAGACGCGAGCATTTCTCGACGGTCCCAAGGTCCGTGGCATGCGCGTGCGTGCGGCAGGCTCCATCGTGTTGTCGGAAACCCCAGTGAAGGTCTCCGGTGATGAGGCGGTGGAGGCACTACGCAACTCCGGACAGGGTTTAAATCTGTTTCACTTCAGTGACAAGGCTCAAAACCTGCGGGAACGTATGCGTCATCTGCATAGGGCATACGGGAATCCGTGGCCGGACGTGGACGGCGATGATCTGAGCTGGCTGGAGCCGGAGCTGCATGAGCTGGCTGCCGGGAAGCGGCCAGACATGTACCCGGCGCTGCAGCGCTTGCTCCCCTGGCCCGAAGCTAGCCGCTTGGATGAGCTCGCGCCGGAACGGTTAGCGGTTCCGTCCGGACGTGCTGCGAGGATCGATTGGTCCGGCGAGCGTCCCGTGGTCTCCATCAAGCTGCAGGAATGTTTCGGGTTGACGGAGTCCCCCGAATACTGCGGCCACCGCGTGCAATTCCATCTGTTGTCTCCCGCGGGCCGGCCACTTGCCGTCACCGATGATCTGGCGAGCTTCTGGTCCGGGTCCTATGCCGGCGTGCGCGCCGACATGCGCGGGCGCTACCCCAAACACCCGTGGCCGGAAGACCCGTGGAACGCTGTGGCCACGGCGAAGACGAATTAACCCCACTGCTGCCAGGACAGGTACACGCTCATCACCACGACGAGTGCGAGAAGCGCATAGCGGATGAGCTTTGCACCACCGCCAAGCACAGTCCGTGCGCCCAGCTGCGCGCCAATGATATTTGCTGCCGCGAGAACTAAAGCGAGACCCCACACCACGTGCCCGCCCACGATGAAGACCACGAGCGCACCGACGTTGGTACACGTGTTGACCACCTTCGCCATCGCTGCGGAGGCGAGGAAATTCTGCGAGAAGATAGCGGTAAAGGCCATGATGAGGAACATGCCGGTGCCGGGGCCAAAGATGCCATCGTAGAAGGCGATGGCAGCGACAGCGGCTAACCCTGCCCACGTGCGCCAGCCGCCGCGGATTCCGTCGCCGCTGCCGAAGTCCGGGCGAAAGGCCACAAAGATGCCGACTGCCACCATAAGCACGATGATGACCGGCCGCATGACGTCCTTGTCCATGAGTGCGGCTGCTGTGGCCCCGAGTCCAGAGCACACCAGCGCGATGAGTCCCATGCGCATGAGCTCGCCCTTCGGCGGGCGAACCTTCTTGACGAGTGTGATGGCCGCCGACGCTGTGCCGGATACCGCCGCCACCTTGTTCGTGGCCAGGGCTGTGGCGGGCGCAAACTGGGGTGCGACCGCCAGGATGAGCGGAATGAGCACGAGCCCGCCGCCACCAATGACGGCATCGATCCATCCGGCCGCGGTAGCGCCGATGGTGAGAATCGCCCAACCGCTTAATCCGAAATCCATGTCCATCATTAAACTCGATTCCATGTCTGTTCGTACGCGATGGGTCATCGTGGCCCCGGGGTCTGCAGCACTGGGGGCATTGTTTAGCTACCTTCACGTACCCGCAGCCTGGATCCTCGGCGCCATCGTGGTCTCGGGAGCCATGGCCTTGACGACGGGCAAAGAACTCGCCGTTAACGAGCACTTTTATTCTGTCGCCCGCGGGTTCATCGGAATGATGGCGGGCATACCACTGACCTTAGTTCCTGCCTCCACGCTCCTTGGCTTTGTGCCAGCCGCGGTGACGATGTCACTCATCACCGTGCTTATCGGTGTCGCCGGCGGCGTGCTGCTGCACCGCTCACAGCCAAAAGATATTTCCTGGGAAACCGGAATCTTATCCATGCTGCCGGGCGGGGCCTCGCTCATGCCCGCGCTAGCCAGCGAACTCGGTGCGGACTACCGCTACGTGGCGCTGACGCAATACCTGCGCCTTCTGGCGGTGTCGATATCGCTGCCTTTGGTGGTCTCCTTGTTAGACGCCCCCGCGGGCAAAGGCGTCGACATGAGCGTTGACGGCGAGGTCACGTGGTGGATCGTGGGGTTGACGGTCGCCATCGCCGTGGTTGGTGAGAAGCTTGGCAAGCTGGTGCGTTTGCCAGCTGCTGCTGTTTTGGGGCCGCTCATCTTGACCGTGCTGGTCGCCCAGGTTATTCCAGCCGGCCACACTTTGGAGCCGCTCTACGTCTTCAAAATCATGGCGTTTATGTCCATCGGCTGGGTCTGCGGTGGTGGGCTGTCGGTACCGGCACTGCGGGCCTTCGCCAAGCAGCTGCCGGCGACGATCCTCTTCATCATTGTCGTCATCGGCGTGTGCGCGCTCACTGCTGTGCCTTTGACCGCATGGCTGGACATCACCTACTTCGAGGCTTACCTCGCCACTTCGCCCGGCGCGCTGGAGACCGTCCTCGCGCTCTCCGCGGAAGGAGGGGCGGGTCCCGCCGTGGTGGCCGTGCAGATTATCCGGCTCATCATCGTGCTCGTCATCGCGGGATATTTGCCCCAGATTTTGGGGCTATTCCGCCGCTAGTGGATAAATCACAGAGTCACTAGTGGATAAATCCAAGAGTCTAACAACTAGTCCAGAATTGTCTCGCGCAGAATCGACATCGGCACAGAACCTAGGGCCAATGCCTGGGAGTGGAAATCACGTACGTCCATGCCCTGCTCCACGGCAGCGTCGCGGGTCTGCTGCCACAGGCGCTGGCCCAGAGCATAAGACGGCGCCTGGCCCGGCCAGCCCAGGTAACGAGTGACCTCGAAGGAGAGGTTAGCGTCATCCATCGCGGTGTTCTCACGCATGAAGGTCTTGACGTGGGACTTGTCCCAGATGCCGGACGCAGTGCACTCCGGCAACGCCTTGCCCAGGTGGAGTCCGATATCCACCACGACGCGGGCGGCGCGGAAGCGTTGGGCGTCGAGAAGCCCCATGCGGAAGCCCGGATCATCCATGTATCCCAGCTCCGCCATGAGTACTTCAGCGTATAGAGCCCAGCCCTCACCGTGGCCAGAGTTCCACGTCACCGCACGGCGCCATAGGTTGAGGTCCGGCTGGGTCAGCGCGGCGCCAATCTGCAGATGGTGGCCCGGCGCGCCCTCGTGGTGGACGGTTGTCAGCTCCTGCCAGGTGTGGAAAAGCTCCTGGCCAGCCGGTACGGACCACCACATGCGGCCGGGGCGGGAGAAATCATCGGAGGGCGAGGTGTAGAAGATGCCGCCGGTGCCGGCCGGGTCGATACAGCACTCGATTTCTTTAACGGCCTCCGGGATGTCGAAGGCGTTGCCGTCGAGGTCCTTGATCGCGCGGTCCGCGGTGGACTGCATCCACTCCACTAGCGCGTCGGTGCCGTGCAGCTGGTAGCGCTCCTCTTCGTTGAGTTTGCGCATGGCCGCGCGCACGGTGACGTCGGAGCCGTAGAGCTCGTGGGCGATCTTTTCTTGTTCCGCCTTGATGGAGCGCACCTGGTCCATGCCCCACTCATAGGCCTCATCGAGGTCCACGGCATCGCCAACGAAAAGCTTGGAGAAGCGCTCGTAGCGCTCGCGGCCCACCGCATCCTGCGATGGTGCCTGCGGCTGCAGCTCGTTAGAGAGCCAATCGGCGAACTCGCCGAAGGCTTCCTTGGCCGCGTCCACCTCTGGGCCTTCAACGCCAAGGTCCTCGAGCATGGAGCCGGCGTCGGCAAGCCGCTCGCATTGCACGAAGACATCGGAGATCTGGCGCTGCGGCGCGACCATGCCACGCGAAGCCGCCTCGGTGAGGGACTCCTTGTAGCCGTTGAGCGAGGTTGCCACCTTCGACAGGCGCGAACGCAATGCATCAAGTTGCTCCGGGGTGTCCTTCGGCATGAGCATGAGGGTGTCGCGGATGGTCTGCACCGGGGAGGCAATGTTGTTAAGGCAGCGGATGTCCTCACCGGCATGGTGCAGGTCAAGATCCAGGCAGAGACGGTCGCGCAAGACGGCGGCGGTGACGTAGTCCACCTCGTCAAAATCGTCGTCATCGTCGGATTCGTCGGTGGTGTCATCGAGGGCATCGAGATCCGCCATCATCTCACGAGTGCGATCCGCCACGGAGGAGTAGTACTCCGGGGAGAAATCTTCCAACTCACCGTCGAAGCCGGGAATTCCCCACGCGGTGGCATCGGTGGGCGTGAGCTGCGCGAGGTCGTGGACGAAATTATCGCACGACGCGTCCAGCAGCGAAGGCTGGCGCTCTGCGTTCTGGTCAAAACTCATAAGGGCGAAGTCTAACGAAGATCCAGGGGTTTGGGCCAACCCAGCGCCGCCTTATTTACCAGCTTGTTAGCTAATTGTTGCTCCACTTACTTCCCGGGCTTGTCCAGGATGTAAATTCGTTGAGCACTTCAGCAGGAGAGGGGTTCACCACGAGAGCATCGAGGAAGCGCTTCTGAACGAATCCCTCCTGCACCATTGCAGAGTACATTCTTATAAACGGCTGCCAGAATCCCTTCACGTCTACGAGACCCACCGGGCTATCCAGGTTCCCCAACTGTTGCAAGGTGAGCACCTCGGTGAGCTCCTCTAGCGTTCCCACGCCACCCGGCAGGCACACGAAGGCATCCGCGAGTTCCTCCATACGCGTTTTGCGCTGCGCCATGGTGTCCACGACTTCGAGTTTGGTTACCCGCTGGTGTGACATCTCGTAATCAACGAGCTGCCGCGGGATAACCCCAATAACCGTGCCGCCGGCGGCAAGGCAGGAATCTGCGACGATGCCCATCAGGCCTACGTCACCGCCGCCATAAACCAGGGTGAGGTTGCGCCGCGCGAGCTCCTCCCCCAAAAGGTGTGCGGCTTGGCCATAGGCTTCAGAGTTTCCAGCGGCGGAGCCGCAGTACACAGCAACAGAATCCATGAACACTACTCTAACGCAGGCACACTTCTAGACTATGATGTCTACTGAATCCCAATTTCTATTAGACAATGCGGTCTGCTGAATTTATACTTGCGCCATGATTAAATCTGGTCCCGTGTTCACTCGCCCCCGCACCCCAGCGGCGAAGTGCCTCCACATCATTCGACTCAACCCCGTTGTTACCCGCAGTGAACTTGTCGAAGCCACGGGACTCTCCCAGCCGACGATTACCCGCGCCACTGCCGCGCTGCTGGGTGCTGGACTGATTCGTGAGCGCACGGATTTGACGCAGTCCCGCGGCCGCGGGCGCCCCACCGTGCCCCTGGAAGTGGCGGATAATGATTGGATGCTGGTTGGTATTGCGGTTGGCACCGCCTTTACCCGCATCGCCTTCTTCGACACCAAGGGACGCACCCTGCGCGAGGAAGACGTGGCTACCCCGGTGTCGCGCTTGAGTGCAAGCGATGTCATCGAGCACATCATTGCTGGTGTCAACCGCCTGATGACCGGCCTGGATCGACGTTTGGTTTCAGTCGGCGTGACCACCTCCGGCAGCGTGAACGAAGCTGGGCGCATTACCGCCCACAACCTGGGCTGGGACGAGATGGATATCGCCAGCCGTCTGGAGTACCAGTTCGGCGTTCCGGTTGTTGTGTCCTCCGTCATCCCTGCCATCCTGGGATCCGAGACGCAGTCTGCGGAGCTGGGCGCGGAGAAGCCCGTCATGGTGCTCTACGCGGATGACTCCGTTGGCGCCGCGCTGACCTTGGGCGATGAAATTGTGCAGCTCGAACTCGACGAAGCTGACGTCCTGGCCACGCAGGCGATGCTGAATGAGACCGGCGGAGACTCATTCCCAGACGTGGTCGCGAATGCTGATGAAGAAACGCGGGCGCTTCTCGACGGCCGCGCGCGCTCCCTCGGGGCCACCGCTGCTGAACTTTTAACGCAGCATAAGCCCAATACCCTCGTGGTCGCCGGCGGCGCCTTCTCCGATGATCCGGCGGCCCCGAAGCTCTTTGCTTCCGCCGTGCGCCAGGCCACCGATCACCCAGTGGAGCTGCGCATGATTCCTTCGCACACCGAGATTGTTCGCGCCTGCACCCGCGCTGTAGCGCTTGATCCGCTGCTGCGCGTTCCGCTGGAGCTCGGCCGCGAGGCGAAAGCTGCCTAAAAGTAAACCGAGTCGATTCCCGTAAAAAGGTGGGCCTTGAGCCCGAGACGCTGGGCGGCGGTGACGAAGTCCGGCCGATCATCGAAGAAGTGCGTGTCCTTGGCCTGCGCGCCGAGGGCATCCACGGCCACGAGGTAGGCCTCCGGATCCGGCTTGGCTACCCCAATATCGCAGCTCAGCGTCACGGCAGCGCATTCCTTCAGCCAAGGCTGCGTCTGGCGGATCCGAGTTCCCAGAACCGTCGGAACATTCGCCAAAATGCCGACGCTATGCCCTTGAGCAATAAACCCTAGGACCGCGCGCACCATCTCTTCATCGGCGACCAACAGGCGCTCGGTGTCCAGTTCGGTCGCGTGGCTGACGTCAAAGGAGCTCAGTTCCGTCAGCGCGCGAATGCGGCCCCAATACTGCGCATCGCTCAGGTGCCCAGCATTATAGGCAGGGCGAAACTCCTCATAGATGGACCAAAAGTGCTCTACATTTTCGGGACGGAGGTAATCCTCCAACTCAGAGTTCCCGGCGGGCCGCATGAGCACGCCATAAAGGTCGAAGAGCAAACTTGCCATGCGCCCAGTGTAGCCAGACCGCACTAGCTCCAGTCAGCGTGCCCGCCACGAAGAGCGGGAGCGACAGCGTGCCCTGCGCCCACAACGTCGAGGTGGCCCCCACGAGGAACAAGCCGCCGACGCTAAACAGGGAGCGGCTCAACGCCGTCGATGCAGCAGCGGCGCAGAGCAACAGTGCTAGACCCGCGAACGGGCCGAGCATCACGGCGAGAGCGAAGAAGAAGGTTCCCAGCGCCATGTTCGTTGCGGCCAGCCACGTGCCGCCGACCAATGCGATCACAAGGCCGGCCAGGGCACCGCAAATCAGCATCAGGCGCGTTGTAGTCATAAAAGAAATTCTCCCACCAACCGCAGGGGGCTGTGGGAGAATTCCTAGAAACTATATGGCTTCGTTACCGTTGCGCCAGCGAACCATCGATGCGCAGCAGACCCGAGCCGTCATTGCCCACCAGCTTGAGCTGGTCAATGATTTCGGACACGGTGGACTCCTCCTCAACCTGCTCCTCGAGGAACCAGTTGATGAGGGCGCGGGAATCGAGATCCCCGGCGGCATCCGCGGTGCGGGCGATCTCCCGGATCTGCTCCGAGACCTTCTGCTCATGCGCGAGGGAGGCCTCAAAAGCATCGAGCGGGGTGGCGGCCTTGACGGAGCCGACCTGGATATCCTCCAACTCGACGCGGTAGCCGCGGTCCAGCAAGTGCTCGGCGAACTTCTGTGCGTGCTCGCGCTCTTCCTCTGCCTGCTTGAAGAACCAATCGCGCATGCCTGGGAAGGACAGGTTGTCCATCTCGTAGGCCAGCTGAGTGTAAATCAGGGCTGCGCCGTGCTCATTATTGACCTGGGCGTTGAGGAGCGTTTGCAGTTTCTCATCCATAAGAGTTATTCCTTTCGTGTGTTGTTCCCACAATACAGAAAAAAATCGGGCGCGCTAGCAAGGTGATCTTAAGCAAACTCGCACGTCATAACACTTTTTCTGGTAGGTTTACCTAACCCAAATCTGAGATCCGCTGGTAACGCGCGAGGCTAACACCATCAAGGCCCCGGAATTCCACCGCTATTCCACGGCTTGCGTACTTGCTTTCCACAGCCTGGAGTACCGCCACGGTTGAGGCATCCCAAATATCGGCCTCTGAGAAATCCACGATGACCTTCTCCACCGGCAGGGTGTAATCAAAGGCGTAGACCAGATCGTTCGAGGAGGCGAAGAAGAGCTGGCCGCGCACAGTGTAGACGTTGCCTTCTAGCTCCACCGACACGAGGTGGGCGACGCGGCGTGCAAAGGCCACCGAGGCGGTAAGGACACCGAGGATCACACCGACCGCTAGGTTATTCGTGACCAAAGTGCCAACCACCGTCACCAGCATGACGAGGGTTTCGCTCAGAGGCATGCGGTGAATCGTGCGCACCGAGCGCCAATCCACGGTGTGGAAAGACACCATGAACATGACCGCCACGAGAGCAGCCATGGGGATTTTCCCTACGGTGTCCCCCAACACGAGGATGAGGATGAGGAGGAAGACGCCGGCGAGGAACGTCGACAAGCGCGTGCGTGCCTGGGATTCCTTGACGTTGATCATGGTCTGGCCGATCATCGCGCACACGCCCATGCCGCCGATGGCCGCGGCGAGCATGTTGCCGATGCCCTGTCCTACGGATTCGCGTGTCTTATCGGAGTGGGTATCCGTGAGGTCATCGACAAGCTTGGCGGTGAGCAGAGATTCCATGAGGCCGACCAGTGCCACGCCCAGTGCATAGGGAAGGCAGAGGAGGAAGGTCTCGCGGGTAAACGGCACGTCTGGAATGACGAAACCGGGCAGGGAGGTCGGAAGCTCACCTTGATCCGCGACGTCGGGAACCTGCCACCCAAAAATTACAGTCAGCACGGTAACCACCACGATCGCCATGAGCGGGGCGGGGATCACCGTGGTGATTCGGGGCCATACCACCATGATCAGCAGGCCCAATGCGACGAGGACATACACCAGCCACGGCACGTTCCACAGGTGGCTCAGCTGCGCGGTGAACATGAGGATGCCCAGGGCGTTGACGAAACCCAGCATGACGCTGCGGGGGATGAAACGCATGAGCTTGGCGACGCCCAGCACGGCCATCACTACTTGCAAGATGCCCGCCATCCAGATGGTCAGCAGCACGTACTGCAGGCCATGCTCGTGGGCAAGTGGTGCGATGACCACGGCGACCGAACCCGCCGCGGCGGAAATCATGGCCGGGCGCCCGCCGGTGATGGCGATGGACATCGCCATCATGACGGAGGCAAAAAGACCCACCTTAGGGTCGAGTCCGGCGAGGATAGAGAAACTTAAAACTTCCGGGATGAGGGCCAGCGCAACAGCAAGCCCGCCAAACACCTCCTTGCGGAAGCGGGCGGGCGAGCTGAAGGCCGCGCGGAAAGAACCGGCGGAGGCTTCTGGCATTAATGTCCTTCCTGGAAAGAGCCATCGCGGGTGATGACCGGCAGGACCGACCACGCGAAGTTAATCCACTGGTCCGTCTTCTTCCACGAAAAGTCCGGCTCAAAGATGGTGGTCGGCTTGGTGTAGATCACCGCAGACTTGACCTCGGAAGCGGTCTGTTCCAAAAGGTTGACCACGAGGTCGAGGGTCTTGCCGGAATCCGCCACGTCATCAACGACGAGGACCTTCTTGTCCTTGAGCGAGTCCGTATCCAGCTGCGGGTTAAGGAGAATCGGCTCTGGGAGGGTCTCACCAATATCGGTGTAGAACTCCACGTTGATAGCGCCCATCTCCTTGACGCCGATGGCGTAGCCAATGGCGCCGGCCGGGATCAATCCACCGCGGGCCACGCCCACAATGAGGTCAGGGAACCAGCCCGAATCCACGATTTCCTGGGACAGGAAGCGACTGGCCTCACCGAAGACCTCCCAGGTCAGGTTCTCGCGTTCCGGGTTCCACCACTCCGGGGTGCTCATCGTCTAGGTCTCCTTCGCCAGATTTTGCATTTCTTTCAGTTTAATCATCTACCTCAGCGGAACGGAACCTCTGCCACTGTTCGCCGCAGTTTGCGGGTGCGCAGCCGCTCCGGATTCTCCGCTAGGGCCTCCACCGCGCGGACCGCGCACATGACGTGGGCCTCCTTGGAATTCGAATAAAAGGCCTGCGCTTGGGCAGGAAGTTTAGGCACGGCGTGCAATGGAAGATCGGACACGGATAGCAGTGTGCCGTACGGGATGCGGTAGCGGTAGCCGTTGGCGGCGAGGGTGCAGGATTCCATATCTACTGCCACTGCGGTGGAGTGGCGCAGCCATTCCCACAAGTCCCGGGAGGTGCGCCACTCCCAGTTGCGATCATCGGTGGAGAGCACCGTGCCGGTGCGCATGAGCGAATTGTCTTTCCCATACACCTCGTCGACGGCAGCCTCCAGCATGCGCTGGATCTCCGGAATGGCGGGAATCGGGTTGCTGGTGGTGACGGTGCCGTCGAGGATGTGGTCTTCACGCTGATAAGCATTGCCCAGGATGAGATCACCGATGCGCATGCGGCCATCAAGTCCAGCGCAGTGGCCGATCATGATCCAGGCCTCCGGGCGCAGGACTGCCAAGCAGTCCGTGATGGTCTTGGCGTTGGAGGGGCCGACGCCGATGTTGATCATCGTGATGCCATCGCCGCCGGCGGTGATGAGATCAAAGCGCGGCATCTGGTAGCGCGAGGTGAGGGTGAGCTCGTCGACGTCGAGAAGCACCGCGTCGTTGGGGTGGATGGTCTCCCCCGTGGGCAGCACGAGCGCGGTGTAGCGGGAGTCTTCCCGCGCCAGCTCGCGTAGGCCGAACTTGACGAACTCGGTGGTGTGCATGGCGTAGTTGGTGAACAGGATGTACTTCTGCACGGTGTCCACCTCAATGCCGGTGTAGTGCTCGATGCGCGCGCAGGCGATGTCGAAGCGCTGCGGGCCGAAGTGAAAGAGCGGCTTTTCTTTCCCGTGGAAGGCTTTCCATGCGCCATCGACGATTCCGTCGTGGACGGCGTCGAGTGTAGGCCGGGGGATATTGCCCCGGTCCTGGGGAATGTGTGTAGTGCCCCGGATATATTCCGGTGGGATGCGCTCATCTGATTGGCCCACATAAAGATCACACGGGTAGTTGTTGCTAAGCCGCGTGAGCTGCTCTATGAGGTAATCACGAATCAGCCATGGTTTGGAAATCACTGCCGAGTAGCGGCCCTCTTGGTCCACGTAGCCGAAAGGTTCAGAGCGGTCGATGGGCGTCCACTGGCGAATATGCACGGTGATCTTCGGGTAAACCACGTGGCGGTAGGCGTCGTGGTCCCCTGAGGCCAATGCTTCACGTGCAAGCGCACAGGACTTGTCATAAAGCTCGCAGAGGCGAGCAACCGCTTCATTGACGGAATGGACATGCTGCAGGTCAGTCATGCTCGCGAGTGTATCCATGAAAGAAGCCCGCCGCGTGGAAGCGGCGGGCCCTATCCCCATGACTAATCCGGTAACGCGTGCGGTGTGGAGCTCACCGCCGGCCCGTATTAGGCAAGCCTTAGCTTAGTACGAAAGTTGGATAGGGGTCAAGAGTAAACTGAAATTCCATGATCCCACTCCCCCTCGGCGCCCGCAGACATCCACGCGGCGTCTACGAAGACGACTGGTCCGCGCGTCCCACCGCCGAACGGCCTTGGCCGGTTGTTTTAATCCACGGAACCTGCGACAGCAAGGGGATATGGCAGGTTCTCGCAGGAATGCTCCGCGCCGCTGGCTGGGCCACCTTCGCCCCTGACTACGGGACCCGCGCCACCGGCCCCCTGCAGGAATCCGCCCGGCAGCTCGACGCCTACATCAACGCCGTCCGCACCGTTACCGGCGCTGAAAAAGTAATCCTCGTCGGGCATTCACAAGGTGGATTATTGGCTCGGTACTGGATGCGCATGCACGGCGGTGCGGAGTTTGTACGGCACGTCGTCTGTATCAGTGCGCCCAATCACGGCACGACCCAGGGTGGAATCGCCAGCCCCCTCTTTCGCAGCGAAAGGCAGGAGGAAGTGGCGCGCTCGCTTATCGACGCCTGGTTTGGCCCCGCCGGAATGCAGCAAGTGACCGGCAGCAAGATTGTGGAGGATACGAACCGCGGCAGTGAGGTCGAGCCCGGGGTGAGCTATACGTGCATCGCCACGCGCTCCGATGCCATCGTGGTTCCGCCCAACACCTGTTTCCTCAATGGCCAGCAGGTAAGAAATATCTATATTCAGGACATCGAGCGCCTTGCCATTATTCGCCACGAGGATATGCCCATGGATAAACGGGTCTGCCAGGTAATCCTCGAAGAACTGGAGCAACTCTAGAGTTCTAGCTCGTCCAGGATCGCATCGAAAGCCGGGCCCACTTGTGTGCGCCACAGGGTATCCACCCGATCATCCGCGCGGCCTGGTCCGCCGTTGATGGTGGCTACGCGCTTGCCCTGTTTCTTGGCCTCCAGAACGAAGCGAAAGCCGCTCATCACCGCCAGCGAGGAGCCGGCTACCAGCAGGGAGTCAGATGCGTTGACCATCGCGTAGGCGGCATCTTTCTTGTGGGTGGGAACGGGCTCACCAAAATAGACCACGTCTGGCTTGAGGCGCTGTGAGCCGCACCGCACGCAGCCGGGCATGACAAATTCTTCGACCGCTTCTTGGCTGAGGGCAACATCGCCATCTGGATTGACGTCCTCTTTGTCTACTGCCCAGCGTTGGAGGTATGTCGGGTTGGCTGTGGCGGCGCGGGCGTCGTAGTCCGCGCGTGTTTCTTCGTATCCGCAGCTCAAGCACACCACGTGCTGCATGTCTCCGTGCAGGGCGATGAGGGTGTGCTGCCCGGCTTCCTCGTGCAGGCCGTCGACGTTTTGGGTGACAACACCTTTAAGTAGTCCGGCGCGCTCGAGTTCGACCAAAGCGTAGTGCGTGCGGTTGGGGTGTGCGGCCTGCATGACCCGCCAGCCGACGAAAGCACGCGCCCAGTAGCGGTGCGAGGCCTGCGGGTCGTGCAGGAACTCCTGGTAGGTCATGGGGCGGTGGCGGCTGAGGGAGCCGTTCGGGCCGCGGTAATCCGGCACGCCCGATTCCGTGGATACGCCTGCCCCGGTGAGGACCATGACGTTGCCGTGGCGCAGTTGATCGGTGACGGCGTCTAGTGCTTGTTGTTGGGGAGTCGGCTCAGCGATCTCGGAGACAACACGGGAAATCGAGCGCAACGCAGACTGATGGGCGTGGGCAACGGCGGGATCCATGGTGCCCCAGCTTAGGGCAGAGCCTCCTCATAGAGGTGATCCGAGTCGAGCTCGCCGTGGCGCGAACAGTGCGCGTTCCAGCCGTCCGGGCGCACCTGAACCACCATGCGGCGCCCGCACAGCTGGCAATAGCGCGGGACGTCGAGGCCAGCCGCGGCCGCCGGGTGCAAGGTGAATTCCTCGCTCAGTGGCTTGCCGGTATTGGGATGGAACAGCGGCTCCTCGCCGGCAAGGACGGCGGCGGCCAGCTCCGTCGAATTTTTCATCAGAGCGCCTTGATGGGCAGGTCGATGCGGCCGAGCATGTCGACGTCCTTTTCAATCTGCTTGCCCAGCGTGGTCAGGTAGTTGCCGGCGATGATGGCGTTGATGCCGCCGAGGAGGCCCTTTTCCGTGCCGTCGTCACCGAGCGAGAGCTCGCGGCCACCCGCAAAGCGCAGGGTTACAGACGGCATGGCCAAGCGGAAGGCGGCAACGGCGCGCAGCGCCTCGCCGAGCGGGACCAGTGGGTAGTTCGCGAACGGAGTGCCCGGGCGCGGGTCGAGGAAGTTCATCGGAACCTCGCAAGGCTCAATCTGCGCCAGCTGGTAGGCAAACTCGGCGCGATCCTCAAGGGATTCGCCCATACCGATGATACCGCCGGAACAAATCTCCATGCCGACAGCACGGACGTTCTCGAGGGTTTCTTTGCGCTCCTCCCAGGTGTGGGTCGTGACCACGTTGGGGAAGAAGGACTTGGACGTCTCCAGGTTGTGGTTATAGCGCTGGGCGCCCATATCCTTAAGGCGCTGCGCCTGCTCGCGGGTGAGGGTACCTAGGGATAGGGAGATTTCGATATCGACTTCATCCAGGATGGCCGGGATGGCCTCGGCAACCTGGGACAGCAGGTTCTCATCTGGGGCCTTAACGGCCGCCACGATGCAGAACTCCGTAGCGCCGGTTTTGGCGGTCTTCTTGGCGGCCTCCACCAGCTCCGGGATGTTCAGGCGGGCGGCGCGTACTGGGGACTCGAACAGGCCTGACTGCGAGCAGAAGTGGCAATCCTCCGGGCAGCCGCCGGTCTTGATGGAGATGATGCCTTCCACGGAGACGTCCGGGCCGCACCACTTGAGACGGGTTTGATGCGCGATGTCCGCAATCTCTTCCAGCTGCTCATCCGGGATCTGAAGAACCTGCAGGAGCTCTTCTTCGTTGAGGCCGATGCCCTGCTCCAGGGCCTTCTCACGTGCGATATCTACGATGCTCATGCGGGAAACCTTACTTGAACACCGTTCAAGTTGTGGTAAATCGACGCATTTTATTGTGCACGGCTACCCTTTATGCCATGGATTCCACGCTCTACGACGACACCCTCGCATTACTCCAGGAGCTTATTCGCAATGCCTGCGTGAATGACCTCACGCCAGACTCCGGCAACGAGGTCCACAACGCCGATACCTTGGAGCGGTTTTTCGCAGGCACCCCAGTGGAGATTCAACGCTTTGAATCGCACCCAGGCCGCGTGACCATCGTGGTGACCGTTCCGGGTGACCCGGACAAAGAGCCGCTGACGCTCATGGGCCACACGGATGTCGTGCCCGTCGACGAGCCCAAGTGGACCAAGCCACCCTTCGACGCCGTCATCGAAGATGGCAAGCTCTACGGCCGCGGCGCAGTGGACATGCTCTTCATTACGGCGACGATGGCGGCGGTGACTCGCGATGTGGCCAAGCGCGGCAACCCAGGCGGCACCTTGGCGTTCGTGGGCATGGCGGACGAGGAGGCCCGCGGCGGTTTGGGCTCCATCTGGATGGACAAACACCACCCCGAGGCCTACTCGGTGCGCAACTGCCTCTCGGAGACCGGCGGCAGCCACCTGCCCGGCGCGCTCGGCTTCAACGTCGGCGAGAAGGGCGCGGGCCAGCGCCGCCTGCACGTGCACGGCGATGCCGGCCATGGCTCAACGCCCTTCGGCAAGGACTTTGCCATTGTCAAGATCGGTGAGGTCGCTCGCCGCATCGCCGCCGCTAAGCCGCCCGTGGCCACGGATAAGGTGTGGCAGGGATTCGTCAAGACCTTCCGCTTTGACCCCGCAACGGAGGCAGCGCTTCTCGACGGCTCCGCTACCGCCGCCGACTATGAGAAGTTCGGTAGATTGTCCGCCTACGCCCACGCCTTCTCGCACACGACGATTGCCCAAACTGTCCTGCGTGCAGGTGGTGCCATCAACGTGCTACCCTCCCACGCCTACCTGGAGATGGACGTCCGCCCCTTCCCTGGCCAGACCCAGGAGGAGCTTGATGAGTTCCTACGCGAAGCCCTCGGCGATATGGCCGAGGAGGTAGAGATCGAGCACCTTATTACTGAGGACGCCACACAGTCCTCCACCGATACTGAACTGTGGCGTTGCATTAAAGAGACCGTCCACGAGTTCTTCCCGGATAAGGAAGTACTGCCAGTGCTGGCAACAGGTGGCTCCGACCTGCGCGTGGCGCGCCGCCGCGGTGGCAATGCCTACGGTTTTGCACTGCATGCGGAAGGCCGGGACATGGCCAGCGCAAACTCGCAGCTGCACAGCCACGATGAGCACCTTTACCTGGAAGACTTGGATTTGACTGTGAAGGCGTATTTTTCGCTGGTAAATCGTTTCCTGGCGCGTTAGTACTTGCACAAACGTGTAAAAGCTGTGGCACAATGTGGCGCATGAGAAATAAGCTTGTCCTCTGCTCCGTTGCTGCCGCCATCGGTCTGTCCGCTCCTACCGCCTCCGCCGACATGGTGGATGACTATCTGGCCAAGGTCCCGGCCGGCCAGATTTCCTGTGAGCAGGCCACCAAGTACTACACCAACCCGTCCGACTACAACAGCAAGAAGTCCCAGGCACTTGCTGCTGCTAACTTCCACCCGCGCGGTGCCGAGATCCGCGATGCCGTCGCCCGCGCCGACGAGGTTATCGCTCGCTGCGGCCTGAACGGTGGCGGTGGTGCACCTACCAACAATGGTGGTGCCCCGACCAACAACACCGCTCCTGCCAACAACGGTGGTGGCCACAACGGCGGTCACAGTGCTCCAGCCAATAACGGCAATAACGCCCCAGCGAACAACGCTTTTCCGACCTTCCCGGTGACCATCGGCAACTTCACCTTCAACGTCCCAGACATTCTGGCGTACCTGAAGACCCTCGTCGAGGGCACCCCGCTGGCCCCGCTTTTGCCGTAGTTGCCTAGCTGAAATACGTCCCCGCGTGCAGCGCACAGCCTGGATTGAAAGCGTGCCCGCACGCGGGGCATTTATATGCCGAATATTCGGCGTAGGTCATTGTTCGGCCGCAGGCCCCACACATGACACACAGCTCGTCCTTCGGCATAGGCCCGAAGTCATGTTCCGTTAATTCCGCATGACACAGCGAGCACGCGAACCAGCCGCCGCAGGCGTGGCACTTGTTCGCAATGACGTCGACAAGCGTGTGCCAGTGGTGGCACCGGCCTTCCGCGTCGATGGCCCCTTGGATTTGTGTCACTAGCGCGTTAGCCCCCAAATGATCTGCTCGTGCACGCGCGGGTCGTGAGGTAACTGCCCATGGTCGACGGGGGCGGACTCCACGTTGGCCACGTCCGCACCCGGCACAGCGCTGAGCTCGGAGGTCCGATTCGGTGTCACGGTATTATCCGCCGACGAGTAGATGGACGTGTAGGTCACTCCGGGCGCGGTGTCCGGAAGCTGATTGAGGTCCTCCATAAAGTCCGAGCCCTGCAACTGCTGGATGCCCGCGCTGGTGCCCAGGAAATCAACCACATCGGGCGCAATTTTCGCCGCCCTGTTGAGGGGCGTTGCTCTGTCACCCCACGTTGTCCCGTGGAAGTTCGCACCGATTGTAACCACTCGGTTCACTTCCTCTGCTGAGCCGTAGAGCTGCGTGAAGGTCTTGGTGTGCAGGCCGCCTTGGGAGAAACCGACGAGGTTTACTTTGTGTGCTCCGGTGACCTCACGGATGTGCTCGATGTGCCCGGCTATTTCGCGCCCAGAAGCATCCAGATCCGCAATGCCTTTCATGTAGTCATAGGCGTTCTGATAGGTGACATCCTCGGCGCCGTAGTCGAAGGCCCACACACATGCCCTGCTCGGTGAGTTTTGGGATGAGGTCATTCCAATCGGCCGCGTTGGCTGAGGTGCCGTGGAGAAGGACGACCGGCTCGGTGACGGAACCCGTGGGCTTGCAGTCAGGATCGTTGATGCCGAGATCCTGCGCGGCGGAGGTCTCCATGGTCTGGGCATGCGCTGGAACTGGAGCGGCGGTGCCGAGGAGAATGGCGAGGAACGCGCGCTGCAGAAAGCCGTTTTTCATGAGAGACTAGCTTATCCTCCAAGGCTGGCCACCTGCTGTGTGATTCCTGTGCGGAATTGAGGTAGTGCCCATTAGTATGAGGAAGAGTAGCCAAAGGATCTGAAATGAAACGAATTCTCCCCCTTGCCGCTGCGCTCTTCGTACTCAGCGGCTGCACTTCTCTCGACGTCGAATCCACTCTTGAGAGTGAGACGCCACCAAGCACAAGCACCAGCGTTACTGAAACAGCAGAAGAGACCCCACACCCCACTCTTCCTGCTGCTGAGGAAAGCGCCGAAGATATCGGCGTGGATCAACCGCAAGAAGAAGTCATCGGCTTCACCGAGGCTCCCGGCGCGGCGCAGCCTTCTCCGATGGAGAAAACCATCGAATCCTGCGGTGACGTCTCACTGCACGAGACCGGAACGACATTCTTCAGCGATGGAACTTCTGGCTGGACACAACAGTGCGCCGACGAAATGATGGCCGCGAATCCCCCAGTGCAAGAGGCCGCCGCTATTTACGAAGCACCCGCCGTGCAGGAGAACTACGTTCACCCCGGCGCGTATTGCAATGGCGGTAGCGGCGTATCAAAGAAAGGTGTCCCGATGACGTGCGCACCCGCTTCTGATGGCAGGATGCGCTGGCAAAGCGCTTAAGCCGGCGGTACACCCCTTCTCACGAACCTGTCACTGTCGTTCACGGTAAATAAGGGCGAAAAATTTCAAATTTCTGGCCACTATTCACCGTGAACGTAGGGTTTATCCGGAAAACGACAACAGCCCCGCAAGAAGATACGGGGCTGTTACAGCGTGTGATGTTCACGATGGCAGCTCAGGACTGTTTTTTAAGAAGCGGCTCCCGACCTGCATGTATATAATCTCCCGAGAATTAATTCCACTATTTGGGCTCTTCAATCGACCGCGAAATAGGCCCTAAAATCACCGCCTGTCCACTCGCCTCTTGGGCCTAGCACATACTGCGGACATGAGAAAAGCTCGTCCAGCATAGCCAGACGAGCTTTAGAACATTTGTCTTAAAAATTGTCCAGAGCTTTTATTTAACGAGATTCCACCACTAGGAAGTCAGTCTCTCTCGTTTGAATCCTCAAAACGCCAAGGCGCGGTTTCGGAGGAAAAGGTTGTAAGCATCATCTCACACCAAAGACGAGCGGCATTCACGGCCAGCTCCGCATGCCGCTGCTCTAAACCCGACCTTAAACTCCCAGGTCCGTGCCCAGTCCCATAGCTATTGCGAAGTTCGGCAAGGCCCAAGGCAACATTACCGGCGCCATTGAGTATCTGCCTTACAGCCTGCAGTTTGTCCGGTCCGAGCTGTTGATTTCCGTCCGACAATCCAATGGAGTGCTGGGCTTTTCTCAGTAGAGGGCCCATTTTGAGTTTCGGATCGTATTCAACTTTTCTCTCCTTGAGAATTAGCTTTGCGGTGGTTTCAACCAGTTCCTTCGCTTGCCCAATAACCAATTCTGGATCCGAATCGCGTAAGGCCCCAGACAGACGATCTAAGTGGACAAAAATAGCGCCCGGCTCGGTTAAACCTTGCAAGTCTTCTGGCGAAATCTCAAGACTCTGCGGTAATTGAATCAGCCGCTTGTCCGAAACTTCAAGACCCGCAGCCTCAATTTTTCGCGTGAGCTTGTCAAACTCTCTGTCACGGAGAGCCAGGTATTCTTCTGACCATCCATTCCAAACTTCCAACAGAGTTTCTTGAAAAACCCTGAGAGCACGTGCGGCCTCTCCGTGAGACGTCCAGTCGACTTGACGAATATACGCCTCATACAAAGACACCCGCTCCCCGCCGATTGGCTCTACCGAAGAAGGCTCAGAAAATCCCTCCGACTCCCACATGCTTCGAATTTCACGAAGCACAATGCTGCTGGTCATATCACGCACAAAGACACGAATACCTACAGGTACAAGCTCTTTCGGTTCCATTCCACTTCTACCATTCATCAGGTCCAATTATCGCTATCGTACCCCGCAGTCTTTGACCTAAAACACAACTTCTGACTCCATCAACTTCGATTTACGGGCCACTGACGCCCTATATCCTCAGCCCGCAAACACCCCAGACAGTATCAGCTATACGTAGGACTCCCAGGTACACAATTAAGTCCGGGGCGGGACCTTGGCCAGGTCTCGGCCGGTGTCCTCACGAACCATCCGGAGTCGTCGTGTCATCGAGTCTTGGCTTGCGGTTTTCCGCTCGAATTGCTCTTGGATCGCAAGGTTCGTCGAGGCCACCCATAGGGCGAGCGTGATGTAGAGCATCGGCTCACGCCGAACACCACGCTTGAAAGATTCCATGCCAGTAACGTGCGGCGATTTCATAATCGAAAAACGTTGCTCGGTAATAGCGCGAGCTGCTTCATAATAAGTCGCATGCTCCCAGGAGCCAGGAACGAGACCCCACTGGGCACGTTTCCACTGTTCAGGGGTAAGTGTGTGGGTAATGCTGGATTTTGAGCAGCATTTATAGCGATCTGCACTCCAGCTGGGTGAAATTTCTGGTGCCTCCTCGGGTGATTGAGTCATGGACGCCGGTTTGAGTGGGCATCGCACTCGCCCCTGCACGGCGGGGCAGACCAAATCGATTTTCACGGGCCGTTCAGCCTCATGTTCATCCTTACGAGGGCGGCCACGGCCTTGACGCGCCCGATAAGGACGAGAATTAGTCCCCATGATCAGTGGGAATAAAGCTTCGAGCTGAGCATCATGGCGCTCAAAACCATCGTCCTCTCCAAGCAGCTCCATTGTGCGTCGGACAATCTTCCCGTCGCCTGCGATCCCACGCGCAGCAGGACAGTAAAACTCACCCGCGATTTGCAGTGGTCCACTGGCAGGTTCGTCCCCAGAAGCGCTGTCAGATGCGAAAACAGTACGCCAGGACTTGGGATAGCGAACAACAGGAGCATAGCCTGCGGCGAGAAGCTCGTCGTTAAAGTGCTGTTTGACGTTGTAGCCCATGTCGACGGTCAGCAATGGCAAGCGACCACGCTTAATGCGCTGGTCAAACCCATTTTCTTGATGAAACCGAATAGCACGCGTCAAACCCTGGACCGAGCCCGAACTCGGTTTATCAATCGAAATCCCCGTAATGACCGGGGCTACCGAATACACGGCTTTCGGGGGACCGACGCGGCACACAGCAGTAATGCCGACAGCCACACCGCCTTTGGTGCTGCGACGGGTGCCCAACTCGGAATGCAGGGAGTGATCTTCGCGATCTCGAATGTAGTAGGCACCCGAGTACGCCGCTCCGCGACGTTTCGTATCGCGGCTGCCTAACCCCATCGACTGACCCGCCAAATCAATAATCGTCTCGTCGGCGATGATATCGCCGCGATATCCTTTGGGGGCTTGCTCGTGGATTGAGCCTGCCACCAGAGCGTTGACAACCTGATGAAGTCTCTCGGACGCAATCTCAGAGGCTTGCTCTTGCTCCGGAGAACGCGCGGCCATCATTCGACGATGATCACCATTTTTCACACGGCGCGCAGGAGCCTCCGGCAGTGAATCAAGTGGCTCAAGCCGCCGCGTTAGCCACATGGCAAAAGCTCTGTAGGTGCCCTCGCCGCAAGAAAGGTCTAGATCAAGCCGGTCCTGTTGGGCGGGGTCTAGGGTCCATAGGGTGCGCCAGATCTCCGCCATCGTAGGAACACGCCGAATCCCAATCAGGGCCAAACCCACGGTGAGCACCCCCAGCATTGAGTATTTCGGGCCGGTGGATCTCCGTCCGCCCACGCCACGGTCCTGGGAAAAATAAAATTCGATCATCCGATGCGCTCCAGATTTTTCTATCACAGCCGCGCAGCTGTCCACATAGTCCGGAGAGATCATCACCCTTTGCTCCTGCACTGCAACGGTCATCAGAGGTCCTCCCCTTCGCAGTGCAGCAAGGCTTTTGCCTCGTCTTCCGGTGAAAACTTCGGGAGATCCGCTTCCAGATCATGCAGCACCCGCAGGTCCGCGATGCCTGCCATTTTCATCAGCATCGCCGCCGGGACCCCCGGGTCAGAGGCCAGTTTTACCACCCAACGATTCCTCAGCGCCGCCGCATTAAATCCAGGAAAGCCCTGCTCAACGAGCTCCTCCGAGACATGACAGATTGCATTCCTAGGCATGGAATTCCCCACAATAGGGAATACAAAGCCGCTGCCGACCTCGCGTGCCCGAGTCAAAAGACGATGCCCTCGAACGGGACACACGACCGGCACCACACGAGAGACAACACCCCGCTTTCGCACCGCAATCTGAACAGCAGTGCATTCGGGCAGCTCAAGAAGGGAGATGTCGCTTCCTCGCAGGTGACGGATCTCCTGAGACGACAGCCCCGCGCCCGTAGTCAGATCTAAGATCGTCAGCAGTTGCGCGCGCAGCACCGGTCGCAGGCTCGGAGCAATCGCATACAGCTCATTCTCCAGGGATGTTTTCGCGGCCGGAACGGCCTTGCGGCGCGGCCCTCGCTGACGATGCGGCTCAGGAAATTCATGAGGATACAACGTCCGGCCTGCAGCATAGAGGATTGTCCGGTAAGTGCGCTGTGACCTGCGAGAAAAGACGTCATCCCGGAAAAGCCATTTATCCACTGCAGGGCGTGTCAGCGCTCGTTCTTCGTCAACCGAGCCGAAAACAATCGCCTCATCGTAGAGATATCGCGCTACAACACGCGCAGCCTTGACATCAGCAACCTCATCTATAGCTCGGGTGTGCGCTTGGACAAGCGCTGCACGGTCAATAGCCTCACTCCGCAGCGGTCCCGCTGGACGCTGGATTCCGATCTCCCTCAGTCTCAGATAGCGATCCGTATCAGGAAGCGTGCGCCGAGTAAGTCGGCGCACCCTCGACGGGGATGCCTGACCTATCACCGACACAGTTGGAATACTGCTACGCATTGATTCCTCAACGACCGCTGGTGCTGCTGCAAGTGCAGTAAATCTACCCACGCGCGCTCACCGCCCTCATGCTTGAGGCATTGGATCGAGTGGCACTGTTGCTAAATATTTTGAGGCATGACAAGATAGACGCATCTCCATTCATGTAACTTGCAGTGAATTGATTGGATTCTTTCGCTCAACGTTTTGCAGAACGTCGGCGACCACAGGGCGCGATCTTGCAGGATCGGGCCCTGATTTTGCTTCGGATTTGTCCGATAATTGCTATTAGGTCGGCTTGCCCCCTTTTGCCTCATACGACTCTTCTGTCCCACAGTCGAGCACCTCGAGATCCCGCAGCCAGCGCCTCATAATTCGTGACATTGAGCAGCCAATTTCCGCAGACTCAGAGGCCAAACGTTGGACTATCGGGGCAGGGAGCATGAGCTCGACACGGACTGACTCATCCGCGGAGACTACACGTGTTTTTCTCCGGCCGAAATGTGGGGGCGGAATTTCCATGAAGCGAACTCCTTTACACCATCCGAAATGATCTAACAATCATCACCGGTTTCCCGGCAGCAGCGAATACTTCGCTGCACACGTTACGGTGGTTGGGCCCATATTGGGAGTGGTTAGTCCCGGGCTCGCTTCGTGTAAAAGTCAGTAATGTCCCAAGGCTCCAAGCTGACTTATCCCTGAAACCACTACTGAGATTACCGGATGGAGCCGGCATCTGCATAGAAAATGGAATAAAAAAATTACAACAAGGTGTTTCCCCAGGTAACAGGGAGGGATTCCCTCGGATTTGTAGCGCAACATGTTCGGAATGATTCGAAAAACTCTGACTGAGATACCAATCCAAATGGGCCACCAGTCAGACGCCAAGATTCAATTCACCTTCAGCACCCCGGCTTGATTGAACAGCAGCTAATCTGTTGTATCCCTCAATGGCCCCAACAAAACAATGATTGTTTTCAGGATCTTTGATCATCAAGTTCCGGACCAGCCCCCTAAACCCGCCATCCCACAATGCTTACCAGCGTTTGGCAACCCCAATGTCGCGACCGGTAACTTGTATCCTTCAAGGTTAGGACGCATTCAACAACGTTCGCGAAGAGAAAGTCGCAAAGCGACCCCCACGGACTTGATCAGCAAGAATCGCTTTAGGGAAAATGTGTCTGCCAGGCAGGACGTCAAACCAAAAGAAGTCACCATCCGTGTATGCACGGATGTGAAGTGTCCCAGGTTTTGTTCCGTTTGAGTAGATGGGAAAATCTGGAATATGCCAAGAAAATTTGATCAGGATGCAAAGGACCGTGTGGTCCGTCTTGTAGAGGACCGCATCTTGGCGGAAAATATGTCGATGCAAGCCGCGTGCCAGGCAGTAGCTCCAAAGTTGGGGGTTTCATGGCACACGGCTCGTCAGTGGACCCAGCAGGCCCGTCGTGAGGGAAACATCCCAGAACCTGTGCCTGAAGACTTGGCCGCGGAAAACGCGAGGCTACGCCGTGAAAATCAAGAGTTACGTGACACTAATGAGCTGCTGAAGGCGGCCTCAGCCTTTTTCGCGTCAGAACTCGACCCAAAACGTCGGAAATGATCCGGTTCATCGATGAATACCGGAATCGTTTCTCTGTCGAGTTCATCTGTAAGACGTTGAAGAATAACCGAGCCGCTGGGTTCATCACCTCACGTGGTTATCGCCAGTTTAAGGCCCGTGGGTTAAGTGCTCGTCGCCTTCGCGATGCTGTCTGGTTGAACGCATTAGTTCTATTCATCGGGATAATTACGGTGTCTACGGTGTGCGGAAGATGTGGCATGCTCTCCGCCGTGACGGAATTGATATCGGTCGTGAACAAACTGCTCGGTTGATGCGCCTGGCTGGTGTTTCTGGCAAAGGCAAAGGCGGGTCACCAATCACAACCCGCAAGCCTAACGTGCCTGATCTGCGCCCGGACTTGGTCGAGCGTGAATTCAAAGCCCAGGGCCTAAAACAAGCTGTGGGTGGCTGACATTACGTATGTGCGCACGAAGAAAGGCTTTGTGTATGCCGCGTTTGTCACCGACGTTTACTCCCGACGAATGCATTATCAGACTCCATGCGCACCGAAGCGTTGCCGCTGCAAGCTCTCAATCAGGCGATCGTGTGTGCTGAGGAAACAACAGGTCTCATTCACCATTCGGACCACGGCTCGCAATACGTCAGCGTTGTCTACAACGAGCCTCTTGCCCAGCACGGGATTGACGCTTCTACTGGGACAGTTGGCGACTCCTATGACAATGCTCTGGCTGAAAACGTTAACGGCTCCTACAAAACGAGCTGATCCATACTCGCAGGTGGAATGACGTTGTCGAGGTAGAAATCGCGACGTTCGAGTGGGTGTCATGGTGGAACGAGACGAGGCTTCACCAAAGCTTGGGGTACCGAACCCCAGTCGAAGTGGAAACCGAATTTTGGAAACAGAACCCGCCGCAAGTAAAAATAGAAATCAAGGCAAATGCCTAGGAACAAAACTCGGGGCACTTCACTGTGTCTAAGGAAATTGATGCCCATTAAGGAAGGCAGAATTTTGACTTACGAAAGCTCCCCGTGCATGTCGCCTGTGGATCACTCTGAGTACGCCATTTTTGGGACTGAGGACGTGCCAGAGCCTCGGACATTGGTAGATATTTTTGAAGCTACGGTTGATGCTTATCCCAATGAAATTGCGCTCGAGGCATCTGAGCAGCTTACGTACCGCGAGCTTGCCCAACGGGTAGAGGCGCAGGTGCAGCGTCTCAACAGTATTGGTGTTGGGCCTGGCGATCGCGTGGGCATCAGGGTGCCGTCAGGGACGCTAGATCTATACATTGCTATTCTGTCCACTCTGTGTGCGGGCGCCGCCTACGTGCCCGTGGATTGGGACGATCCTGACTCGCGTGCCGATACTGTGTGGGAAGAAGCGGACGTTACTGCTGTCTACGGGGCTGAGCTCTCGCTGGAATTGCAGAAAGAATCTCAAGAAGGAGTGGAACAAAAGGCGCCGACGTTGGGCGATGATGCCTGGATTATTTTTACGTCTGGTTCCACTGGAAAGCCCAAGGGCGTAGCAATCACACACCGTTCTGCTGCGGCATTAGTAGACGCAGAGTCGCGTATGTACCTCACCGATGAACCGCTCGGCCCCGGAGATCGGGTTATGGCTGGTCTTTCCGTGGCGTTCGATGCTTCCTGTGAAGAAATGTGGTTGGCATGGCGGTATGGAGCTGCATTGGTAGCCGCACCACGCGATATCGTGCGTTCTGCTGATGCTTTGGGAAAGTGGATCACCGATCATGACATCACAGCTATATCTACGGTGCCAACACTGGCTTCCTTCTGGTCTACCAAATCACTTGAGAAAGTTCGTCTTCTCATCTTTGGCGGTGAGGCTCTGCCGCAAGAGCTGATTAATCGACTAGCAACTCCAGGTAGGGAGCTCTGGAATACCTACGGCCCCACCGAAGCTACTGTTATT
Organism: Corynebacterium aurimucosum; assembly: GCF_030408555.1. NCBI lineage: Bacteria > Bacillati > Actinomycetota > Actinomycetes > Mycobacteriales > Corynebacteriaceae > Corynebacterium > Corynebacterium aurimucosum. The sequence goes on along the minus strand of NZ_CP047048.1, from coordinate 58,828 downwards.
TGCTCCGGGCACCGGATGGTTCCGATGGACAGTGACACGCCTGTTCGTATTGGGCGCCCCACTCCAGGTTGGCAATTAGCCGTGATTGACCCAGAGACAGAAGAACCAGTCCGTTGGGGAGAAACTGGAGAACTTGTGGTCACCGGTGTAGGCCTCGGGCGTTATCTGGATAAAGAAAAGGATGCAAAAACTTACGCACCGATTCAGGCGCTAGAGTGGCAACGTGCCTATCGCACTGGAGACCTTGTTGTAGCAGAGACAGAAGGACTCATTTTTGCCGGCCGCAATGACGATCAAATCAAGTTCGGCGGCCGTCGTATGGAGCTGGGAGAAATTGATCGTGCGCTTGCTGGCGCTCCCGGTGTTCTAGCCGCTGCAGCAGCTAAGCAAAAGACTCCAGCCGGTTCTGATGTCATTGTTGGCTACATTGTCCCTGATGGGGAGATTTCGATGGCTGACACTAGACGTCATCTTGCGACTGTGCTGCCGGGTGGCATTGCCCCGACATTATGCTTTGTCGATTCCCTGCCAACCAAAACCTCCGGCAAAGTGGATCGTAAGGCCCTTCCATGGCCTTTACCGGATTCCGACGACTTTGGCTCTGAGTTGCCTGCCAATCTGCAGTGGCTAGCTGAAAAGTGGTCGGATCAGCTAGGCAAGATTCCAATGGACGAGGGATCGAATTTCTTCGATCTGGGTGGTTCCTCTGTGGCTATTGCGAAGCTCGCAGTAGAACTGCGCAGTGACTATCCCACCTTAGATATTGGTGCGTTGTACGAAAACCCCACCCTTTCTGGCATGGCGGAATACGTTTCAGGACTCAAGCAATCCTCCGGTGAACGGCGTATGCCAGGCAAGATGCCATGGTGGTCGGGACTTTTCCAAACGGCGGTCGTTTGTCTAATCTACGTGCTAAACGCGGCACGCTATATTGTGGGATCCTTGCTAGTTGTTTGGGCGTTGAAGTTCTTCTTTAATGCTGCTTGGGTGCCGGGAATTTCTTTTTGGCCGCTCGCCGTCGGGTGGTTCTTGCTCTTTTCGGTTCCTGGAAAAATAGCGCAAATTACCATCGTCGCTAGGCTAGCCACCGCTGGGATAAAACCCGGAGTTTATAGCCGAGGAGGCTGGACTCATTTGCGCGTATGGGCAGCAGAGCGGTTCCTCACATTTCTTAAGCTAGAACCAATTTTGGGTACTCCTTTAGCACCCTTGCTGTTCCGCCTATTTGGGTGCACCGTGGGACGGGGTGCACAGTTGGCTACTTTTCCGCCTGTAACGGGTCTTGCCGAGATCGGTGACTACGCCGCCCTTGAACAGGAAGTAGATATAAACGGTTATTGGATTGATGGCGATGAAGTTCATATTGGTAAAATCGCTGTTGGCAACGGTGCGCGCCTAGGATTGCGCACTTTCGTTCACCCGGGCGTTCACGTTGGAGATTATGCAGAAGTCTTGCCTGGATCTGCGGTAAGCATTGATGTCCCGAGTGGACAGCTATATGGTGGGTCGCCGCTATCCCACCACGGTGAGGCTGGATTAACCTGGCCGGGGATTCATCCGGAAAGGGCGGCTGTTGAAGGCACAGTGGCAAAGGTAAGTACCTTTGGGATGCGGATCCTGTACTTCTTGAGCCTAGGATGGATGTCGCTGCTCCCAGTACTGGCTATTCTTCCGGGCTTGCTGGTGATTCTGCCGCAGGTTGTGAAACACGAGCGTTACGAAGAGGTATTTCCACTGTTGGCACTATGGGTGCCAGTATTTACCTTGTTGACAGTATTGTCATGGGTCACGCTTGTGATTTTTTCGGTACGTCTTTGCTCTGTGTTCATTAAGCCGGGGTATTTCCTCCAGCAATCTTCTACTGGCTGGGCTCTTTGGCTCACGCACAGTTTGTTGCAAAAGACTTTGACCTCTACCTACTTTCTCTATGCAGGGTGGATTACTCCAGCATTCATGCGGATGCTTGGGGCCCGTGTGGGTGAAAACACCGAAATTTCCACGGTAGAAACCATCCCGCATCTAACGTCTATAGGGAATCATTGCTTCCTTGCCGATCACTCCCTATGTACATCTGCGCGCTACCGAGGAGGCTGGGTGCATGTTGGGACGACAGTAATCGGTGATGGTTCCTTTGTCGGAAACTCTGGAATTGTCGGTGCTGACCACGATCTCCCGACAGATTCGCTCATTGCTGTTTTATCCTCCACCCCAGAACGTCCAGCGCGTGGCTCCTCTTGGCTAGGTCGATCCGTTCGACAGATTCCACGTTCACAGGTGAGCGCGGATAAGGAACAAACTTTTAATCCCCCGCATTATCTTAAGTTTGCCCGTGCTTTCGTGGAGCTGTTTCGATTCGTCCCAGCGATTATCGCCGCTTACTTAGATCTGTTTATCGTGTGGGTCGGGACCATTGTGTATATGCATTGGGGTATGGATGCTGCCGGAATGCGTGCTGTTGTGCTGCTATCCACGCCGATTGTTCTGGCTGCCGGCGTTATTGCAAGCTTGCTGCCAATCCTTGTAAAGTGGGCTCTTGTAGGAAAATTCCGAGCTGGAAATCACACCTTATTCTCCACGTTCGTATGGCGCGGTGAACTTGTTGACAACTTTACTGAAATGCTTGCAGTTCCTTCACTTGTCCGTATGTCGCTCGGTTCGCCTTTGTTCAATTGGTGGGCGCGCCTCATGGGGACGCGTATTGGCAAGCATGTGTGGTGTGAAACGTGGTGGTTGCCCGAATTTGATCTCATCACCATCGAAGATAGGGCCACCGTAAATCGAGGCACCGTCCTGCAGACCCATCTGTTTCATGACCGTGTGATGGCACTTGAAAAAGTGCACATCAAATGCGGCGCAACGCTAGGTGCTAATAGTTTCATGCTTCCCGGCTCCGCACTTGGTGAGCGTGTCACTGTACATCCAGGTTCTTTGGTGCTGCGCCAAGATGAAGTTCCGCGGGACACGATCTGGCAAGGCAACCCCATTTCTGCCTTGGATGAACCGGTCGAGCAATTGATCTCGAAGCCAAACTGAAACTTTAAGTAGTTCCCCTCAACAGACTAATTCCATTTCGTGCAGAGAAAGGTTCATTGTGACCGGACAAAACACGCCCCCAGAAACCACACAGAATCGCCCCACGCCTGGCCCCACGGATGTCCGTCCCATCTGGGATGGAGAGAAAGAGAAGCTGCCAGCCAGCATTTCCGAATTAAGCGATCCGGGTCCCCCTACATGGAGTACTGACCGCGCTTTCGGCCCACGTTTTAGCCCGAATCGAATCGTCGGGCTTGACGCTGCTCGTGGTGTCGCGATTATCGGAATGATTGCCGTACATATTCTTCCCTCCTCTAATGAATACACAGGAGAACCAACCGCAATTTGGAAGATGTGCGCTGGCAATTCTGCTGCACTTTTCGCAGTGTTGGCAGGAATATCCGTAGCTTTAATGACAGGTGCCAATAACCCGCATGTAGGCATAAAGTGGCGTCGCAGCTGTGTTTCATTAATAACCCGCGCTCTGCTTATTCTGGGAATTGGCCTAGCACTGGACCAGTTTGACGTAGATGTCTATAATATTCTGCCCTACTATGGCTTGATGTTTCTTCTCGCAGTACCTTTAACTCGACTGCGGATATGGCACCTTTTGTCGCTTTCCCTACTGTTTGCTTTTATTGGTCCATTAGTAATTTTCGCTACTAATTCGAGGGTGGTTTATCTAACCACGCTTAATCCGAGTTTCTACGACGTATTTGAAACTCCGCTCGACGTTGTTATCACCTTGCTAATAGGCGGGACATATCCTGCGATTACCTGGATGGCGTACTTGTGCTTAGGCATGGCCGTGTGCCGTATGAACTTAAAATGGCTAACGACTCAGATCCGTCTCACTGTATGCGGTGGACTTATTGCTGCTTCTAGCGCCATATTCACTACTTTTGCACTTGATTACGGCGGCGGTTTTGCGAAACTATATGGGCAAACCGATGGTTACGGTGCACACGATATTCTAGAGATATTTAAATTCGGCCCCGATGGGCACCTTCCCACTGACACCGCATGGTGGCTGGCGATTAGTGGTCCGCATACAGAAACAACTCCCTCGATCATGCTTTCTGCAGGCGTCGCCTTGTTCGTAATTGGGGTCCTGCTTGTGATTTCGCGAACGCTATCGGGATTACTTTTCCCTCTTATTACCGCTGGCTCAATGTCGATGACTTTGTATGTCTCCCACTTGCTGTTGTTCGTTCCTTTCCTGGAGTCCATTCATGAACATGCCGTCATATGGTTTTTCGCCCAAATTGTATCCATGATGCTTCTTTCTTCGGCATGGTATTTCACGGTAGGGAAAGGCCCCCTTGAATCACTGATGGCAATGATTTGTCGCCGAATTGGGAAAATGGTGGTTCCCCCTTCGCCGGAACCCGTTAACGTTCCATTGCAAGATAAATAGGGGGCATTTCTAGCACTGGTACGGTGGCTGGGGCGTAGTAGATAAGCGTCGCTCAGCACGGGGACCTGACCCCTGTTTGGTAGACACCTGATATCCAGCCCTGTTGGGTTGGGAAGAAAGGTAATCTACCACCATGCCTAGGTACTCCGAACAGTTCAAACGTGATGCTGTGGCCCTCTACGAAAACAATGAGGACCTTTCACTCCACGCGGCTTCAGCAGAGGGACCTGACCCCTGTTTGGTAGACACCTGATATCCAGCCCTGTTGGGTTGGGAAGAAAGGTAATCTACCACCATGCCTAGGTACTCCGAACAGTTCAAACGTGATGCTGTGGCCCTCTACGAAAACAATGAGGACCTCTCACTTCACGCGGCTTCAGCAGAGCTAGGAATCAATCGTTCCTCACTTTATTCCTGGCTTAAGCAGTACGGCACCGGCAAGCGTGTCCGCACAAAAAGCATGCGCGACAAGGCACAGGCGACGACTGATTCTGAACGAATCCGTCAGCTAGAAAAAGAAGTCTCTAAGCTTCGTGAAGAACGCGATATCCTGCGTAAGGCCGCGAAATATTTTGCCGAAGAGACACGCTGGTAATCCGCTTCCAGTTTGTCTATGACCATCGAACCGAGTACTCGGTCAAGCGGATGTGCCACGTGTTAAAGCTCAATCGCTCCTCGTTCTACAAATGGGTCAACACCCGCGAAAAACGCAGGTTAAAGATGTGTTCCGATGCTTTTATTGGGGCGAGAATCAAGAGCATCTTCGATGATGAGCACGGGCTTTATGGTGCTAAACGCATCGCTGCAAGCCTTAAAGCCGATACGGACTTTCCTCCGATCAATCACAAGAAGGTCGCACGCATTATGAAATCCATGGGGCTAAAAGGCTTTACTAAACAACGTCGATGTGTCACTACCAGGCGCAAGCCTGGTCATCGAGTCATGCCAGATTTAGTAGGCCGCAAATTCACCGCTGATAAGCCGAACCAGGTGTATGTAGGCGATATCACCTACCTGCCGTGTAAGGGAGGCAAGAACATGTACCTTGCCACAGTCATCGACGTCTACTCGCGCAAACTCGTCGGCCATGCACTCGCCGATCACATGCGGGTATCGCTGGTTATCGAAGCTTTGTCCCATGCCAGGAAAGTCCGCGGAAGCCTTCAAGGGGCAATTTTCCATTCCGATCACGACAGTGTGTACACCTCACAGGCTTTTCAAGACCACTGCACCCAACTTGGTGTTCGCCAATCCATGGGAGCAGTGGGAACGAGTGCCGATAATGCCCTGGCAGAATCCTTTAACGCCACCATAAAGCGTGAAGTGCTGCGTGATCGGAAAGTCTTTGACAATCCCACTACCTGCCGCCAAGAAGTCTTTCGATGGTGCATGCGCTACAACACGCGCTGAAGCGTCCTGGGTTTAGTTCCGCTTCTTTTACGGCCCTGTGTTGATGGGCTGGGTGAGATAGTACTCGGTTTCTACTTCCTGTGGGGTGGCATAGTCCAAAGCTTCATGAAGCCGCTTGATGTTCCACCAATGCACCCACCGCAAGGTGGCCAATTCGACTTCTCCGACCGACGTCCACGGGCCTTGGGCATGAATCAGTTCAGCCTTGTAGAGACCATTGACTGTTTCGGCTAGAGCATTGTCATAGGAATCTCCGACTGTGCCGACACTCGGCCGGATTCCGGATTCCGCTAGCGCGGTGGAATACTTCAGTGACACGTACTGGCTGCCCCGATCACTATGGTGAATCAGCTGGTTTCCATGGATTCGCCCTGCAGTCGTTAACGCATGCTCCAAAGCCTTAATGGGCAGCGCATCGGTACGCATCGTCGAGCGTGTAGCAACACCAACAATTTTTCGGCTGAAGACATCCACGACAAACGCGGTATAGGCGAATCCTGACAGGGTGCGAACGTAGGTAATGTCAGCAACCCACAACCTGCCTGGCGCTTGGGCACGAAAGTTTCGCTGCACCAGGTCCGAGCGATGATCCGGTGTCTTCGGGCTGATCGTGGTCACGGGGGTTCGTCCGCGTCTGCGGCCGGAAACACCTGCTAGCTTCATCAGGCGTGCGGTCTTATCGCGGCCGATATGAAAGCCTTCACGGTTCATCGCGTGCCACATTTTGCGGATACCGTAAACCGAGAAATTCTCCGCATGCACACGCTGTATCTCTGGGATGAGAAGGCTATCGCTTAAGGCCCTTGCACTGGGAACACGAGTGGTCGCCTTGCGGTAGCCACGAGAGGTGATGAATCCACGATCTGCCTGTTTTAGAACTCTGCAGATGGCCCCAGGCCCCAAACTGATCTTTGTACGCGTCGATGTAGGAGATCATTTACTCGTGGGTCGGTCGAGTTCCGCTGCGAAAAAAGCCGAAGCAGTCTTAAGAATCCCGTTTGCTCGTTTCAGCTCATGGTTTTCGCGGCGCAGACGCTTGAGCTCTTCTTCCATTGTCTCGCCGCCTGAAACCTCAGAGTCATCGCGTACTGAAGCGCTGTCACGGTACCAAGCCCGCAACGTGTGGTGAGATACTCCAAGGAGCTCACCGACCTCCGTGTAGGCGCGTTGCAGTGAGCAAGACTCCAGGCGGACCATTTCGATGATCTGATGGACCGCCTTCTCCTTAAACTCGACGGAATACTTTCTAGGCATAGTTCAATCCTCCCTTAGCTGAGGTAGGAACTAAACCCCAGGACGCTTCACACCGGTATCAAACATGCGTTTAACCAGGTCAGGAAGCGTGGATTTACGCTTGGCTTGGATCGTTGTCACTGGAACGAAAGCACGCGGTGAGATCCCTTCAATGCCCATCATGCGCATCCGCTTCGCCACAGTTTTGCGATTCAAGGTGATCTGGTAGCGCTCGGTAAGTTCTGCGGTGATCCGCGGAGCACCATAAACCTCATCGGAGTCTTTCCAAATCTGATGAATCTTGCGGTCGACGCCATCGTAAAATGCTGCCCGATCATCTTTTCCGGATAGTTGTTTCTGCTGTACATGGGCCCATTTGTAGTATCCAGACCGAGATACTTTTAATAGTCGTGCCATGCGTTTGATGCTGTAGTTCGCCTTGCTCTGGCTGCATTAGTTCGAACTTTTCTGCTCGCGTTGCCTCAAAGCGAAGAAGGCTGTCGCTTTTGACAAAAACTCGTTATCCATCTTGGCTTCCGCCAACTCACGGCGCAGGCGAGCATTCTCAGCTCGGAGATCAGCCTCACTCATCCCATCTGAAGCTCCTCGGCGTTCGCGCTCATTCTTTACCCACCGGCCTAAAAGACCTGGTGCGACGCCAATCTCCTTAGCCGCATGAGCAATTGGGCGCTCTGACTCGATTACCAAGTTTGCGGCTTCATGCCGGTACTCCGGCGTATACTTCTTGCGCTGTTGACTCACAATGAACATCCTCTCCTACGGACACAAGATCCGCACAAATAGGGTGTCCACTACTTGAGTGGTAACCTCACTGGGCTACTTTTCAAAGAGCGCCAGTGGGCTACATTTCGAAGAGCACTAACAACGCGTTGCCTGTGTAACAAACATGTAGCTTTTATATAAACAATACATGTAGAAAAAGTTTAGTTTTGTGTAGGCTTTAAGAAACCTCATTTCTCGATCAGGAGGCATTGCATGGAGCAGAACAAGCGAGTTGCCGGGAGCGCACTGGCCGCGTTGAGCGCACTGACGCTGGGCGTTGGCATGATGGCAACACCCCCGGTGGCGCAGGCGCAAAGCTCGTCGAGCTCCATTGTCGACGAGGCCGGCAGTTCGGTGAACCTGGGCTCAGAGATGGGGGAAGTCCCTGAGCGGGATGCGCCGGTCTACCGCAGCGGCTTGCCTGACGTGGAACCGCAGGGCGAGCCGGGCACTGTGCTGGCTGAGGTGCCGCTAGATGTCAATGTCGGACTTTCGAGTGCGTCGGAGCAGTACCGCATCGCCTACACCACCGTTGACCAGCACGGAAATCCTGCTGTGAGCACCGGAGCAGTGTACCTGCCGGAGGGCGAGAAGCCGGAGGGCGGCTGGCCGGTGCTGGCATGGGCGCACGGCACTGTGGGTCAGAGCGATGAATGCGCACCGTCAATCAACCCCCTGTGGCCGGTCGAGGAAGAGTACCTCAACACCTTCTTGGACGAGGGCTACGCAATCGTCGCCACGGATTACGTGGGGTTGGATTCGCCCGGGTTCCACAGCTACCTCAACGGCAAGGTCGCGGCGGAAAACGTGGTGGACTCTGTTGCGGCTGCGCACCAGATGGACGCGACAACGGACACTGAGCCCGTGTTGGCGGACGAGTGGGCAGTGATCGGGCAGTCCCAGGGCGGCGGTGTGGCTCTCCACGTCGCGCACAGGGCAACAGAGCTGAGCGAAGACCTCGAGTTCGACTACCGCGGCGGGGTGGCCACGGGCGCGCCGGCGTACGTTGAGAATCTGTTGCTCACCTTTGGCCCCTCCTTCCCGCCCATGCCGCTTCCGGAGATCATGGGAACGTACATGCTCTACGTCCTGGCTTCTGTGTACGAGGCGAACCCGGACATCGACTTCGACTCAGCGCTTACCGACGAAGGCCGCCGCATGATCGCCGCGTCCGAGCAGAGCTGCCTCTTCGAGGTCGGTGAGGCGATGGAAGGTGTGAACCTGGCGCGGGCGTTCAAGAAGCCGCTGCGTGAGGTGCCTGGGGCGGATGCCGCAATCCGTGAATTCCTGGCCACCCCGGTTTCCGGCTACGACAAGCCGGTCTTCTTGGGACACGGTTTGTTCGATTCGGACGTGCCCACTCCGATCGGGGTGATCCTCAACTCCAGCATGTGGCTGCGCCAGTTTATCGGCTCCCCGCGCAATAACCGAGTGGTGGTCAGGTGGTACCCGGCCGACCACGTTGACACGATGAACGAGTCCACCGCCGACTCCGTACCGTTTTTGGACGGGATCATGAACTAAGCCTCAGTTGGAGGCTGAACTCCTTGCCCGGGCTATACCTGTAGCTCGGGGTGGATGTCCCTACCCAGAAGGGCATCATCGTCCCAGAACCCCTCGCGGCCACCGCAGTGACAAGGCCGGTTGAACAGCCGCCAGGCCTGCATCTCGGTCGCGGTTTCGCTCCGCCGGGCAGTCATTTTGGGTAAAAAAGATACCTAGATTCAACGCGGATTCAACGCTGCGCCCGCGGGAGACATGCAGGAGGCAGATATGGGACGCACTAAAGCCACGACGGGACCAGTTAGGGCTGCACAGACTACGGCGGGGAAAGCATGGGCTAAGGCCTGCGCAGCTGCGGTAGGCGCCGCGACCCTAATGGCGGGGCTATCCGGCACGGCAGCGTCACTGCCTGCAGCGCGTGCGCAGACGGCGTTCGGCTCAATGGCGGATGTCACGCCAGTGGGGGCGGTGAAGCAGGGGGTGCCGATGCGCGACGTCGCAAAGCGCAATGAACCGATCTTCCGCAGTGGTCTCCCCGCTGTGTCGCCGCAGGGAGGTCCCGGTACGGTGTTGGCGGAGGTACCGCTTGATCCGCGGGCGGGGTTGGGTAGCGCGTCGAAGCGATTCCGCGTCGCCTACACAACCACTGACCGGCACGGACGCCCCGCAACCAGCACGGGGGCGGTATATCTCCCGAATGGCCAGACGCCGGAGGGCGGATGGCCGGTGCTCGCATGGGCGCACGGCGCGGTGGGCATGGGGGATGAGTGTGCGCCGTCGATAGATGCGCGCATGCCGCGCGACGCGGAGTACCTCAACCGCTGGCTAGACATGGGGTACGCCATCGTGGCGACGGATTACGTCGGGTTGGACTCGCCCGGCCTGCACAGCTACCTCAACGGCAAGTTGGCAGCGGAAAACGTGGTCGACTCGGTGGCGGCTGCGCACAAGATGGCGGGCACGCAGGGGCAGCTGGCGAAAAAGTGGGCGGTGATCGGGCAGTCACAAGGAGGGGGGGAGTGGCGCTCCACGTCGCGCACCGGGCGACACCACTGAGCCAAAACCTGGGACTGGACTACCGTGGCGCCATTGCGACGGGCGCGCCAGCGTACGTGGAGGAGATCATCATCGCCGCGGGTCCGATGTTCCCGCCGGTTCCGCTGCCGCCCGCCCTGGGCACCTACGGCCTGTACATCCTGGCGGCAGTGCAAGAAGCGAACCCACACATCGACTTCAATCCCGCGCTTTCCGACGAAGGCCGCCGCATGATAGCCGAATCCAAAGAGAGCTGCTTTTACGAGGTGCGCGACGCCGTCGACGGGACCAACTTGGCCAGGGCGTTCACGAAGCCGATTCGCGACGTCCCCGGTGCAGAGCAAGCGATCCGTGACTTCATGGCCACCCCGGTCGCCGGCTACGATAAACCGGTGTTCCTCGGCCACGGCCTCCAGGACATGGACGTGCCCACTCCGATCGGGTTGGTCCTCAACTCCGACATGTGGGTGCGCCAGTTCGTGGGTAATCCGCGCAACAATCGCGTGGAAGTCCACTGGTACCCGACTGACCACAGCGGTACAGTGAACATGTCAACACAGCACTCGGTGCCGCTTCATGTCAAGTGGTTGTGAACGATTTGTGGTTGGTTTTTTATGGTGTGGGGTTGGGGTGTGGGTGTTGTGCTGGTGCGGATGATGGTGACTGGACTCGGTAGGTCTTTCGGTGGTGTGAAGCGTCCTGGGTTTAGTTCCGCTTCTTTTACGGCCCTGTGTTGATGGGCTGGGTGAGATAGTACTCGGTTTCTACTTCCTGTGGGGTGGCATAGTCCAAAGCTTCAGGACCTGACCCCTGTTAGGTAGACACCTGATATCCAGCCCTGTTGGGTTGGGAAGAAAGGTAATCTACCACCATGCCTAGGTACTCCGAACAGTTCAAACGTGATGCTGTGGCCCTCTACGAAAACAATGAGGACCTCTCACTTCACGCGGCTTCAGCAGAGCTAGGAATCAATCGTTCCTCACTTTATTCCTGGCTTAAGCAGTACGGCACCGGCAAGCGTGTCCGCACAAAAAGCATGCGCGACAAGGCACAGGCGACGACTGATTCTGAACGAATCCGTCAGCTAGAAAAAGAAGTCTCTAAGCTTCGTGAAGAACGCGATATCCTGCGTAAGGCCGCGAAATATTTTGCCGAAGAGACACGCTGGTAATCCGCTTCCAGTTTGTCTATGACCATCGAACCGAGTACTCGGTCAAGCGGATGTGCCACGTGTTAAAGCTCAATCGCTCCTCGTTCTACAAATGGGTCAACACCCGCGAAAAACGCAGGTTAAAGATGTGTTCGGATGCTCTTATTGGTGCACGAATCAAGAGCATCTTCGATGATGAGCACGGGCTTTATGGTGCTAAACGCATCGCTGCAAGCCTTAAAGCCGATACGGACTTTCCTCCGATCAATCACAAGAAGGTCGCACGCATTATGAAATCCATGGGGCTAAAAGGCTTTACTAAACAACGTCGATGTGTCACTACCAGGCGCAAGCCTGGTCATCGAGTCATGCCAGATTTAGTAGGCCGCAAATTCACCGCTGATAAGCCGAACCAGGTGTATGTAGGCGATATCACCTACCTGCCGTGTAAGGGAGGCAAGAACATGTACCTTGCCACAGTCATCGACGTCTACTCGCGCAAACTTGTCGGTCATGCGCTCGCCGATCACATGCGGGTATCGCTGGTTATCGAAGCTTTGTCCCATGCCAGCAAGGTTCGCGGAAGCCTTAAAGGGGTAATTTTCCATTCTGATCATGGCAGTGTGTACACCTCACAGGCTTTTCAAGACCACTGCACCCAACTTGGTGTTCGCCAATCCATGGGAGCAGTGGGAACGAGTGCCGATAATGCCCTGGCAGAATCGTTTAACGCCACTTTAAAGCGTGAAGTTCTGCGAGATAGGAAAGTTTTTGACAATCCCATCATCTGCCGCCAAGAAGTCTTCCGATGGTGCATGCGCTACAACACGCGCAGACGGCACTCCTGGTGCAACCTTCTAGCCCCCGATGACTTCGAAGCACTCACATCAGCTACACTGACCCAAGCAGCATAGCTAACCCCCGACGTGTCTACTTTCCGGGGGTCAGGCCCTCATGAAGCCGCTTGATGTTCCACCAATGCACCCACCGCAAGGTGGCCAATTCGACTTCTCCGACCGACGTCCACGGGCCTTGGGCATGAATCAGTTCAGCCTTGTAGAGACCATTGACTGTTTCGGCTAGAGCATTGTCATAGGAATCTCCGACTGTGCCGACACTCGGCCGGATTCCGGATTCCGCTAGCGCGGTGGAATACTTCAGTGACACGTACTGGCTGCCCCGATCACTATGGTGAATCAGCTGGTTTCCATGGATTCGCCCTGCAGTCGTTAACGCATGCTCCAAAGCCTTAATGGGCAGCGCATCGGTACGCATCGTCGAGCGTGTAGCAACACCAACAATTTTTCGGCTGAAGACATCCACGACAAACGCGGTATAGGCGAATCCTGACAGGGTGCGAACGTAGGTAATGTCAGCAACCCACAACCTGCCTGGCGCTTGGGCACGAAAGTTTCGCTGCACCAGGTCCGAGCGATGATCCGGTGTCTTCGGGCTGATCGTGGTCACGGGGGTTCGTCCGCGTCTGCGGCCGGAAACACCTGCTAGCTTCATCAGGCGTGCGGTCTTATCGCGGCCGATATGAAAGCCTTCACGGTTCATCGCGTGCCACATTTTGCGGATACCGTAAACCGAGAAATTCTCCGCATGCACACGCTGTATCTCTGGGATGAGAAGGCTATCGCTTAAGGCCCTTGCACTGGGAACACGAGTGGTCGCCTTGCGGTAGCCACGAGAGGTGATGAATCCACGATCTGCCTGTTTTAGAACTCTGCAGATGGCCCCAGGCCCCAAACTGATCTTTGTACGCGTCGATGTAGGAGATCATTTACTCGTGGGTCGGTCGAGTTCCGCTGCGAAAAAAGCCGAAGCAGTCTTAAGAATCCCGTTTGCTCGTTTCAGCTCATGGTTTTCGCGGCGCAGACGCTTGAGCTCTTCTTCCATTGTCTCGCCGCCTGAAACCTCAGAGTCATCGCGTACTGAAGCGCTGTCACGGTACCAAGCCCGCAACGTGTGGTGAGATACTCCAAGGAGCTCACCGACCTCCGTGTAGGCGCGTTGCAGTGAGCAAGACTCCAGGCGGACCATTTCGATGATCTGATGGACCGCCTTCTCCTTAAACTCGACGGAATACTTTCTAGGCATAGTTCAATCCTCCCTTAGCTGAGGTAGGAACTAAACCCCAGGACGCTTCACTAACAAGTGCTGGTTTTGTTGTGTGCATCTCAGAATCCAACCTCGGCATCAATTTCTTGCATGGATGGAGGTATGAGCGTTTTGCTATGGCCGAACTATTTTGCGTACCTCAGCCTCTAAGTCGTGCTCACCTGAATTCTCATGAGCGACATGTAAAGCTGCGCTCACACCCTTGACAGATCGCGCAGATTCGTCATGGAAAAGACCCTCATTGTGAAGTGGGAGAAGTTTTAGACCGGTTTAGACACCCGCACTACGCTGTGGCTTCACCAGTGGTAGAAAGCTCTCGCCCGCCTTAAGGGCACTCTGAGCATCCGAAGCCTGTACTCCACCACCCTGCGAGTGAAGCGAAAGCCATCATTACTTACCTTTCTCCAATCACAAAACTCTCGAGGTGGGGTTGCCCGCAAATCGTGGACACGTAGTGGAGCTACCTAGTGGTTAGGCAGCTATTTCTTTTCTGCTGTTGATTGCGCCGGTGTGGTTCTCGAAGTCGACGGGGCTGACCATTCCGAGTGCAGAGTGCCGGCGCCGACGGTTGTAGACGACTTCAATCCAGTAGGCAACGGCCTTGCGTGCAGCATCACGGGTAGGCCATCGCTTACGGTCGTAGAATTCAGTCTTTAGCGTCGACCAGAACGACTCAGCCATCGCGTTATCGAAGCACACACCAGTACGCCCCACAGACTGAGCAATGCCCAGTCTGCTGCAGACCTCCCAGAGCTTCTCACTGGTAAATTGCGTTCCGCGGTCAGCGTGAAACACCAGCCCATCAGGAACATCACCGCGCAGTGTATGCGCCATCCGCAGGGCCCGTTCGACCAGGTGTGTGTCTTGCACGCTATCCATAGCCCAGCCCAGCACTCTGCGGGAATGACCATCGCGGACCGCGCACAAGTACAACCAGCCCTCACCGGTGCGAAGGTAGGTAATATCTGACATCCACACTCGGTTGAGCTCACCAGTATCAAACATGCGCTTGACCAGGTCAGGAAGACTCGACTTACGCTTGGCTTGGATTGTAGTCACCGGGACAAAGGCACGCGGTGAAATCCCTTCAATGCCCATCATGCGCATCCGCTTCGCCACAGTCTTACGGTTAAGCGAAATGTGGTAGCGCTCGGCAAGCTCTGCGGTGATCCGCGGAGCACCATAAACCTCATCGGAGTCTTTCCAAATCTGATGAATCTTACGGTCAACATCATCGTAAAATGCTGCCCGATCATCCTTTCCGGATAGTCGTTTCTGCTGCACATGGGCCCATTTGTAGTATCCAGACCGAGATACTTTTAATAGTCGTGCCATGCGCTTGATGCTGTAGTTCGCCTTCTCCTGCTGCATTAGTTCGAACTTTTCTGCTCGCGTTGCCTCAAAGCGAAGAAGGCTGTCGCTTTTGACAAAAACTCGTTATCCATCTTGGCTTCCGCCAACTCACGGCGCAGACGAGCATTCTCAGCACGAAGATCAGCCTCACTCATCCCATCCGAGGCTCCTCGGCGTTCACGCTCGAGTTTGACCCACCGGCCTAAAAGCCCGGCGGAAACACCGATTTCCTTAGCCACATGGGCAATTGGGCGCTCTGACTCGATTACCAGGTTCGCGGCCTCACGCCGGTACTCCGGCGTGTACTTCTTGCGCTGTTGACTCACAATGAACATCCTCTCTTACGGACACAAGATCCGTACAAATAGGGTGTCCACTAAACGAGGGTAACCTCAGAGGGTTCTTAGTTTGTTAGCGCACCTCTTGCCGTTTCAGCAGAGATGTCACGACGGCATCCCGGTGCCCATCTTCGGTCTCTACGATTCAGGATTTGTGGTCCCACTATGTCGTTTTGCAAGTTCACTAGCTAGATCAGCAGTGATTTTTACTGCTTCTGGGGGATCGGTGATCCAGATGTGGTCCCCAAACTGAAGCAATTGCCTTACCCCCTGAATATCCGCATATCCCACCACGATACGGACAAAGTTTTCGTCCACGGGTTCATGATGGATAAGCCGTGATCCCAAAATACGAGATGCCATATCAAGCCGAGTCGCTCGAAGAAGTGCGGTGATTCGAACCGGCATGTCTTCCTCCAATTGCTCAACGAGCTGCGTCCACACCCTTGCCAAACTTTGCCCTGAACGAAGCTGAGCAGCTTGACCTAAAACTCGAAAGGTTTTTAAACGCGAGACTGCCAACATCCTCGGCTCCCCATCGATATCGACGACTAAGTACCAATTTCTACCCTTGTGTACAAGCCCATAAGGATCAGCCACAGCACGTTGCTGTTTCTTGTCCCCACTTCGGCGATACAAGACCTCAATTCGAGCTTCTTTCCGTACAGCTTCTAGCAACTCTTCTAAGTCGCTTTGGGTTTCATTGCTAAACCAGCCACTGGAATCAAGTAGAACCTTCTCTTCCAAACTATGAGTATCGGACGCTTTAGAGAATGACACTGCGTTCATTTTCTTCTGCAGCAGGGCGATGTCCTGGCCAAACCCCAAGTGGGCGAGTGAATCTGCCCCAACACCAAGAATCCTCATCAGCTGAATCTCAGTCGGATCCAATCGAGAAGCGTTCAACCGAGAACGCCTATCGAGCACAATCCCACCATGCATACCTTGCTCCGTATAAACAGGTATTCCTGCGGTCGAGAGTGCATCAACGTCACGCAGTATCGTGCGCTGGGAAACCTCAAAATGCGAAGCCAGCTCGGCAGACGTAGCACGGCCTCGCGTTTGCAATAACAAGAGCATAGACAACAAGCGCGCCGATCTCATGCCGCAATTATCGCTGGAACCAGAATATTTTTTGGATTATGACACTCTTTGTCAGGTTTGTTTGCTCCAATGCACTGTGTCCACGTAAACAACACCACTCACCGAGAGGAGAATGGCAATGCCAACCCCCAATCTTTTCCTAACTTATGTCTCCGATACAGAGATCTCGACTGCCTTCTACAGCGACTTATTCGACATGCAGCCATCGTTCATCAGCCCTCGATATGTAGCATTCGAAATTTCAAAGGATGTCCTGTTTGCTGTGTGGACCGGCCATAACACCCACATGGAGAAACAGACACCGCGAACGAGCGAAATAGGTTTGATGCTGGATGGACCGGCAAGCCGCATCGATGAGACATACCGTCTATGGAAATCAAAAGGAATCCAAATTGTGCAGCCACCCTACGATGATGTCTTCGGCCGCACCTTCGTTGTTGCCGACCCTGATGGAAACCTTATCCGCGTCAGCCCAGTCGATTAACTCCTAAATCAGGGCTCAACGACTAGGAAATCCTCCAACACCCCGGGAAAAAGCACCTCAGTTGGAGGATTCCAAGTGCCCCTAAGTCGGCGCTAAAACCAAGGATGACTTAGGCACACCGGCTTTCCCGTACAACAACCTCCTAAAACTGGCTGGCCTATGGGCCCAGCTGAGATACATCGAACATAACGCCGCAGAGCCCAAAACGAACTACGAGATCGAGATCATGCAATAAAACTATTGGCCTCTCGACGTTGCCAACCAAAGCAAACATCAAGCCTCGGACTGACTGCCTACACATCAAGCCGAAGACTCAAAACACGGGTGCCAAATTAGGACTACGAGCAAAATGCTCTGTTGACACCATCGAAAACAAAATTCGAAAGACGCGTAGACCAGCGCGAGCGGGATTTAGGATGTAAATCCCCACACTTACAATCCTCGACCGGTGAACTTCAGAAAAAGAAAGAAACCGGAGGTCACGAACCCTTTCGAGTTTGTTACCTCCGGTGTCGCAGTTTGTTCAACTGCTCAGCGTGCCCGGGGCGGGACTTGAACCCGCACGTCCTATAAGGACACTGGCACCTGAAGCCAGCGCGTCTGCCAATTCCGCCACCCGGGCAGGGTATTGATGTCTTGGCGACTAGCTAACCTTAGCACGCAGTCCAGCAGATTCTACAAATCCGCTGGCAAACCCGAACTTTCCAGGGAACTTTGCCGCGCGCGTCTACGTTATGTGAAGGAAAGCATTCTATACTGATCGCTGCTATATCTCTCCCTGAAAACATCCCGAAAGGAGGACGGCTCTTCCTATGGCATTGCTAGACAAGCTCGCCAAGCTGGATTCTTCCCTGCAACGCGGACTGGACAACGGCATGGCCTTCGTCTTCGGCGGCAAAGTCGTCCCCGCTGAGATAGAGGAACTTCTCAAGCAGGAGGCGCAGGACAATTTGTCCCGCGGTGATGACGGCAAGCTGTACAGCCCCAACGTCATGACCGTCGGCGTATCCTCCAAGGACATCGAGAACCTCTCCCAGGACCGGGGTATTCCCAAGGATCTAGCTGATCAGCTCACCCGCTTCATCCGTAACAGTGGCTGGTCCCTCGCCGGGCCGGTCATCGTCCGCATCGCGGAGGAATCGGGGCTGCGGACTGGGCAGTTGCGCGTGTCCTCTTTTTTGGATCACGAGCCCACCGAAGAAACCGGATTCGATGCGATTTTCCACCACGACCATGGTCAGGAGGACTCTATGACCCAGCCGCACAACGCCGATGAGGCCGCAACCACCGCCTTCATGGCCCCCACCCCGAACGAGCCTGCACCGCAGGGCCCCGCGGTGACACTCATGCTGCAGGACGGCTCCTCCCGCGTCTACCACGTGCAGGAGGGCTCCAACATCCTGGGCCGCAGCAACGACGCGGACCTGCGCCTGCCGGATACCGGAGTCTCCCGCCAGCACGCGGAAATCACCTGGAACGGCCAGGACGCCGTGCTGGTGGACTTGCAATCCACGAATGGCACCACCGTGAACGACACCCCGATTGAGAACTGGCTGCTTGCCGACGGCGACGTGATCACCCTCGGCCACTCCCACATCGAGGTTCGCATCACCGGCCTCGAGGGCCAAGGCTATTAAGCCACCCCGGCAACGTTCACAGATTTTTAGCGTAAGGACTTTTCATGGATTCGATCGTGCTGCTCTCGCTGCGCATCGGCCTGCTGGTGTTGTTGTGGCTGTTTATCTTGGTCGCGCTCAACGCCATGCGCCGCGACGCCAATAAGGCTGCCGGCGTCTATCAGGCATCGTCCCCGGTGAAGGGATCCCAGAGGCGTCGCGAAGCGCCGCGTGAGATCACCATCGTGGACGGGCCGCTGCGTGGTTCCCACATGGAACTGGGCACGCTCGAGGACTGTACGATGGGCCGCGCGCAGGACTGTGACTTTGTCACTGGTGATGATTTCTCCTCTGGCCACCACGCCCGCCTGTTCCGCAGGGGCAGCGAGTGGTTCGTGGAGGACCTCGAATCCCGCAACGGCACCTTTGTTGGTGGCGTTCGCATTGACCAGCCAGAACGAGTCGGAGTCGGCTCCGATATCAAACTTGGCCGAACGACCGTGAGGTTGATGGCATGACTTTAAGCCTGACTTTTACTGCAGTGACGGACCGCGGATTGGTCCGCGAAAACAACGAGGATTCCGCCCACGCGGGCCCGCACCTGCTGGTGCTTGCCGACGGCATGGGTGGCCACGCCGCCGGCGAAGTCGCTTCCACCACGATGGTGGAGCACATGGCCTCCCTCGAGCGAGATCCGGGAGATAATGACATGCTGGCGCTGCTCGGCGCGGCGGCGGAAGACGCCAATGCGGCGATCCGCAAGCACGTGGACGAGCACCCAGAGACCGAGGGCATGGGCACCACGTTGACCGCCCTGCTCTTTAACGGCTCCGAGTTCGGCGTGTGCCACGTGGGTGATTCCCGCGGCTACCGGCTGCGTGAGGGCAAGCTGACTCAGATCACCAAGGATGACACCTATGTGCAGTCCCTGGTGGACGAGGGCAAGCTCGATCCGGAGGATGTGTCCTCCCACCCGCAGAAGTCGTTGATCCTCAAGGCCTACACGGGCCGCCCGGTGGAGCCGACGCTCTTTATGCTCGATGCTAAACCGGGCGACCGCCTCCTGCTGTGCTCGGATGGCCTTTCGGATCCGGTGACGGCCTCTACCATCGAGCAAGCGCTAAAGCAGGGAACGGTCGAAGAGGCCGCCACAACCCTGCGGGATCTGGCGCTGCGCTCCGGCGGCCCGGACAACGTCACCATCGTGTTGGCTGAGGTCGTGGAGGGAGAGGGTGATGAGAACGCCCCCATGACCGTGGGCGCGATCCAGGGCGTCGTCCCGGAGCCTACGCACCCGGATTCCTCCGCGAGCCGCGCCGCGAAGCTTATCTCGCCCCCAAAAGCGCAAGCCGCTGAGGAGAAACCCCAGGAGGAACCACAGCGGCGGCCACAGCGAAGCCGGATTGGGTGGAAGGTCATTGCATGCCTGGCCATCATCATCGTGCTGGTCATCAGCGGCGGCCTCTGGATGAAAAGTTACCTGGGCAACAACTATTACGTGACCGCCGATGAAGAAGGCGTCCTCACCATCCAAGAAGGCGCGGACTATGAGATCTTCGGCCGCCCGCTGCACCACACGTATCAGAATGCATGCCTGAGCAAGGACAACGCGCTCAAGCTGGGGCACGGCGCCTGCGACGGTGTTTTCGCACCGTTTACGCTGAAGGATTTGCCCGAATCCGAACGTGCGGCCGTGGGCAACCTGCCCTCCGGTTCTTATGACGAGGTGCAGACGCAGCTTTCGCAGCTCTCGGACAAGGCGCTCAAGCCCTGTCCCACCTCGCCGAAGGACGGAAAAGATAAAGACGCGTCTAAAGGAAACTGCCGGGAGGTGAAGTAGATGAGTAAATTCTTCTCCCGTGGCACCGAATTCGGCCTGCTCGTGCTGGCCACCGTGGTTTTCGCCATCACCTTGGTCAGCCTTGAGCTCTCCCAGGGCAACGTGCTGACCCTCGATGTGCTCTACCTGATCGGCGGCTTTATCGGCGTCTTTGCCGTCGCCCACTTGGTGCTCTGCTTCCTAGCGCCCTACGCAGATCAGCTCATGCTGCCTATCGTCGCGGTGCTCAACGGCACCGGGCTCATCTTGTTGCAGCGCCTCGACCTGGCGAATGGCGGCGGGCTGGCAGTGCGGCAGGTGATGTGGACCATCGTGGGCCTCATCCTCTTCGCGCTGGTGCTGGTCCTCCTGCGTGATCACCGCTCGCTCACCCGATACTCCTATATCCTGGGCGCACTCGGCCTCATCCTCCTCGCGTTGCCCCTCGTGTGGCCGCAACCGCCAGGCGTGGACGCCCGCATTTGGCTATGGCTCGGGCCCTTTTCCATCCAGCCGGGTGAGTTTTCCAAGATCTTGTTGATCTTGTTCTTCGCCATGCTGCTGACCCAGAAGCGTTCGCTGTTCACGGTGGCTGGCTACAAGTTCCTTGGCATTTCGTTGCCGCGCCTGCGGGATCTCGCTCCCATCCTGGTGATCTGGGGTATTGCCATTGTCATCATGGGCATTTCCAATGACTTCGGCCCGGCCCTGCTGCTGTTTAGCACCGTGCTCGGCATGCTCTTCATGGCCACCAACCGCGTGAGCTGGCTGCTCATTGGCATCATCCTCGTGGGCGTCGGTGGCTTCGGCATCTACCAGGTATCGGAGAAGATCCAACAGCGCTTCTCCAACTTCCTTGATCCGCTGGCTAATTATGATTCCACCGGCTACCAGCTCTCCCAAGCGCTCTTCGGCATGTCCTCCGGCGGCATCACCGGCACCGGCTTAGGCCAGGGCCACCCAGACATGGTTCCGGTAGCGCACTCGGACTTCATCCTGGCTGGCATTGGCGAGGAATTCGGCCTCATTGGCCTTACCGCGGTACTGGTGCTGTTTGCCATGCTCGTCTCCCGCGGCTTCCGCACCGCGCTGACCTGCCGTGATACCTATGGCAAGCTGGTTTCCTCGGGCCTCTCGCTCACCTTGGCTGTGCAGGTTTTCGTCGTCACCGGCGGTATCTCCGCGCTGCTGCCCATGACGGGCTTGACCACGCCGTTCATGTCTGCGGGTGGTTCCTCTCTCATGGCTAACTACATGCTGCTGGCTATCCTGCTGCGTATCTCGAACGCGGCCCGCCGCCCGGCGCGTGAGCTGCGCTCAAACGCACCCACTGACACGTCCATGTTTCCTGCCGTCCAGGAGGCAAGCCGATGAACCGATCGATCCGCCTCGTGGCCCTCTTTTCTCTGATTCTTACCGCCATACTCCTCGTGAACCTCACGGTAGTGCAGGCGTTTTCCACCGATAAATACGCCCATAACCCCAAGAATGTCCGCGGTTTTTTGGAGATGCGCACGACTCCGCGCGGCCAGATCTTCGCCGGCAACACGGTCCTGGCGCAGTCCACGGCCGACGCCGAGGGCAACTACTCCCGCTCCTACCCTGCTGACTCCCCGGCGTTTGCCAACATCACCGGCTACCTCTCGGAACGCTTCGGAGCCTCGCAGCTGGAGGCCTCCCAGAATGACATCCTCAATGGCAAGGATGATTCGCTGCTGGCGCGCAACTGGCTCGATGTGCTCTCCGGCAAGCCCCAGATGGGCGCGAACGTCGAGGTCACCATCGACCCCGCCCTGCAGCAGGCCGCCTACGATCAGCTCGCTGGACCGGGCTATAACGGCGCGGCCGTCGCCATCCAGCCCTCGACGGGCAAGATCCTGGCCATGGCCTCCACCCCGAGCTTTAACGTGTCCGACCTCCTCGGCGATAACGCCAACGAGAGGTGGGAACAGCTACAGAACCAGGAGGGCACGCCGCTGGTTAACCACGCCGCGCAGGACACCCTGCCCCCGGGCTCAATTTTTAAGATCATCACCACCGCCGCTGGCCTCAACAACGGTTTCGAGCCGAACTCTACGCTGACCGGCGCGGCGTCCATCACGCTGCCCGATACCGTCACGGAGCTGACCAACTACGGCAACCAGTCCTGTGGCGGCGCGGAAAGTGTCACCCTGCAAACGGCCTTCGCGTTGTCCTGCAACACGGCCTTTGTGCAGATGTCGGAGAGCATCGGCGCTGATGAGCTGCGCAAGTACGCTGAAGGCTTCGGCGTGGGTGAGAAGTACTCCCTCGGCGTAGGAACGTCCGCCGGCGCGCTCGGCGAGCTGAGCGACGGCGCCCAAGTCGCCCAATCCGCCATCGGTCAACGCGACGTGACGATGTCAGCGCTCCAGGCAGCAATCATGGCCGGCACCATCGCCAACAAGGGCAAGCGTATGGAGCCTTACCTGGTTAACCGCATCACCGATGCCCAAATGAAGGAACTACGCGCTACCAAACCACGTCAGGCCGCGGAGGCAGTCAGCGAGGACACCGCCAATACCATCAAGGACCTCATGTTCGCCTCCGAGCGAAATACCTTTGGATTTGACGGCAACGGTTTTGCGTCCAAGACCGGTACAGCCGAGCACGGCGACGGCCTCGCCCCGCACGCGTGGTACGTGGCTTTCGATCCAGACAAGGACATCGCTGTCGGCGTCGTAGTCAAGGACGGCGGGCATCTTGGTGAAGGCGCTACCGGCGGCCAAGTTTCCGCCCCCATCGGCCGCGCCATCTTGCGCGCATACGGAGGTGAGCAGTAGTGAGTAGTGCAGATAATAAGGAACACCTCCAAGCGCTGATTGGTGAGGACTATCAGCTGCAGTGGATAGTCGGCCACGGCGGCATGTCCACGGTGTGGTTAGCGGATGACGTTCGCAATGACCGCGAGGTAGCCCTCAAAGTCCTGCGCCCTGAGTTCTCCGATAACAATGAGTTCCTCTCGCGTTTCCGCAACGAGGCCAAGGCCGCGGAATCTATTAATTCCGACAACGTTGTGGCTACCTACGACTATCGCGAGCTCGAGGACAACGGCCGCACCTTCTGCTACATGGCCCTGGAGTACATTCGCGGCGAATCCCTGGCGGACTTGCTGGCACGCGAGGGCGCACTCCCGGAGACTTTGGCGCTCGACGTCATGGAGCAGGCCTCCCACGGCCTCTCCGTGATCCACCACATGGGGCTTGTGCACCGCGACATCAAACCCGGCAACCTCATGATCACCCAGAATGGGCAGGTCAAGATCACCGACTTCGGCATCGCCAAAGCCGCCGCAGCTGTGCCTCTTACCCGCACCGGCATGGTCGTCGGTACCGCCCAATACGTCTCCCCCGAGCAGGCCCAAGGCTATGAGGTTGGCCCGTCGTCTGACGTCTATTCGCTCGGTGTCGTGGGCTATGAAATGTTGGCCGGCAAGCGCCCCTTCAGCGGCGACTCTTCCGTATCGGTGGCGCTGGCGCACATTAGTCAAGCGCCGGAGCCCTTGTCGACGTCGATTAGCGCGCCCACCCGTGAACTGATCGGCATGGCCCTGCGCAAGGACCCGAACACCCGCTTCGCCGATGGCAACGAATTCACCAACGCGATCTCCGCCGTGCGCCAAGGCCAGCGTCCACCGCAGCCGAAATCCGCGGCGCTCGCGCCCGTCGCTGCCGAACCTTCGCCCTCCGCGTCCACGGAAATGCTGGCCAACATGGCTCACCCCACCACGGTGCGTCCGGCCGTTTCTGCACCCCAGACGGAGGAGCGCCCCGCCAAGCAGGGAGGTTTCGGCACAGGTTTGCTCATCGCGGTGGCTATCGCGGCCCTTGTGGCGATCGGGTTCATGGCTTATAGGCTGTGGGGGAACACGACACCGACCCCACAGCCCACACCAACTGAGGTCATTGTGACCGAAACGGTGGAGCCGGAAACAACGGAAGAAGAGGAAACGGAAGCCCCTGAGACCGTTGAGATCACCACCGTGGAGGAGGAACCTACTCAAGTCACCGTCACCACGACGCACTCGGTCATCCCCTCCCCACCCACAACTGCGCATCGCACAACGCAACAGGAGCCACCCGCGCTCCCTACGGAGGAGACGCAACCGCAGGTCGATGACAGCCCACTGCCCGAACCCGAACTAGACTCACAGAACAACCCCACCGAAGAATCCGCACTACAGGGAGGCCAGTAAACCGCCATGGTCAGTGATCGGTACCACCTCCGCCAGTCCATCGGCTCCGGCGGCATGTCCGAGGTCTACGAGGCCGAAGACTCTGTCTTGGGGCGCACTGTTGCCATCAAGATGCTGCGCCCTGACATGGCGCGCGACGTTAACTTCCGTGAGCGTTTCCGCCGCGAGGCCCAAAACTCCGGCAAGCTCAACCACCCGAACATCGTCGCCGTCTTCGACACCGGTGAAAAGGACGTCGACGGCCTGATGGTGCCGTATATCGTCATGGAATACGTGCAGGGTCGTACCTTGCGCGACATTGTCCGTGAGGATGGCCCTATGTCGGTGGCGGAGGCCGCGCGCGTGCTCAAGCCGGTAGCGGAGGCCCTTCAGTCCTCCCACGAGGCCGGGATCATCCACCGCGATATCAAGCCGGCCAACATCATGCTGACCAACACAGGCCAAGTGAAGGTCATGGACTTCGGCATCGCGCGCGCGTTGGATGATTCCACGTCCGCAATGACGCAGACTTCTGCTGTCATCGGTACCGCGCAGTACCTTTCCCCAGAACAGGCCCGTGGCAAGCCTGCCGACGCCCGCTCCGACGTCTACGCCCTCGGCTGCGTCATGTATGAAACGGTCACTGGGCGCACACCATTTGAAGGTGAAACGCCCTTCGCGGTGGCCTACCAGCACGTGCAGGAAGATCCGACGCCACCTTCGGAGCTGATTAATGACGACCTCACGGAGCGTGAGCGCCTTGGCGTCGACGCCGTCGTGCTCACGGCAATGGCCAAGCACCCTGCGGACCGCTACCAATCCGCCTGGGAGATGGGCGATGATCTTGATCGTTTGGCGCAAGGCCAGCTGCCGGAAGCGGCGCGCTCCCACATCAACGACGAAGATCACCCCACCACGATGGTGGCACCCGTGGCCGCACAACACCGTGCGCCGGTGGCCTCCACCCGCCCCTCTGAAGACGATGAGTCCGGATCCGGATTGAAGTGGCTAGCAGCACTGCTCGCCGCCTCCCTCGTCGCCATCATTGGCTACTTTGCCTGGGATTTCTGGGATAGTTCCCGCCAAGAGGCCCGTGAGCGCGAACAGGAACAGCATGAAGCAGCCCAACGCGCGAACATGGTAACGATCCCGAAGGTGGCCAACCGTCCGCGCAATGAAGTGGTGGAAGAGCTGGAAAAGCTCGGCCTTCTGGTGAGCATCAACGAAGAGCCCAGCCCCGACGTAGCGCGAGGCAAGGTCATCCGCATCAACCCGGCGGAGGGCTCGGAGCTGCAGAAAAACTCCTCGGTCACGCTGACGGTCTCCTCCGGCAAGGAGGTCACTGAGGTCCCTGATCTCACCGGCATGAAGCTGGATGAAGCTACCACTGCGCTGGAGGAAGCCGGCTTGGAGCTGAATACCGACGTGGAGCAGGTAAATGATGAGGCACCCGCGGGCGAGATCATTTCCCAGAACCCAGCGGGCGGCGCGCAGCTATCCAAGGGTTCGAAGGTACGCATCACGGTGTCCAAGGGCCAGAAGGAAGTCAGCGTTCCGGACGTCAGCGGCATGGACCGTGATCGCGCAGTAGACATGCTGTCCTCCATGGACTTTGACGTCACCGTGAATTCGGTGGATTCTGAGTTGCCGGAGAACCAGGTGCTCCGGGTCGTCGAGGAGGGCCAGAAGCTACCCAAGGGCAGCCAGGTCACCCTCGAGGTCTCCAACGCGATGCTCATCCAGGCACCGGATATTACACATTCCACGCAGCAGGAAGCTGAATCCGCGCTGCGCGCCAAGGGCTGGTCCGGTTCCCTCGACGTGGGCGAACGCATCCCAACGTCGAACCCGATCGACAGTGACAAGATTGGATGGGCGTCGGCAAGCCGCGGCGATGTCATCCGCAAGGATGAAACCATCCACATCCGGTTCTGGGAGTTTGACCCGGCAGCACTGCTGCCGCAGTAGCTCTCAACGCCGCAGCTGCTAAGGTATCTCACAGATTAACCACCCCTATTCTTCGTGAAGGTGTAACAATGCCAAAGTCCAAGATCACGACGGAGGGCTCCGCACTCCCGCAGTCCTCCAGCTCTGCGACCAACCGCACCCCGGTCAAGATCAACTCTGAGGGAACCCCGAAGTGGTACATCGCCATCATGCTGGGCCTCATGCTCCTCGGCCTGCTCTGGCTGGTGGTCAACTACCTAGCGGGTGAGTCCATTCCGTTCATGCAGGAGCTGGGACCGTGGAATTACGGCATCGGCTTCGGCCTGGCCATCATCGGCCTGTTGATGACGATGGGCTGGCGTTAGTTTTCATCGCTACCGATGAGCTCCTCGAGGTTCTATAGCATCGCTGGCGTTGGCTGCATCATTTTGGTGATGCTCACCGTCACGGTGGATAAAAACTTCCTCACTCCCGGCGCACTCGTACTTGCCGGCCTCGGCGTTTCCCTGACGCCACTGGCCATCCGCCGCCCACTTGCGGCGGCCTGCGGGTACGGTGCGCTTTTTGCGCTCGCAATGTGGTGCCCCGACTGGCGGTCTTTCCTCCTCTTGGCGTGGAGCCCCGTCATCGTGGGCATCGTGGCGTTTCGTACACGCTGGCTGTGGGCGCTTCCCCCAGCGGTGGTGTACACATACCTCGTCACGACGGATCCTTCGATTAAATATCTGCCTGATTTCGACCCGTTAAACCTGTCAACACCGCTCATCTTGTATGCGGTGGCCATCGTCATTGGGGCCGCGCTGCGAAAAACCCGGGACCAGCGTCTTGCCGCCGAGCAGCGCGCCGCCAAGCAGCGCGAGGCGCTGATGACCGCCCTTCATGATTCGGTGGCTGCGACCTTGACCTCCGTGGTCATGCGCTCCGAAACCTTGGCGTTGACCCAAACGGATCCTTCCGCGGCTGACTCCGCGGAGGCGATTGCTAACGACGCCCGCCGAGCCATGGGCGAAGTCCGCGACCTGCTACGCGTGATGAAGAATGAGAGCGTGACTCAAGGAGTTAAGTCCTTGGAAGACGACCTCGACACCATGGTTAGCTTCCTGAACAGCCACGGCTTCCACTGCGAAGCACAGATCAATGTAGGCAAGAACGGTAAGCTTGCGCTACCGGAAAAGCTCTCCCTCGTGTTCTCTGAGCTCGCCATCAACATCCTCAAGTACGCTCGCCCTGAATCCCGTGTGAGCATCGAGGCCACCGGCAGCTCCAAGTCCATCGACCTCGTGATCACTTCCGAGATTGCGGCGCAACAATCACGCCAATACATGACGACGAATCTGGGTTTGGGGGAAATCGCCCGCCGCGTTCGCCGAATGCACGGCAGCTTCGGCAGCGGCAAAGAAGGTGATCACTGGGTCACACGCCTTTCTCTTCCCACTGCCCACCTAAGAAAAATATAGTAAACTTGCCCGGTAAATCGCCGATTCTTAAATTCCACAAGGTTAGTAGACATGCGTTCTTCCCTCGCCGTTGCCGCCGCAGCTCTCGCACTGTTTTCCGCACCACTCGCCAGCGCTGCTGAGGCTCCTGTTGACACTTCCGCTGAGACCACCGCAACTGAGAGCACTGAGTCCACCGGATTCACCTTCTACAAGTCTTTCGCGGGCGAATTCACCGACCACTTCCGTTGCTCCAACAACCCCCAGCTCTGGTGGTGCGGTGGCTAAACTGTTGCCATGAGCATTCGGGTTTTCCTCGTTGATGATGATGAGCTCGTTCGCTCGACGCTCCGCGTCTATTTCCAGACCACCGAGGACATCACAGTGGTCGGTGAGGCAACCAATGGCGCGGATTGCCTGGCCCAGATCGAGGAAGCCAAGCCGGACCTCGTCCTCGCCGATATTCACATGCCGCACATGGACGGCATCACGCTGCTCAAGCACCTTAATTCCGCGCCGAATCCCCCAACCTTCTTGGCAGTGACCGCCTTCGACTCGGATGACACGATGCTGAAGATCCTGCGGGCGGGCGGCGCGGGCTATATCTTGAAGAACCAACGCCCGCGCTCCATCATCGAGGCGGTCCGCGCCGCCGTGGAGGGCGGCACCGTCGTGGCGCCCGCCGCCATGCACCGTTTGGTGGACTACATTGGGGAACCCGCCACCCCACGCGATCCCGTCGCCGCCGCCATTGAAAGCCACGAGCTTCACGACGCCGAAATTGCCGTCCTCAAACTCCTTCTCGCCGGCAACTCCAATTCTGAGATCGCTGCCGCCACCGGCTATTCCGAGTCCGCCGTGAAGAAACACGTCTCACGCCTCATCACCATCTTCGGCGCCAGCACGCGCCTGAACCTGGTGACCAAGATTCTGGGCGGCGCTGGCTCCTAGTCCGAACTTGTTATGTCCATAGGGTTTTTGGACATGGAGTCCGGTGTCTTTTTGGACACGGAGTCCATGGAGGTCTTGGACACTTCTAGCGGTTTATGGTTGCGGCCTGCGTTTCGGCCGGGGTTTGGATAGTTTCGGGTTCATCCGCGGTGGTTGGCGGTGTTTCATTCCTTCAACGAGGTTGATGTTGATCTGACCACCTGGTGGTCTGTGGCTCAACGTGATCGGCAGTGGCACGCTGAAGAGGAATTCACCGTCATGGGCCGTGTAGAACTCCGCAACGTTTTCGGCTGTGACCGTGGAGTAGAGTCTGCGGTTTTTAAACCTCAGACCAATGTAGAGCCCGAAACCGCACACGCGTACAACGCCGTCTTTGCTTACGCAGAGCTGGTCTGGGATATCCCAATGGTTTGTTGAATTTGTCGTCGGCGCCGTTAGTGTGGGGGTATCGGTGGGAGGTATGCCTTGCAAAGCTGCCATGTCATCGATGCAGGCCTCGTGTGAAGTTGCCGCTTCCGCGGGGCCGTTTAGCATTTCGGATACAGCTTGTGGATTGTGCGCTTGGTTATAGGCGACTACGCGGGCCCAGACCTGCTCAGGATCGAGTGGATGTGTAGGTGATGGTGCCTTGGGGAAGGTATCGAAGGCCTGGCGTGGTGTGATGTGCATTTTGCCGACGAGCAGTGATTGGTGCCGTCGTCGTTCGTTGTAGACCTGGCGATATTCAGCCAGATATGTGTTGACCTCAGCAAGGCTGACTGGGTGGCGTGCATCGAGGAACTGGGTCAACGTGCGGTGAGAGCGTTCGTCTTTTCCCTGGGTTGTCGGGGCGAAACCAGCAATAGCAAGTACACCTTGGCTAGCGAGCCAAGTTTCAGTAGCAGAGAGAAAACCACGGTGATAGGTGGCGAACGCATCGCCATTGTCGGAAAGGATTTCTTGAGGTTTGCCGTAGGCGGCGAACGCTGCGGCCAGTACGGCGCGCGCATCAGTACCGTTTTCTGGCAGAGCGAACGCTGTGGTTCCGACATCGAATCTGCTGGCATCATCGATAATCTGGTAAATCGTGACATGTGTGTGGGCATGGTCAAAGAGGCGGTAGACCAGTCCATCGATTTGCCAGAGTTCACCGACGAGATCACGGGCGAAGCGCTTATAGGAACTGCGTGGCCGTTTGCGGGCATTGGCATCAACAAATCCCAGCTCATGAAGCCACGAGGCGATTGTAGAACGCGACGGCGTGGAATCTGGGCCCGAAGTGTCAAACAAGAAGTAGTAGATCGACCAAGGCCCATAATCCAAGCCTTGCTCCATCAACTCCTGCCTGGCGTGGACGACTGCGATTTTATCGGCCTCGTCAAATTTCTTAATCGGATTCTTCGGGGCAGTCGAATCAGGCACAATACCTGCGCGACCCTTCTGCGCTATCCGGCTTTTGATGTTGTGGTACGTCTGCCGCGAGATTCCTAATTCTTTGCAAAACTGTGTGACCGTCTTGCCGTCACGAACGGGATCGAAATCTGCGACCTTTCTACGCTTATGCAATGGAATAGCCATCCGGCTATTCCACCGCCGCAAACGTCCAAAAAGCCACTAGACATCCCGTCCAAAAACATCCTGGACTCCGTGTCCAAAAAGCCACTAGACATCACACTCCTAGTCCGAACTTCACTCTAGCAACAGAACCCCTTTTCGTAATACGATTACGGTTATGAAGACTATCAATGGACAGCCGATCAGCGAAGAGCAAATTGATGCATGGGTAATGGAAGCCGAAAATGGTTACGACGTGGAGACTCTTCGTACTCGGGGGCGGAAACCCCGCGACAATCAGGCCGCAAAGATTATCTCGATTCGCCTTTCGCCCAATGAAATTGCAGACCTGGATAAGTATGCTACAGCGCATGGATGGTCTAGGTCACAGGCAATCCGTGAAGCGCTAAGAAAAGCCATTTAAATGGAGGTTCGCCGGAACGCCACAAAACACGGCATCAAGCCGGAGGATTCCGTAACCGCAGCAACATCAACTTGTGTCTTTAAAGCTCCACTCGACGACGAGAACCCACAGCGAGAGCTTCGCCTCGGATTCGACGGCTCAATGAGATTACTTGAGCTCGTTGTTCTTATTTGGGACGACGGGACCGAGACCATCATTCATTCCATGAAGGCCCGCAAGCAATACCGCGCTCTGCTCGATTAACGGGCTTCTCCCCCAAATAGCGGAGGCAAAATATTGCCTGCTTAGGCGATGTTTCTCATGCTCCTGATCAATATCGTCAGAGGTATGAACACCGTATTCACTGCTCGAGACATCACCGTCTCCTTCGCCGGACATGAGGTTGTCCACGGCGCGAACCTCACGGCATCTCCCGGACGGATCACCGCTTTGCTTTGTCCGAACGGCGCCGGCAAATCCACTACGCTCCGGGCTGCCCTCGGCTTGGTGAAAGCCACCGGAACGAAGCACATCAATGGCACCATCGGGCTGCTCCTCGACGATGGCGGCCTCGTTACTAGTCTCACCGGGCGTCAGCATCTCCACGCAATGGCGAGGCTATATGGCGTCGATAAGCATCGGGTACAAGCGGTTTTAGAGCTGGTCGATATGTCACACCGCTGCGACCGGCAGCTCAAAACCTACTCGTTAGGCATGAAGCGTCGTATAGCGCTAGCGGGAGCTCTGTTTCGATAAGCCACCTTTGGGAATTCCACGTAGACAACCGCTATTCGAAAGTACGCGATTCCCAACACCACCCCGCAACCGGAGCGCTGTTAACACCTTGGGTACAAAGTTATCCACAGGGTGGGGATAACTCTGTGGACAACGAATTTCACAGACTTTCTCCACACCCTGTGGATAAGTGTTTTCACCCTTCCCACAGCCCGCACAAAAACTTCGAACACAACCGATTAAGCTGCTGATCTGCGGTTATCTTGGCGCACACGTTCGGTAAATTACAAAAATGTAGTTATCCACAATGTGGATAACTTGTGTGAAATTCTTTCGCACAAAGGTTTTGGTGGATAACACGCCCGAGTTATCCCCAAAGCCCAGCTCGCAGCGCCGCTGCAACAGCAGCTATCACCCCGATAATCCAAATCCCCAGCCAACGCAGCCACGTGCGTTTGCGAAAGAGGAATGGTGCCAACAGCAGTCCTGTGAGCAAGCCACCCAAGTGCCCCCACACGGAGACATTCTCCGCCACGAAGCTGTAGACGACGTTGGCCACCACGAGGACGATGGGCGCGCGCAGGTCAAGACCGCGACTGCGGTACACACCAATGAGTAGACCCATGAGCGCAAAGAGGGCACCGGAGGCGCCCACCGTAGGTGTGCCGTAATCCATCCACAGCACTGCGGCAGAAGAGCCCACGATGGAGATGAGATAGGCCGCCACATACAGCGCGCTGCCCAGGGCGCGTTCTACTTCCCTGCCCACAAAGAACAGCATCACCATGTTGACCAAGAGGTGCCCGGCGTCGAGATGCATAAAGCCCGCGGTAATGACAGTTGTGGGGTGCGCGGACACGTCAGGGCCCCACAGCGTCCAGTCTTGAGCCAGCATGCTGCGATAGTAGGGCGCGGAGAGGGACGAGCCTTGGATGGCCGTGGCACACCAAGCACCGATGCACAGCACCATGAGCACCAGGGTGGCCGGTGCCGAACGGAGATAATTCTTCACGCAGACTCCTAAAACAACGAGCCCGCCACCACATCACGTGGCAGCGGGCTCGGATGAAAAGCTAAGAACGCTTAGGCGATCTCGATGGACTCGATGACAACGTCCTCAGCCGGACGGTCCATGCGGTCGGTGGAGACCTTAGCAATCTTGGACACAACTTCCTGGGAAGCCGGGTCGGTGACCTCACCGAAGATGGTGTGGTGGTTGTTCAGGTGCGGGGTCGGCGCCACGGTGATGAAGAACTGGGAACCGTTGGTGCCTGGGCCGGCGTTCGCCATGGCCAGCAGGAACGGGCGATCAAACTGGAGCTCCGGGTGGAACTCATCCTGGAACTGGTAGCCGGGGCCGCCACGGCCGGTGCCGGTCGGGTCACCGCCCTGGATCATGAACTGGTCGATGACGCGGTGGAAAATAGCGCCATCGTAGAACGGGCCGGACTGCTCGCCCTTGGCGTTCTGGGTGGTGTAGTCCTTCTCGCCCTTAGCCAGGCCGATGAAGTTCTCAACGGTTACCGGTGCGTGGTTACCGAACAGGTCGATAACAATGTCACCGTAATTGGTGTGCATCGTTGCAGTTGCGGTCTTCTGAGTCATGCCAGCCATTGTATGGAAATTTCCACCAATGCGTTGTTCCGGCGCGACGCTGTCAGCGATCTGCGTAGGGTTACAAGCATGATTCGCGCCATTCTCTTCGATCTCGATGACACCCTCATGGACCACACCGCCGCGATGCATGCGGCCGTGGAAGAGTGGCTGCCGGGCGGGCACCACAAGCGCTTCGCGGAGATTGAAAGGAAATGGTTCGCCGCCTACGAGCGCGGCGAGGTCACCCACCAGGGCCAGCGCGTGGAGCGCTGCCGCGAGTTCCTGGGCCGCCCAGAGATGACGGAGCAGGAGGCACTGGCGGAATATGCCAAGTACCTGGCCGCGTACGAGAAGCATTGGTGCTCGGTGGATGGTGCACAGGACGTACTACAGCACGTCCTCAATTTAGGTCTCATCGTCGGTGTGCTGACGAACGGGGCCCGTGAAATGCAGGAGGCAAAACTACGGGCAGGCGGGCTCGATCTGCCAGGCGTTGAGCTCTTTCCCACCGTGGAAATGGGTCATCCGAAGCCGCACCCGGAGGCCTACCTTGAAGCTTGTCGGCACTTAAGGGTGGATCCGGGCGCCACTCTCATGGTGGGCGATTCGGTGGCTAATGACGTCGAAGGCGCCCGTGCCGCGGGTCTCAAGGCACTGCACTTCGATAGGGCCGGAAACGGAGACATCGCCGCGCTCAGTGAGCTGACGGCGATGGACTTCGTTTAAATCCAAAGATTTAAACTTAGAGGCTGTCGCGGACCTCGTCACGGGCGAGGACCATGTTGCGCAGAGAGGCCTCGGTTTCCTCATAGCCGCGGGTCTTGAGGCCGCAGTCCGGGTTGACCCAGAGGCGCTCGACCGGCACGTTCTTCAGCGCTGCGCGGATGAGCTCGGCCATTTCCGCCACGGACGGGATGCGCGGGGAATGGATATCGTAAATGCCCGGGCCGATCTCGGAGTGGAACTTCTCATCGATGTCCTCGAGCAGCTCCATGCGGGAGCGGGCCGCCTCGATGGAGGTGACGTCGGCGTCCAAGCCGGCGACGGCGTCGATGATCTGGCCAAACTCCGAGTAACACAGGTGCGTGTGGATCTGGGTTTCAGGCTTCGCCTGCAACGAAACCACCCGGAAGGAACGCACCGCCCAGTCGAGGTAGGCCTTGCGGTCCTGCTCGCGCAGCGGCAGCAGCTCGCGCAGGGCGGGCTCGTCGATCTGGATGATGTCGATGCCGGCCTCCTCGAGGTCGCGGACTTCGTCGGCCAGCGCCACGCCGAGCTGGTCGGCGGAGACGGACTGGTGAACGTCATCGCGCACGAAGGACCAGGCCAGGATGGTCACCGGGCCGGTGAGCATGCCCTTGACGTGCTTTTCGGACAGGGACTGCGCGAACTTCGCCCACTCGGTGGTCATGGCCTTCGGGCGGGAGATGTCACCGACGACGATTGGCGGACGGGTGCACCGGGAGCCATAAGACTGGACCCAGCCGTTCTCGGTGACGACGAAGCCGTCGAGAAGCTCAGCGAAGTACTGCACCATATCGTTGCGCTCCGGCTCGCCGTGGACCAGGACGTCCAGGCCCAAGCGCTCCTGCAACTCGATGACGGACTTCACCTCGTTGCGCAGTGCCTCAGTGTAGTCGGCATCGGAGAGCTCGCCCTTGCGGTGTGCGGCGCGGGCGGCGCGAATCTCAGCAGTCTGCGGGAAGGAGCCGATGGTGGTGGTTGGCAGCTGTGGCAGGCCGAGGGCTTCCTGGGCCTTGTTGCGCTCGGCGAACTCCGGCTGGCGCTGAACCTGGCCCTCCGGCAACTGCGCAGTGCGATCCTGTACTGCCTGGTCATGGGTGCGGGAGGACTCGGCGCGGGTGCGCACGGCGCGGTCGGCCTGAGCATAAGCCTCTGGGGCATCGAGCGGGCCGGCGGCGAGTGCTACGACCTCACGGATCTTCTCATCAGCAAAAGCGAACCAGGTGGCGACGTCCACCGGCAGGGAAGTCTCCGCCTCCACGGTGTGCGGCACGTGCTGCAGGGACACGGAGGTGGTCACGGAAACGCCTTCGCCCAGGGTCTCCAGCTTCTCGCGCAAGTCGCGGAGGTTCGCGGCCCAGACATTGCGGCCGTCGACCAGGCCGGCGGCGAGGTGGGTGGCCTCGGCGAGCTTGGCCACGCGCTCGAGGTAGGAGTTGTCTAGGGCCAGGGTGCCCACGGAAAGATCGACCTGGACCGCTTCCGGCTTAAGCTCAGCGATGACATCGAGGCCAGCGTTGAGGGAACCATAGGGCGTGGTCAGGTACACCTGCGGGCGCTTCTCCGCGCCCAAGATGCGGCCGTAGGCGGTCTTGAGTGCGGCAGCCAAAGTGGCGTCGTCAGCGGCGGCGAGGTCGGCGACCAGGGCCGGCTCGGCGAGCTGGATCCACTCGACGCCGGCGTCGTGAAGCTCAGCCAAAACGGTGAGGTAGGACTCGACTGTCTGATCGAGGTGGTCCAGGGGCTGCTTGGTGGCGCCCTCAGCCTGCTTAGACAGGGCCAGCAGGGTCACCGGGCCGACGAGGACTGGGCGGACGGTATGACCGGCGGCACGAGCCTCCTCCACAATCTTCAGCACGCGTTGCGGGCGCGCGCTAAAGGTCTGGTCATCGGTGATCTCAGGAACAATGTAGTGGTAGTTGGTGTCGAACCACTTGGTCATCTCCAGCGGCGCTGTGTCCTTGTTACCGCGGGCCAGGGTGAACTCATCATCGAGACTCTCGCCCTCGGCGGCGCCCACGGTCAGTGCGGTCTCGAGGACGTGGTCGTAGTAGGCGACGTCAGCCGGAATGGCGTAATCCTCAGTGAGGCCCAGCTCCTTGAGGCGGGCATAGGTGTCAAGGCGCAGGGAGTGCGCGGCGGATTCGAAGGTCTCGGCGTCGATCTTGCCGGACCAGTAGGACTCCAACGCACGCTTGAGCTCGCGGTGAGCGCCGACGCGCGGGTAGCCCTCAATCATGGCCTTAGGGAAGGATGCGGTCATGGGGTGACTCCAATTCGGTTGAGCAGGTCAGTCGTGATGTCTGGGTTGTTGTGCGTGTAGATGTGCAGCCCGTCGGCGCCGGCGTTCATCACCGTCTTCGCCAGCTTGGCTGTAATCTGCATGCCAATTTCTTTCTCTTCCTCGGGGGAGGTCGCTGCCGCGAGTTGGTCAAGGACCTTGGTCGGACCGTCCAACCCGGACAGCTGGCACATTCGCTCCACCCGAGCACGGCTCGTCATCGGCATGATCCCGGGGATGAGCGGAATGCGCACACCCGCCAGCCGAGCGCGCTGGGCAAAGCGGACGTAATCCTCCGCGTCGAAGAAAAGCTGGGTGATGGCGAAGTCTGCGCCGAGACGCTGCTTGGCCAAAAGAACGTCGATGTCCTCGTCCGGCGTGGCGGACTCGGCGTGGCCGTTGGGGTAGCAAGCCACGCCCACCGCCAAGCGGCCGGCTGCCAAGCGCGCCACGCGGTCGGATTCCCAGCTGCGGATGAGCCGGACCAGGGAATCGGCGTGCGGCAGGTGCCCTTCGGGCATGCCGCCCTCCGGAAGGTCGCCGCGGAGGGCAAGGAGGCCGCGCACGCCGGCGTCGACAAGCGTGTCGATCCAGCCAACGAGCTCTTCCTCTGTGCCGGCGGTGCAGGCCAGGTGGGCCAGGGGACGCATCGCTGTATCGCGTGAGATCTTCTCAATGAAGGCTGCGGTTCCTTCCAGCCACCCAGAGCGCTGGGAGCTGGTGACGGCGATGTAGTCGGGGTTATACGCGGCGAGCGTGGCGAGCAAGCGGTCAATCTTTGCAGCGTCCGCATCATGACGCGGCGGGATCACCTCGAAGGAGAGAGCGGTGCGCTCTCGACGTTTAGGCGTATCTTCGCTGATTTGGTCTAGTGGTGCGGATGCGGAAAGTCGCGGGGACATGCTCACCTCCTCTGCAGGTTATCGTTGTTTATCTTCGGTGTTGATGTCCCAAAACGTACCAAGCTGTCCATTTCTCACGAAAGGCTTTTTGCTTTGGTAATACCTTTAGAACCCAGTCAGCTGCACTGTTAGCCCATAGCGCTAGTGAATAAAAACCCGGTCCATCCATACAAAGCTGTCTATTTTCTTTGGACAGCTCGCCACCTGGCGCATCTGGTGGCGGGACCTGCGCGCCACCACTACGCTGAAAGGGAGTACCCAGCGCTAACGCGGGCGCGCATATACAGTGCCCCGCCGAAAAGTCACTTCAGTATTGACATAAAGGAGCACCTAAACCCATGAACCCCGCCGCCCTGTCCACCGCCATCAGCGCCACCTCCGCCCTGGTGGAGCGCCTCAAGGAACGCCGCGACGAGAAGGCCCGTGAGGCCTACTCCGTCCTGGAGACCGCCGCCGCCCGCATGGAAGAGCGAGATGGCGAGTGGTTCCCGGAGGCCCGCCGCGAAGCGGGCGCCGTAACCAAGGCCGCGCATGCCCGCCTCGAGCGCACCCTCGAACAGCTCAAGGAGCGCAGCGAGGAAACCACCGAGAAGCTCTCTGAGGCTGCATCAGAGGCCCAGGATAAGGCCTCCAAGCAGTGGAAGAAGACCCGCAAGCAGGCGGAAAAGAAGGCGTCCAAGGCCCGCAAGCAGGCCAAGAAGAAGGCGTCCAAGGCTGAGAAGAAGGCGCAGAAGCAAAGCGCTAAGTTGCAGAAGAAGGCCCGCCGCCTCGGTGGCAAGGACAAGAAGAAGGGCTCAAAGATCTGGCTGATCTCCGCGCTCATTGCCGCCATTGCTGCCATCGGCGGTGGCATCTACTACTTCTTCACCCAGAAGAAGGAGAAGGAATCCGCCGTTCCGCCGCGCGTTGAGGACTTCTCCTCCCCGTCCGCGCCGCAGGGCTCCACCTTGGTCTACACCTCCACCACCGAGGACGATGCCACGCATGGCTCCGACTTGGCTGAGGAGGGCGTCGTCGAGCGCGACGAAGAGCTGCTGGGCTCGCTGGATGAGCAGCTGGCCAAGCACCGCGAGGAAGAAACCGCTATTCAGGACGCCGTCGAGACGGAGATCGAGGTCAGCAACGCCGACAAGGAGGATGCTGACACCTCCCGCATCACTGATGACCATGAGTCCGAAGGCAAGCACCGCCTCCAGACCGAGGACGAGAACTAACCCCCCCATCCTTGGGGGTGCGCGTTTCGTTGTTTTGATCTCACTTCTTTGCCCCCGCGCGCCCGACCTGCTTGAATTGAAGGCTAATCGGCATCGATCCTCATAGATCGGTGCCCGCGCGCTGTTTTGCGCGGGAAGCCCTATCAACAGCAGCCAAGGAGATCAGGCATGAGCTTTGAGTCGCTCGTAGTCAAGCTCAAGAGCGGGGAGACCTTTTATTTTCCCGCAGGTGCCGTGAGCGGCGATCCGTCCACCCGCGTAGATAACCTACGTTTTGCCATCGAAAACGGCACGCAGTTTAGCTCCATCGATGACTATGGCGTCGACCGTGAATTCAACGGCTATGACGTGGAGAACTATCACCTGGCTTAAGCCCCCCAGTGATTCATTAAGCGTAATCTGAATCACTCCCTCATGCGTTGTGCGCTATAGGATGAGTTCTTATGACTCACTACCCCCGCATGAGGACGTGGTCGTGGTACCTCCCCGATGAACCCCCTTCCGGGGAGGTCTCCCTCACTGAGACCACCGACTTCTCCCGGCCCGGCACCGCCACGTGGCGGCTGCTTGGTGCCCAGCGCACCGGCGTTATCGGCATCTTCGTTGCCACCCTCATCAACGCCCCGCTGGGGGCGTTAGTCTCCGTCATCATCGGCCAGACCACGCAGTATGCCTTTTCCGATCCCTCCTGGCGCACCGTAGCCCTGCCGCTTGCGGCCACGGCGATCCTCCTCTTCATCGCCTATATCTGCGAGGCCACGGCAGATGCGTTTACTGATCTGAGTCAGGCCCGCACCACGCATACGCTGCGACTGAACCTGCTGGATAAGCTGCTGGCCGCTTCTACCACAGGCATAAGCCCCGGCCGGCTACTCAACACGATGGATGAGGATTCGCACTACATTGGCCAGCTCAAGCAGATCCTCAACTTCCCACTGGTCATGGTGGGCTACCTCTTAGGCGCAGTGGTCAGCCTCGCCCCGATTTCCTGGCAGGTCTCAGCTGTACTGCTGGTTGGCGCGCTCGCCACCGCGCTAGCCTCCTGGGCTACCACGAAGCCGCTGACTAAGATTGCCGCGCGCCGCCGCCAGCTGGAGAACACCGCGTTGTCACTCGCCACGGACTTTGCGCAAGGTTCACGCGTGATTAAGGGCCTCGGCGCCAAGGAGATTTCCCGCCAACGCTTTTCCGACGCCGCCCAGGACTCCTTGGGTGCCATGCTCCGCGAGGCCAAGCTTTCCGCCCTCATGGCCTGGCTGCGCCAGATGGTTCCCGCGTCCTTTGCCGTGGGCATTCTTGCCTGGACCTCCTGGGAAACCTTCGAGGGACGCATCGCCCCCGGAGGGATGATGGCGATTACCATGCTCGTCCCGCCCGCGCTCACAGCATTAGGTGTCTCTCTGGGCCTGCTCACTGAAAACTGGGCGCGGGCTCGGGCCTCGGTGGAGCGCGTTGGCGAACTGCTCGGTCAGCTTTCTTCCAACACCACCGAGGCCGCCGGCGCGCCCATCGACCTCTCCCCCGGCTTAC
Source organism: Corynebacterium aurimucosum (assembly GCF_030408555.1). NCBI lineage: Bacteria > Bacillati > Actinomycetota > Actinomycetes > Mycobacteriales > Corynebacteriaceae > Corynebacterium > Corynebacterium aurimucosum. The sequence continues at coordinate 18,962 of NZ_CP047048.1, read as the reverse complement.
ACGTGTGGATGCCCATCACCAACGAGGGGCGCAACACTGTGGATTCCTGGGTGCACTACCTCCATGAGCAGGGTGCCTTGTGCCCACCGCACCGCATCTCCGTGTTGGAGGGCACCCTGCAGGACAACGTCGATCCGCTCCGCACTGTCAACACCACACAGCTTCACGACGCCCTCCACGCCTCCGCCTGCGAGGATATTGTTATCCGCCTCGGTGGGCTTGGGCCCAACGGCGAGCTGCCCACCGCGCCCATTGGTGAGGCCGGCCTCAACCTCTCCGGCGGCCAGCGCCAGCGCGTCGCGCTGGCCCGCGCTCTCGCTGTGGACCCGGAAGTTCTCGTGCTGGACAACCCCACGACGGGGCTGGATTCGTTGACCCTGGCGGACGTCGCCAAGCGCGTGCGTGAGCTGCGCGCTGGCAAGATCACCGTGATCATTACATCCGCCTCCACGTGGGCAGCCAACGCCGATGAGGTGGTGGAACTATGAGCCCTGCTCACAAGACCACCAATGACAACCGCGCAGATGCCCTAGCTCCCGCCTCACCGAGGGAGTGCCTCCGTTTTCTGAAGACCCTACCCAGTGCCCCCAGCAGGCTGGGTATCGCCCTCTTCTTTGCGCTTTTTAGCATCACAGTCATCATGATGAACCTGGTCTCCCAGGTGCTCGGGCGCGTCGTCGATATCATCCAGGGCGTGGAGGTCCCCGTCCTGGGTACGGGCCGCGCAGCCATGGTGGGCGCGCTGGTTATTATCGCCGTGGGCTACCTCGTGGAGGTCACTGGCCGCACCGTGGGCCGCTACCTGGTTACCTCCACTACCCGCCGGCTCTCGGTGGATCTGCGCACCTCAGCGCTGGATTCCACCCTCGGTGCTCCCGTGCCGGCCGTCATGGAATTGGGCACCGGCAACATCATTACGCGCCTGTCCAAAGACATCGACACCGTGGTCATGACGATCTCCATGATGGGTGATCGCCTCGTACTCACACTCTTCATGCTGCCGCTGACCGCGCTCATGATGGTCTTCATCCACCCCGCCTATGCGCTGCTTTTTGTTGGCGTCGGCTGCCTGCTCTATCCCTTCATCCGCGGCACCATGCGCGATATCCCCGCCGTAGCCAACGAGGTGTCCTCGGTGGAGGCCTACCGCAACAACGTCCTGCTGGACACCATCCGTGCATTGGAGACCCTCCGCCAGTTCTCCCTGAAGGACTGGGCCCATGCACGCATGGAGCGCTATTCCTGGGACACGGTGCAGGCCTGGGGTGATAAGGTTCCGCTGATCAACCGCATCCTGGGCCAAGGCGCCCTGGCCTTTGCGGTGTTGCTCTTGGGATCGGTCCTCATGTCCGTGCCCATGGTGATGTGGGAATGGTTGACCCCCGGTGAGGCCACCGCCGCGGTGCTGCTGGTGATGCGGCTGGAGATCCACGTCTTCAACATCCTCTTCTTCGCCGGCGAGATCCAGCATTCCGTGACGTCTCTCGGCCGCGCGGTGGCGCTGGCGACCCTGGCGAACAACGCTGGCGCTCCAGACCTCAAGGACACGCCCCGGCTCACCTCCGCGCCGGCCATCACCATTGATCACCTTTCCTATTCCTATCCCGGTGGGGCGCCCGTGCTTGACGACGTCTCCCTCACCCTCACCGCCGGCACCACCACTGCCCTGGTGGGTACGTCCGGTGCGGGTAAGTCCACGCTCGCCGCCCTCGTGGCGGGCCTGCAGTACCCTTCGGCGGGGAGCATCAGCCTCGATGGCATCGATACCGCCACCGTGCCGAACACGTGGATTACCGAGCACGTCGCGCTCATTACCCAAGAGGTCCATCTCTTCTCCGGCACCTTGCGCGAGGATCTGTTGCTGGCCAAACCTGACGCCAGCGATGAGGAGCTATGGCAGGCGCTTAACACCGTGGGCTTGGATGAGCATTCGCGGTGGCTGCCTCAGGGCCTGGATACGAAGATTGGCGCCGGGAACGAGGAGATCGGTGCGGAGGCCGAGCAGCAGCTTTCTCTGGCTCGCATGATTCTGCGCCAGCCGCCGGTGCTCATCATGGATGAGGCGACTTCCGAGGCCGGTTCCGAGCACGCAGAAGTGCTCGAAGACGCCGCTAGAGCAGTCACGAAGAGCCGCACTGCGCTCGTCGTTGCCCACCGCCTGGACCAAGCCCGCGAGGCCGACCGCATCATCGTCATGGAACAGGGTCAGATCGTCGAGGATGGCACCCACACCGAGCTCATCGATCTGGGCGGGCGCTATGCCTCGGCCTATGCCCAGTGGGAGCATGGGAAGTAGGTAGTTCGGCGCCGCGTCCTACCATGGAAACTATGCATCTTCTTTCCCTCACTGAAGCTGACCGTACCTACCTGGCCCGTATTAACTTTCTCGCCGATACCTTTGGCGATGAGCACAAGGAGCTTCCTGCGGGCTTCGAGGAAGGCTTTGACTACTACCTCGGCAGTTGGGAGCCTTCCCGCGGAGGTTTCATCGCCTGGGAGGGCCACGTCCCTGCCGGTGGCGTGTGGCTGAACTGGGGAACGGCGCAACGCCATGGTTTTGGCCACGTTATTGAAGGCATCCCGGAGCTCGCCCTAGCCGTGGAACCTCGCTTCCGCAGCCAGGGAGTAGGCACCCTGCTTATCGACGCCGCCACCGAACTCGCCCGCGAGATGGGCGCCCCGGGTATCTCACTGTCGGTGGCTAAAGATAATGACCGCGCCCACCGTCTCTACCTGCACCTTGGCTTCGAGCCGGTGGGCGAAAGCGATGGCCACATCATCCTGGTCAAGCGCTTCAAGGCCGCCGAATAAGTCAACCCCCGGCAAAGCTAAAGGGCGCTCACCATGTGAGCGCCCTGTGGAGCATAGGGGAATCGAACCCCTGACCTTTGCATTGCGAACGCAACGCTCTACCAACTGAGCTAATGCCCCAATACCTGTAGAGCGTACTCCTCCCAGTAGAAGCAGCGAAATCACCCCCTGGACGGGTCTAGCAAAACCTCAGGAGTTAACTTCTTTCACTCTAGTTGCGTGTCACTAGGGATAATCCACCTTCACCGGGCAGACAATAAGGGGTCTGAAAAAGTCTGTGGAAGGTTGTCATGCGCCGAAAAAGTGTTCTTGTTCGCTCCCTCATCACCCTTGCGGCAGCCACGGCCCTGCCTGGCACCGCTACTGCGGCAGCGGAGTTTCCCGCACTCCCCCAACTCCCCGACGTCCAGAAGGACATTCAACGACTAGAACAGGACGCCTACGATGCTCTTCCCAAGGAGCTTCAGAGCAGCCCAGTCTTTGCAGGCTCCTCGCGTCCGGCTGGGAAGCCCGCGCCGACCGGCAAACAGCAGTCGCAGTCGGTTGCTGATGCCACCTGTTCCAATTGCGTGGCCATCACCTATGACGATGGCCCCGGCGAATTGACCGCTCAGCTCCTCGACACCCTGAAGGCCAAGGACGCTCACGCCAGCTTCATGGTCTTGGCTCCCAATGCCACGGCACACCCGGAACTGCTGCGCCGCATGAAGGCTGAGGGCCACACCGTGGGAAACCACACCGCATCCCACCGCGAGCTCAACAAGCTCTCCCCCAGCGACGTGGACGGCGAAATCAAGGCCGGGGCTGCCGCCATCAAGGCAGCAACGGGTGAGAACCCTCGCTGGATGCGTCCCCCGTACGGTGCCACCAACGGCACTGTAGAGGCCGCTGCAAAGGCTAACGGCCAGGCACAGGCCCTGTGGTCCGTCGACACCGTGGATTGGAAGGACCGCAACTCCGAGCACGTCTGCGAGGCCGCAGTCAACGGGGCGCAGCCCGGCTCCATCGTCCTCATGCACGACATCCACGCCACAACCATAGGCGCCGCAGACTGCGTCATCGACGGACTGCGCGCAAAGGGCCTCGAGCCTGTAAGCCTCGACCGCCTCATCCCCAATCCCCAGGAGGGAAGGCAGTACCTCACCCGCTAGTGCCCACTGCAGCCGCTCTGGGACCAAAGCAAAAACACCTTTTGCACATTTTCGCATCCATTCACCTGCGGTTTTCCCGCCGGAGGTCTCCACATGGTGTCTTTGAGGTTACGGGTCACAATGTGTGTCTGGGATCGGGGATTTTTAGGCCCTCACCTCTGAGTTAACGTCAAAAATACGTTTCAGGAGCATTTATCTAGCCTTGGGGACTCTAGCGAAGCAGCTATATTTCCTTGCCGCGATATTCGCTTTCAAGGCGACCTATAACAGGCACTAAATTAAAGGCTAAACGCTTCACTGTTAACTGTTCGCCAGCTTTACTGAGATCCTCAACTTCGTGAATTAACGAAGACAGCCAGAAAAAAGTAACTGGAAATTGTTCGCGGTCCAGTTCCGAAAGGATAGAAGCTAGACCCTTAATGAAATCTTCGTCGCCTAGATCATTATCCATTTTTATTCCTAACCGCTCTGTGGTCCATAATACTGCGAATTGGGCCCTTAACCCTGGCTTAAGGGACATTTCGTGTGGATAGATCGATGTGGATTCCCGGAACAGCCTGGGATAATGCCTTGATCTTGATTTCGAATCGGTTCCAACGGCCCGATCCGTGAAATCAACACCGGATAACACTGGGTCTGTGGTAGGTAAGCCGCAACTGGTGCGGTTAGGCCAATTCCTATGGCAACGTCCGCACCGAAGCCCCTGTACATCCACTGTAGCTAGACAGGCATCAAAACTTCGGGCGCGATGAGGAAAGCCGCATACGCGGCCTGGACGAAAGAAGAACTCAAACGGCAGGGCCACCCAGACGGGCGACCTGCCACATACGACACCCACATCGACAACGAATGGAACCCCAGCTTAGGCATAAGAAAAGGCCGGGCCGGACGCTCTTAAATCCACACGAAATGTCCCTTAAGCGGCTCTTCCGGTTTCGGGGTGCGTAGCGGGGTGAGGTAGAAAACGACGGGTTCAGCGGGTCACCACAACATGTAGGGGTCCCTGGTGTGAAGATGAAAGTTCCTACACAACCATCTAAACCCACCAGGGACCCGTACTGTGAAGCCTACTGGAAACCTCGTCGCCGACACTATCTGCCGTACCGCGGAAATCGGACTTGCCATCACCGGTGCCGCTGATACCGGAGCGTTGACCATCATTGAGGCCACGCCAGTAGCCGTTATCGGCGTGTGCCCGGACTGCGGACAGCCAGGAAAGCTGCGCGACCACACCACCCGTCGACTCGTTGATCTTCCTGTCGTTGGATTCCCCACTAGGCTGCACGTAACAGTCCCCAGATTCTTATGCACAGCCGTCTCATGTAAGAGAAAGATCTTCCAAGAATCTTTAACCTGCGCGGATGACGGCGCCAAACTCACTTATCGGGTCACCCGCTGGATCTTGCAGCGCCTTGCTATTGACCGGATGAGTGTGTCAGCTACCGCCAAAGCACTCGGTGTGGGCTGGGACCTGGTCAACCAGGTCGCACTGGATGCCTGTCGCCAGCTTGTCTACGGCGACCCCTGCCACCTAGACGGGGTTCGCGTCCTCGGAGTCGATGAACATGTATGGAAACACACCAGAAAACCAGGTCAGGCATCAAACCTGGTGACCATACTTGTTGACCTCACCCCGCTGGTGGACGGGCGTGGGCCTGCTCGTTTGTTAGACATGCGACCGGGCAGATCCGCCCACGTGCTCAGCGGGTGGCTTAAAGAGCGCGACCCCAGCTTCCGGGAGCAGATACAGGTGGTGACCATGGATGGGTTCACCGGTTATGCCACCGCAGTTGAAGAGCAACTACCACAGGCGAATAAAGTCATGGACCCTTTCCATGTGGTGCATCTGGCAGCCGACAAGCTCACCAGTTGCCGACAAAGACTCCAACGTGAGACAACCGGGCGCCGCGGACGCAAAGATGACCCGCTGTACAAGCACCGGCGCACCCTGTTGACCAGGACGAACTATCTCACCGAGCGGCAAAAGCAACGCTTAGAAATGCTGTGGGCCACCGATGACGACTACGTGGCCCTAGAAGTAACGTGGCTGCTCTACCAAGACGTGATCGCAGCGTACGCGCATCCGAAGAAATCGGAAGGCAGAAAGCTCATGGAACGCATCATCCACACCCTGCGTAAAGGACTACCAAAAGGCTTAGAAGAGCTCGCCCAACTGGGACGCACCCTGTGGCGTCGACGCAAAGATGTGCTCGCCTACTTTGATATCGGCGCATCCAACGGTCCCGTTGAGGCAATCAACGGCAGACTCGAACACCTACGCGGCATCGCCCTGGGATTCAAAAACCTCAACCACTACATCTTGCGATGCCTCATCCACTCCGGACAACTACAGGACAAAATCAACGCACTCTAAAACCGGAAGGGCCCCTTAAGCCTTAACCTGTGAGGGTTAAGGGTCAGAAAGTATGTCTGAAATCGGGGATTTCTAGGGTCTGACCTGTAGGTTCTCGCAGAATATACGCTTTGGGAGCATATATCTGGCTTTGGGACGCTAAATCCACGGTGTGGCTGCCTGCCTGTGGTAGTCGGCGGTGGTGTGGTGACCCAATGCCAAAGAATCGACCACGCTGCCACTGCGGCGGCGATACCAAACACAATGGAACGACCAGCAAAAGCACGACCCGATGGCGATGTAAAGCCTGCGGAGCCTCGGTCAACAAACGCCGGCCAGATGTCGCCAAAGTACAAACCCTGACCCACAACGAGAACCAAGCCGACCACGATACAGGACGACCAGCCCTCTACGACAACGCTATCGACACCAACTACACCTATTCAATCGGCATCCAAAAAGGCCAAATCTAGCCCCAGTGACACGCCGAGCCAGAAACACATTTGACCCTTAACCCACCTGTGACCAGTTTGGCCGAACGCGAAAGGCGCCCAGCGTTTCCGCCGGGCGCCTTCCACTTATGCTGTGGAGCATAGGAGAATCGAACTCCTGACCTTCTGCTTGCAAAGCAGATGCTCTACCAATTGAGCTAATGCCCCATTGTTCCGTGGTGGGCCTAGCTGGAATCGAACCAGCGACCTCATCGTTATCAGCGATGCGCTCTAACCGACTGAGCTATAGGCCCTTGACCGGAACGAGTAGTAACTCTACATAGGACCGGCGATCTATTACAAATCGCCTGGTCATATGTAGTTTTTCGCGGTGATAATCGCTAGTTAATCGGTTCGTCTTGCAGTCGAATCTTGAATCCACCAAAGACGTCCACGATGGCGTTGTAGATGACAGCCATCAGGGGCGCCAAGATGGTCATCAGCACAGCAATAATGGCACCAAACAGTGCGGCCGCAGAGACGACCAACCCGAAGGAAACCTCAAAGCCGCCGCCGACACCGCCGACGAGGCTATTGAAGGAATCCCAGATGCCTGCCTGGTCAAGGCCGACGTACAACAAGCACACGGCGATGAGCCAGGCCACGAGGCCGACGAGGGACATGGCCAAGCCAACGCGGAACGCCGACATGGGCGAAATCCGGGCGAGGTGAAGCTCTCGTCCAATCATGGGTTACTCCTCGTCCTTATCGGCATCCTTGCTGTCAGCTTCGTCCTGCTGGGAGTCTTCGCCAGACTTGAGGTGCTCAGGCTTGACGTCTTCCACGGACTTCTCACCCTTGGCTACTGCCTGGGCGTCTTCCTCACCATCGTCCTCAACGTTGCGGTCGATGGCCAGCAGCTCGACGTCATCAGCCAGGTTAACCAGGCGAACGCCCATAGTGGCGCGGGAGCTCGGACGGATCTGGTTGACCTCGGTGCGGACAACGCCACCGGCAGAGGTAATGGCGAAGATCTCGTCGTCTTCGTCGACGGAGATGGCCGCAATGAGCTTGCCGCGCTTCGGGGTGTACTTGAAGGTCATCACGCCGAGGCCACCGCGGCCCTGCGGGGTGTACTCCTCAATCGCGGTGCGCTTGCCGTAACCGCCGGAGGTGGCAACCAGGAGGAACTGGCCGTCGTTGACAACAGACATGGACAGCAGCTGGTCATCGCCGCGGAAACGCATGCCCTTCACGCCGGCGGTAGCGCGGCCCATCGGGCGGAGCTGGTCGTCGTCGGCAGTAAAGCGGATGGCCTGACCCTGCTCAGAGGTAAGCAGGATGTCATCGCCCTCGTTGACCAGCTGAGCGCCGATCAGCGCATCGCCCTCGTTGAGGTTGATGGCGATGAGACCGGCGGAACGCGCGGACTCGTAGTCGGTGAGGCGGGACTTCTTCACGCGGCCTTGCTGGGTAGCAAGGACCAGGTACGGAGCGTCCTCGTAGGACTGAATCTGGATGACCTGGGCGATCTTCTCCTCCGGCTGGAACTCCAGCAGGTTGGCCACGTGCTGACCGCGGGCGGTGCGTCCAGCTTCCGGGAGCTCGTAGGCCTTGAGGCGGTAGACGCGGCCGAAGTTGGTGAAGAACAGGATCCAGTCGTGCGTGGAGCAGACGAAGAAGTTCTTCACAATATCGTCCTGCTTGAGCTCCGCGCCGCGCACGCCCTTGCCGCCACGCTTCTGTGCCTTGTAGGCATCCACCTTGGTGCGCTTGGCGTAGCCGGTAGCGGTGATGGTGACCACGACGTTCTCGCGGGCGATGAGGTCCTCATCGGAAACGTCTCCGGAGGCAGCGACAATCTGGGTGCGACGCTCATCGCCGTATTTCTCGACGATTTCCTCCAGCTCATCGTGGACGATCTGACGCTGACGCTCGTCGCGAGCGAGGATGTCCTTGAGGTCTGCGATGATCTCTTCGATCTCCGCCAACTCATCAATAATCTTCTGACGCTCCAGAGCGGCCAGGCGACGCAGACGCATGGCCAGGATGGCATCGGCCTGGATCTCGTCGACGCCGAGAAGCTGCATCAGGCCCTCGCGTGCCTCATCCACCGTCGGGGAACGGCGGATGAGCGCGATGACCTCATCGAGCATGTCAAGCGCCTTGACCAGACCGCGCAAGATGTGGGCGCGCTTCTCGGCCTCATCGAGGCGGAACTGGGTCCGGCGGACGATGACCTCAATCTGGTGAGCCACGTAGTAGCTCAGCATTTGGTCCAGGCGCAGGGTGCGCGGCACGCCATCCACGATGGAAAGCATGTTAGCGCCGAAGGAGGTCTGCAGCTGGGAGTGCTTGTACAGGTTATTAAGGACAACGCGGGCTACGGCGTCACGCTTGAGGGTGACCACGATGCGCATGCCCACACGGTCGGAGGATTCATCCTCAATCTTGGCGATTCCGGCGATCTTGCCGTTGACCACAGACTCCGCAATATTGGAGATCATGTTGTCCGGGTTGACCTGGTAAGGCAGCTCAGTGATAACGATGGTCTGGCGGTTGCCCACCTCCTCAATGGAGGTCACGCCGCGCATGCGGATGGAGCCGCGGCCGGTGGTGTAGGCATCCTTGATGCCCTGATCACCGACAATGAGGCCCGCAGTCGGGAAATCTGGGCCCTTGACGCGTTCCATGCAGGCGGCCAAGGCTTCTTCCTCAGAAGCATTCGGGTTATCCAGCAACCAGTAAATGGCTTCCGCCAACTCGTTGAGGTTGTGCGGCGGGATATTGGTGGCCATACCGACGGCGATACCGCCGGAGCCGTTCATCAACAGGTTCGGAACGCGGGAGGGCAGGATAGTCGGCTCCTGCGTCTTGCCGTCATAGTTCGGGGCGAAGTCGACGGTATTTTCGCGGATATCGCGCACCATCTCCATGGCCAGGGGCGTCATACGGCACTCGGTATAACGCATAGCTGCCGGGCCGTCATTACCGCGGGAGCCGAAGTTACCCTGGCCGTCGACCAGCGGGTAGCGCATGTTCCACGGCTGGGCCAAGCGCACGAGGGTGTCATAAATAGCGGAGTCACCGTGCGGGTGGAACTGACCCATCGTGTCCGAGACCGGGCGGGCGGACTTTACATAGCCGCGGTCCGGGCGGTAGCCGGAGTCATACATGGCGTAGAGGATGCGGCGGTGAACCGGCTTGAGACCGTCACGCACCTCCGGCAGGGCACGACCGACAATGACGGACATGGCGTAGTCGATGTAGCTCGACTCCATTTCCTCATTGATGTCAATTGGTTGGATGCGATCGAAAAGATCACCGTTATTGTCACTCATAACGCCCAATCCTACCGTTTAGGGCCGTATAAGGCCGTTTGTGGCACGGCTGTGGTATCACAGTGATACCATTCGCGCTATGGCTATGACACTGCGCCTGACCCCGGAACAAGACCACGCGCTGACCCTGCTGGCCTCCGCGCAAGGAACCTCCAAGCACGAGACGGTGGTCCGCGCCATCGTTGCGGCAGCAGCACGAACCCTCTCGGATGCTGCCGTGCAGGACACCGCGCGCCGGCTGCTGCCCGGGCGTTCAGAATTAGAAGCGGAGATCCGCCAAGCCCGGGGAGAGCGTCAATGAGCGCAGAACAGCTGCTCCTCGCCGCACGGGAGTTCTGCCAAACCTATCGGGTGCGGGTTATAAACTTTGCCGCCTTGGCCGCCGCGGCGGCAGCGAGCACGGCCACCGTCGAGGGAATTGCCGTTCATGGCAGCCGCTCTGCGGCGGCAGAATCACTAGAAACAGTCTTGCGCGCGGTCCCCGCTCTGAGTGGAAAGAACGAAGAATTCGCGCGATTTTGCACGGAGGTCTATCTTTCTGTTGCAGAAGTTATGTAAGTTAAACATGATAAAGAAGTCTCTATTCCCTTGTAGAAAGGAATCCCCTATGCCTTCGAAGTCTTTGAAGAAGCTCCTTGCCGCTGGTGTCGTTGCCACTACCCTCGCCACTGCCGCGACGCCGGCTGCGGGTGCTAAGACTGCTGACAATGACTGGCAAAACAACAAGAACCCCAAATTCCAGCAGGGCGAAGCCGGCTCCTCCCTCACCGGTTCCACGCCGATCGACATGACGCTCATCATCGGCGGTAGCATCGCCGCAGCAGCAGCACTGCTCAAGTTGGTAGTGGATAATGTCCCGGCACTGCGCGCCCAGGTGGACGAGTTTGCCGCCCAAATCGGGATGGCCGGCTCCTCCGGTTCTTCCGAGAACAACCGCCTCTACGAAGGTGGCCTCGACTTTGACCTCGAGCGCCTGGCCCGCACCAATGGTTTCCCGGAGATTGCTGACCAGATCGCCGCGCTCAAGGCAGGCTCCAGCGCACCAGCACAGTAAGCTCGCTTGTATGACAAACCTCACCCAGCTTCTCCAATCCCCTACCCGCAACGCCGTGGTGGCGGACTTGGCCACGGCCGCCGATGACACCGTCTCTTCGCTTTCCGGCATTTCCGGAATGGCCTTCAAGGGCGCTCTAGCCGCCGCAAAGAAGGCAGATTCTAAGGTCTTATCCAAGGGAATCAACCAGATGCTCCCGGAGCTGCTCAACAGCCTGGATTCCTACTGGAAGGAATTCGAAGGCTCTGAGCAGTCTGACTTCGGCACCTACCTGGACGGACGCAGCGCTGAGGTTACAGAGGTCATCTTGACTACTGCGGACAAAGCCGCTGAGGACGTAAAGGCTCCTGGCATCGCTCGCACCTACAAGTCCCTGCGCGGCAAAGCCTCCTCCATCTTGGAGCCCAATGTTGCGACCATCGGCCGCGTTCTGCAACGCCACATGGGCACTGTCTAAGAGCCCGCGCTTGACGACGAAAAAAGACCAGCACCTCATATGAGGTGCTGGTCTTTGCGGGTTTTACCTAGCGCTTAGACGTCAAGGAAGCGGACGTCCTTCGCGCGGCGGGTAATGAAGGAGCGGCGAGCAGACACGTCATCACCCATGAGGATAGAGAAGAGCTCGTCGGCGCGCTGTGCATCCTCCAAGTCCACGCGACGGAGCACGCGGGTGGTCGGATCCAGGGTGGTCTCCCACAGCTCGGCGGCGTTCATCTCACCCAGACCCTTGTAGCGCTGGATACCGTCATCCTTGTTGATCTTGCGTCCCTGCTCCAGGCCCTCGGCAAGCAGCTTGTCACGCTCGGCATCGGAGAAGGCGTAGCCCGGCTGGCCCTTCGCCCACTTCAACTTGTACAGCGGCGGATTAGCCAGGAAGACGTGGCCATCCTCCACCAGCTGCGGCATGAAACGGAAGAGCAGAGTCAACAGAAGCGTGGCGATGTGCTGGCCGTCCACGTCGGCATCGGCCATGAGCACAATCTTGTCGTAGCGCAGCTTGGAAATATCAAACTCTTCGTGGATGCCGGTACCCAGGGCGGTAATGATGGCCTGGACCTCAGCGTTCTTCAGAACCTTGTCCATGCGGGCTTTTTCCACGTTGAGGATCTTGCCGCGCAGCGGCAGGATGGCCTGGAACATGGAATCGCGGCCGCCCTTAGCGGAACCGCCTGCGGAGTCACCCTCCACGATATAAAGCTCAGTGCGCTTCGAGTCCTTGGAGCGGCAATCCGCTAGCTTGCCCGGCAGGCCGCCGAGGTCACCGGCAGACTTACGGCGCACGAGCTCACGAGCCTTGCGTGCGGCCACACGGGCGTGCGCGGAGGACACGGCCTTATTGATGATGACCTTTGCCTCAGCCGGGTTGGCGTCGAACCAATCATTGAGGTGCTCATTGACGGAACGCTGGACAAAGCCACGAATTTCCGAGTTACCAAGCTTGGTCTTGGTCTGACCCTCGAACTGTGGGTCCGCCACCTTGACGGAAATAACGGCAGCAAGGCCTTCACGGCAGTCATCGCCGGAAAGGTTGCCATCCTTTTCCTTGAGGAGCTTGTGCTCCTTAGCGTAGCGGTTCATCAGGGAGGTCAGCGCAGCGCGGAAGCCTTCCTCGTGCGTACCACCCTCATGGGTGTTGATGGTGTTGGCAAAGGTGTGGACGGATTCCTTGTAGCCCTGGTTCCACTGCAGTGCGATTTCGACCTCGTGGTCCTCACCCTTGACGTCGAAGGCAACGATGGTGGGGTGAATGGCGGTCTTGGTCTTGTTGAGGTGCTCAACATAGTCCTGCAGGCCGTTCGGATAGTGATAAATAACTTCCTTGTTCTTCTTGGAAGTCTTCTCCTCGCTATCCTCGCCGTCCTTGTCGGACTTTTCCTTCTCATCGAGGGAGCTCAGGCTCACGGCGGAGTCGCCGGCTTCGGCGATCTCCTCTAGCTCGGCCTGTTCTTTGGAGATAGCGCGCTCGTCACGCAGCACAATGGTCAGGCCCTTGTTCAGGAAGGCCATCTCCTGCAGGCGGCGAGCGATCGTTTCGTACTTGAACTCGACGGTTTCGAAAATTTCCGGGTCCGGCCAGAAGCGAATGGTGGTTCCGGTGCCGCGAGCATTATCGCCTTCGACAAGCTCATCGGGGATGGCATTGTTGAAGTTCTGGTACCAGTGCTTGCCATCGCGCTTGATGTCCGCCTCCACACGGGTGGACAAAGCGTTGACCACAGAGATACCCACGCCGTGCAGACCACCGGACACGGCATAAGATTCAGAGTCGAACTTACCGCCGGCATGCAGCTGGGTCATGACCACCTGGACGGTGGGAACGCCAGAGGCGTGCATCTCCACCGGGATACCACGGCCGTTATCGATGACCTCGATGCCGCCATCCTCACGGAGGGTGACGATGACCTTGTCGGCATAACCTGCCATCGCCTCATCGACGGAGTTGTCAACGATCTCCCAAATCAGGTGGTGCAGGCCACGGGCACCGGTGGAGCCGATGTACATACCGGGGCGCTTACGGACGGCCTCGAGGCCCTCCAGAATTGTGATTGACCCCGCATCATATGCGTGTTGTTCAGCCACGGATTCGTGTTCTCCTTTTGGCTAGAGCTAAATCTAAGACTCTAGCCATTCTACACTGTGTCCCCCCACGCAAGGGCACTGCACGCCCGTGAGAGCCCCAAATTTGCGTGAATTTCGCGGTCGCCGAAAATCAGCCGTAGGTATCTTGCGAACCCTGCGGCTTGACCCATTGGCGGCCCTCGTAATTCCGGTGCTGCTTAGGACCCTGAATGTGCAGCTTAACCACCACGTCTGGGCCCAGGCGATCCGCAATCTTTTGCAAGATGGGACGCTGCAGGTAGCGCAACTCGGTAGCCCAGCTGGAGGAATCACACGCCACGTAGACAACCTGCTCTTTGATGTTGAGCGGTTGCGTATGCGCAGCAATGCGCTCGCCGACGAGGTTTTCCCAATTGCCCATGACCCAGCCATGGGCCAATTCGTGTTCCCAGCCGCGCTTGCCAATCTCTCGTTGGATCTGCGCGCCGAGGCTAGGGATCTCGAGGCTCCGTCGCCTGCGACGGCCATCGGGACCGCTCGGCCGACCACGCTGATAGGGCTTTGGCTGCTTCTCTGAAGATGTCTGGGCTAAGTTCATTTTGGGCGCCGGCTTATTGAGCTTCGGCGGATTTTTGGAATTGTTCCGCGTGCGCTCAAAAAGCGCCTTAACCGGATCAAAGTCTGGTTCAGTCATCCTCGTCACCGCCCGCCGTATACGGAGCGATCTCGGAGATTCGGCCCTCGTCGGTATCGCGGACCGTGACCGTAAAACGTTCGATGGGCTGCAAGTTGCCGGGCAGATCCTCATCCACAGCTGCGGTGATGAGCACCTGTTCCGCACCTGCCGCGAGGTGAACGAGCTTTTCGCGGCGTTTGGCGTCCAGCTCAGCGAAGACATCATCGAGGATGAGGATCGGATCAGTGCCGTCCTGGCGCAACAAGTTGAACTCCGCCAACCGCAGGGAGATGGCATAGGACCAGGTCTCGCCGTGGCTGGCAAAGCCCTTGGCAGGGCTCGCTCCTAGATTAAGCAGCAGGTCATCGCGGTGCGGGCCAACAAGCGAGATACCGCGTTCGATCTCGCGCTGGCGCTTGCTAGCGAGTTCGGTGAGCATCATGGCCTCGATGACCTCAGGATCAGAAATATCCACCGTGGACTTGTACTCAATATTCGCCGGCCGCGATTCCGGGGCAAGCCCGGCATAGGCGGCGGGGATGAGCTCGCGGAGTTCGTCGACAAGCGCAAGGCGTGCCTGAATCACCTGCGCACCGAGGGAAGACAGCTGTGTATCCCACACGTCGAGAGTCGCCAGCGCCGAGGCACCATCACTGTCGCTGTAGCCGCGGCGCAAGCTTGGCGACGCCGACTTCAACAACGCATTCCGCTGCTTGAGCACCTTGTCATAATCGGCCTTCACACCAGCCAAACGCGGCGTGCGCGAGGCAATGATGTCATCCAGATACTGGCGGCGCGCTGCCGGTTCGCCGCGTACGAGCGATAAATCCTCGGGGGAAAACAACACGGTTTTCACCACGCCTAGTAGCTCACGCGGGGATTTCAGGCGCGTACGGTTGATCTGCGCCTGGTTGGCCGCGTGGGGTTTGATCAGTAGGTGCGCAGTGAGCTCTCTGCCCTGGTTCACCGCCGTGGCAGAGATACGAGCATTGTGTGCGCCCTGGCGCACGAGGGGGGCATCGTGGGCCACACGGTGTGAGGATAGATGCGCGGTATACCCGATGGCCTCGACGATATTGGTCTTGCCGAAACCGTTGCGGCCGACAAACAAGGTAATTCCCGGTTTCAGCCTGAGGGTGAGCTCGGGCCAGGAGCGGAAGTCCCTGACATCGAGATCGCGAATATACATATGGCCTAGCCTGGCAAGCGCACTGGCATCAAGAGGTAGGTGAAATCAGTCTCCGGGGTCGGGAAAGAGCCGTCTTCGTTGGCTACCGGCAGCTCTTCCGGTTCCGGAATCATGATTGCCGGGCGCGAAGGTTCGGTGAAGCCAAAGACCACGCGGTCCGTGTGAACCACAGCCAAACCATCCTTGAGGTAGGACGGGTTGAAGGCAATAACAAAATCCTCACGGCCGTTGAAGGCGCACGGCAAGGTCTCGCTTGCACGACCAGAGTCCGCACCGGCCGCCAAGGTCACCTCACCTTCGCTGAACTCCATGCGGATCTGAGCGTTGCGATCCGTCAACAGCGAGACGCGTCGAATCGCTTCCTGGAGCGGAGCAACCTCAATGCTGGCCATGGCGCTGTGGGTCTTGGGCAGCAGCGGTGCCACGTTGGGGAAATCCGCGTCCAACATGCGGGTCGTGGTCTCGCGGTTATCCGCATGCAGGCCAAAAAGGCCTTCCGCAGCGATGTTGTCACCAGTGCCCACGGCAATTTCTACCGGGATGTTGAGGTGCGTGTCCAAGGAGCGGCCAGTCTCCTGCAGCGTCTTGGCCGGGACAAGAAGCTTGGCCTGGACATCAGGAGATACCGGCTCCCACTCGAAGGTGCGCATGGCCAGGCGGAAACGGTCCGTCGCCGTCATTTCCACGTGGGAACCATTGATGTCGATGTGCACACCAGTGAGCATCGGCAGGGTGTCATCCTTGCCGGCAGCCGCAACGACCTGGCTGATGGCCTCCACGAAGAGCTGCGGGTTAATGGTGCCGGTGACCTCCGGCAAAACAGGGAGCTGAGGGTAATCATCCAGCGGAATGAGCGGCAGCTCGAAACGGGAGGAACCACAGGTCAACAGAACTTTGTTGTCTTCCTGGGTCATCTCGATTTCCTTGTTGGGCAAGGAAGCAACGATGTCAGAAAGCAACTTACCGGCCACGGCGATGCGTCCCGGCTCATCCACCATGCCGGCGATACGCACACGGGTGGAAACTTCGTAGTCGAAGCCGGTGAATTCCAAACCATTGTCATCCGCGGTGATCAGCATGGCGCGCAGTACCGGCTGGGTGACCTTCGAGGGAAGGCTGCGCGCGACCCACGCTACGGCGTTGGCGAGGTCATCTTTGGCAACGCGAAATGACACGGACTGCTCCATGGTGGTGAGACGCTCCTCTAGTTGCGGATGGAAGATTCTTGCAAGCTCACTCCAACTTACAGGATCGGCGCCGAAGCACAGGATTTTGTCATTTACCGTCTGTGCTTCTCGATGAGGGCGTGCGGTCAGGCCGGGCGCCAACGAATCACACACATCCTTTTTCTTCTTAGTTAGGGAGAAAACAAAATAGGAGTAGTAATAAGCGCTGTGGGATCTGTGGACAACCTAGCAAAAGCCAAGCTCTGAGCCGCGAATCGATCTGTGAGTCAGGGTGTGGGATCACTGTGATCAAATGACAAGAAATGTGAGTAACTGGGTCGGGGTCAAAGTTATCCACAATCCATCCCCAGATCTATCCCTGCTGATCACAGGGTTAACCACAAGGGCGATGTGCCCTCTGATCTGCTGTGGAAGAAGAAAATGTGACAAGGATCTACAAATTACAACAATGGAATTACACAGCTGTGAATAACGGTGTGGATAACTTTTTGGCGGATCGCAAAGACGCCCCTGCCCACACCCGCGGGGGAGGTTACTGCGGGGAAGGTGGGAGGGGCGTCGCCAAGCGTTGCGTGGTGCTAACGCTGGTTGTGATTCTTCACGCGCTGGGTCAGCGCCTGGATCTCGTCGTAGGTATTCCGGTTCTCAGTCATCTCCTTACGGATTTTGCGGTCCGCATAGATGACGGTGGTGTGGTCCTTGCCGCCGAACTGGTCACCAATCTTTGGCAGGGAGAGCTCAGTGAGTTCGCGACACAGATACATCGCTAGCTGACGGGCGTGAGCCACGGCGCGTTTCTTACCAGAACCGCGCAAGGTATCCACGTCGATGTTGAAGTAATCCGCGGTCACCTCGATGATGGCTGCCGCGGTGATTTGGCGATCTGCAGAATCCGGGGCCAGATCGTGCAGAGCAATCTCCGCCATCTCCAAACTGATCGGCTCGTTGACCAGAGAGGAATAGGCAGAAACGCGGATGAGCGCACCTTCGAGCTCGCGGATCGAAGATTCAAAGCGAGAGGCGATGAGCTCGAGAACCGAGCGATCGACGTCTGTGCCGTCCGCGGAGGCCTTCTTCATGAGGATAGCGATGCGCGTCTCTAGGTCTGGCGGCTGAATATCCGTAATCAATCCGCCCTCGAAGCGCGTGCGGAGGCGATCTTCCAGTGTGGTCAGCTGCTTCGGTGGACGGTCGGAGGACAAAATGATCTGTTTGTTGGCCTGGTGCAGCGCATTGAAGGTGTGGAAGAACTCCTCCTGGGTGGACTCTTTGCCTTCTAGGAACTGGATGTCATCGACCATGAGGATGTCCAGGTTGCGGTAGCGGCGCTTGAAGGATTCCTGGCGGTCATCACGCAGGGAGTTGATGTAGTCGTTGGTGAATTCCTCCGAGGACACGTATTTCACGCGCAGTCCCGGGTGCAGGACCTGGGCGTAGTTGCCGGCTGCGTGCAGCAGGTGCGTTTTGCCGAGGCCGGAACCGCCCCAAATAAAGAGTGGGTTATAGGCGCGCGCGGGGTTTTCCGCGACGGCCACGGCGGCGCCGTTAGCAAAGCGGTTGGAGGAACCGATGACGAAGTTCTCAAAGGTGTGCTTCGGATTGAGAGACTTTTCTCGGTTCGGGTTGTGCGCTGGCTCCTCCCGCGGGATCCGTGCCCCGGCTGCTTCGGGGTAGCCACTGGGTGCGGTGCTTTGTTGCTCGCTGTAGTGTTGCGCCAATTCATCGAGGCTGGCTGGGGAATGCGCAGTCTCCCATGAGCGCGGCTGATGGTGGCTTGGTGTTTCTGGCTGGGAGGTTGGAGCGGGCGGTGTGGGCTGCTGGAAAGCCTGCGCCTGGTGCCCCATGCCGTGCTCGGGAGCCTCGGTTTGGATAGGGCGTTGAGGTGCGGGTGCTGGAGGCTCTTCCTGTGGTGCCGGCTGCGGGGGTGCCGCAATGGTCACGGCCAAAGAACAGGGGCGACCCATGTGCTGCGATAGAGCGCGGGTGATGTATTCCCCTAGTTCAGTTTCGATGACAGTTTTGGCGTTCTCGTGTGGCGCGGCGATCAACGCATAGCCATCACCGATCATGATGGGCTCGACGAGTTGGAGGTTGAGGCGCTGGCTATGGGAGAAGTTGGGGACATCCGAGCTTGGTTGCTCGGACTGAGCCAGCAAATCACTGACCACAGCTTTCCAGCTGGCCCGGAGGGCTGCTTGCGGATCGGACAC